>DASTSX010000135.1:0-10458 GCA_035760455.1 Gemmatimonadaceae bacterium | reverse complement strand
CGCGTGCCGTCGTGCGTGAAGCTCCGCTGCCGCTCGAGCTCGACCTCCAGATCCTCCAGCGTCGTCGAGAAGGTGCGCCCGATCTCATCGAGCTCCGACACCGCGCCACCGAGCGTCTGCGAGATCGCCACCGCCTCCTCCGACTCGCGCGCGAGCGAGACGAGTCCGGGCGACGACGCACGCGCCTTCGCCTCGCGCGCTTCGTCCTCGGCCGCGGGCGTCGCCGCGAGGACGGCGATCCCCGCCACCACGATCAGCACGGCCGCGCCGATCGCATCCGCGCCCGCGCCGGCGGGCAGTGCACCGCCGACGAGTCGCACGAGCACTGCCGCGGCGTAGCCGAGCACCGACGCCACCAGGGCGAGCATCGGCGCGCCGCGCCGTGCGTGCACTACGATCGCCACGACGGCCAGCGCCGCGATCGCCGGCGAGGGGAACGCGAGCGCGAGCGCGCCGAGCGCCACCGCGTCGCCGATCGCTGCCGGCGCGGGTGCGCCGGTATCGCGCGCGGCGAACCGCGTCAGCGCGATGACGCCCAGCGCCGCGACGACGCCGATCGCCAGCCACCGCAGCTCGGCGGATGCGGCGCCGGCCGCGAGGCGAGGCAGCACGGCGAGCCCGACGCCGGCGACGAGCGCGAGGCGTGGCGCGATGCGGTAGGACGAGTCGGAGGGCGTCACTGCACGATCACCAGAGTGAGGGATCCCGCCGGAAGAGCAGCCGTACGCGGAAGGGGCGCTCGCCGACGTACACCGTCTTGTCGAGGAAGATGTCGGGCCCCACCACCTGCGCCGTGACCGTACGTGCGGTGCGGCCCGGCGATGGGGTGGGCACGAACGTCAACGTCTTCCCCCGATCGGAGTATCGGCCGACGGAGAGCTCGTCTCGCGCGGGGGGCATCTCGAGCGGCTGCCTGGTGTCGACCACTTCCTGGGCGTACCGGTAGCTCAGCGTGTAGCGGCCGTTCGGGTTGAGCCGCAGCACGGCGAGATCGAGGCGCGCCCAATGCACGAGCCCCTTCACGGCGGGCACCTGCGTGGTCCAGGGAAGCTTCTGGCCGTTGGCGAGCACCGCGACGTAGGAGCCCGGAACGATGCCGGCGCTCGGCGCGCGCGGTGCACCTCGTTCGGCGGGCCGCGTCGCGGCGACGAGCAGGGGGAGCGCGCCGACGGCGAGCATTGTCGCGGCGGCGCGGAGGCGCGGTGGAGAGAGTCTGATCACGACGGTCGCACGGGGAGGGCCGGGCGCCGTCCCTCGGCGCCCCTTCCTTATGTAGGGACGAACGGGTCGGCGAATCGTTCCGGCGTCGACGATTGCGCGCGGGGAGGGTGTGCCGCTGGCGGACGCGGCTTGCGCGCCGACCCCGGATGCCCCACGTTCGCGCCGAATACACAACCGCTCCGTCATGTCCGAACACGACCGCCCCTCGATGGAAGCGCTGCCGCCGGAGAGCCTCGCGTCGTACGACGCCGTCTTCGGGGAGCTGCCCGTGATGGTGGCGCTGCTGCGGCATGGGCGCTTCGTGTACCTGAACCGCGCGGGCCAGGAAGGTCTCGGCGCCACGTCGCGCGAGCAGTGGCTGGGTCGCGACGTCGAGCTGTTCTCGTCCGAGGAGGAGGTGCCACTGGTGCGCGAGCGGATCGCCGCCGTGGAAGGCTCGCACGCCACGGCACCGCTGCGGCACGGCCGCTTCCGCAAGATCGACGGCACCCTGCTCGACGTCGAGGTGATGACGCTGCCAGTGACGATCGGTGGCGTCGAGGTGGCGCAATGCGTGGCGACCGACGTGTCGCAGCGCGCCGCCGCCGAGCGCGCGTTCGCGCACGCGGAGGAGAAGTTCGCCACGGCGTTCCGGGCGAGCCCCGACGGCATCGTGATCGTCCGGGCGCGCGATCGCACGATCCTCAATGCGAACCCCGCGTGGTGCACGCTCACCGGCTGCGACCTCGCGACGATCGAGGGTCGGAGCCTGCACGATCTCGGCATCGTCCTCAAGCCCGACGAGCAGCGCGAGCTCATCACGCGCATCGAGCGCGACGGTCGCGTGCGCGACGTGGCGCTCCAGTACCGGCGCGAGGACAGCACCGAATGGCGCTGGGCCGTGGTGTCGGTCGAGACGTTCATCGTGGACGGCGAGCGCTCCGTGCTCGCCATCACGCGCGACGTCACGGAGGACCGGCTGCTCCAGGCGCGGCTGCGGCAGTCGCAGAAGATGGACGCGGTCGGGCAGCTCGCCGGCGGCATCGCGCACGACTTCAACAACCTGCTCACGGTCATCCGCGCCAACACGGAGCTGGTGATCGACGATCTGCCCTCGGCGGAACCGGTGCAGGACGACCTGAACTCGATCATCGAAGCGTGCGATCGCGCCGCCACGCTCACGCGCCAGCTGCTCGCGTTCAGCCGGACGCAGTCGCTCGACATCCGCCCGTTCGACCTCAACGACGCGCTGCGCACCGCGGGACAGATGATCTCGCGCATGCTCGGCCCCGGCATCGCGTTCGAGTGGCGGCTGGGCGACGTGCCCAACGTCCTCGCCGACCGCGGCCAGGTGGAGCAGATCCTCATGAACCTGCTCGTCAACGCACGCGATGCGATGCCCGACGGCGGCGTGATCGAGCTCGAGACGGCGCGCGAGACGGTGACTCCCGAGACGTTCAGCGAGCAGGTCACGGGGATCGCCGTCGTCCCCGGCGAGTACGTGCGCTGGACAGTGACCGACCACGGCCATGGGATGTCGCCCGAGACGCGCGCGCATGTGTTCGAGCCGTTCTTCACGACCAAGCAGCCGGGCAGCGGCACGGGACTCGGGCTCGCCACCGTGTACGGCATCGTCAAGCAGTCACAGGGCTACATCTGGATCGACAGCACGCTCGGCGTGGGGACGTCGGTGCACGTGTATCTGCCTGTTGCGTGATGCGTGCTGCGCGGGTGCGCGGGGGCGCAGGGGCGCTATGCGCGGGTGCGCTATGCGCCGGTGCGCAACGGCCTCGGGAAGCGTCTGCGTCCGAGGCAGGTGTAGTTACGCACCCGCGCAAGGCGCACCCGCGCACCCGCGCTATCTCACCAGCTCCCCTCGTCCCACCACCTGATCGTCGTAGCCGTACAGCTCGAGGGTCCGCGCGTGCCCGTCGACCTTCCTGAACGCGAAGATCATCCCGGGCTCGGTGAAGTACTGCCCCTTGAAGGTGCCGACCTGCGCGTACGCGACGTGGAAGCGGCCGTCGACGACGGGGACCATGACGACCTCCTCGCCGAAGATGTCGCGCTTCAGCGCCTTGATCTTGAGCGTGCCGGCGTCGTCGCGCACGACGATGTCGACATCGTACGGCGCGCCGCCGTTCCGCGGGGTGACCTTCGTGGCGTAGGTCCCGACGTAGGCCGGCAGCTCCTCGCTCGGCAGGGTCACGATGCGCGGCATGTCCACGCCGACCTGCACCGAGATCGCCGTCGTGCCCCAGTGCATGCGCAGCGTCGCCCCCTCGGGAGTGACGACGGGCAGGTACCAGGCGAGCGTCTCCATGTGCATGCCGACCTGCTCCGGCTTCACCGCGACGCTGAGCTGCTCGTCCTCCTTTGCGGGGTGACGCGTGTGGAACTGGCGCACCTTGCGGGAGAAGGCCAGCGTCCACGCCGCCGGCGGCGCCTGCGGCGTGAGCCAGAGCGAGTACTTTCCCTTGGGGAGCGGCTGGCCGTCGATCTTCACGTCGCGGTCGACGTCGATCGTCGTCGCCCAGTTCGCGCCCGGCGTCCACACCTCGCCCCACTTCACGACCGCCCCGTTGCCGAACAGGGTGCGGCCGCGCGCCACCGGCCGATCGCCCTCGAGCGAGATCGTCGTGGTGCTCACGCGCTGGGTGAGGGTGAAGTGCTCGCTGGCGCGGATCTGCGCGCACGCGGCAGAGGGAGCGGCGAGCACGACGAGCAGCGGGGCGGCGAGCAGACGGCGCATGGGCAGCCAGCGGTTCGGGATGCGTACTCCGCGGTGCGCCACGCGGCGCGCGGTCACTGGGCGAACTTCTCGTCGATGGCGGCGCGGATCTGCTCGAGCGACTTGCCCTGGCCGTGCATCCGGAACGCGAGCCTGGCCTCGCCCTGACAGATCACGCAGTGCTGCGCCATGCCGTCGGCCTCGAAGCACGACAGCAGGGAATAGAACTCGGGGAGCTCCGCGCAGCCACACTGGCACCGGATCCCGTCGGCGATCTGCGGGATCTTCCGGATCATAGCGAAGACGGGCTCGGCCGCCGGATGCTCGGTGAGTTGGGCGCGGGTGAGGACCTTCGATGCGTCGATCCCGGGCCGCGGCGTCGGATGCACGCCGCCCGACGCGCCCACGCCGCGCAGCCCGCGCGCCTCGGCCGGCCGCGCGCGCGCGACACCGGCCAGCGCGAGCAGCACGCCGGCCGAACGGCGAAGGAAGCGACGCCGCGACTCGGCGTCGGAGGGAACAGCGCTCATCGCCTCGTGGTGAGCCAGCCGTGGCGGCGCATCCACGCCTCGCACAGGGTGGTCCAGGCGGACAGCACGGGATCCCTGGGCGCGAGCCCGAAGCCGTGGCCTCCGTGCTCGAACACGTGCATCTCCGCCGGTACGCCGTTCTTCTTCAGTGCCTCGTAGAACAGTAGCGAGTTCTCCACCGGGACCGCTTTGTCATCCGTGCTGTGCACGAGGAAGGTCGGCGGAGTCTGGGGCGACACCTGGGTCTCGTTCGACAGGAGGCGGACGAGCTCGGGTGCGGCGTCGGCGCCGATGAGGTTGCGCCGCGATCCGCCATGGGTGATCGAGTCGCGCATCGTGATCACCGGGTAGAGCAGCAGCAGGAAGTCGGGTCGCGCGCTCGCGCGCTCGATCGGGTCGGCGCTCGACGGGTTGCCCGCGTCGAAGTGGGTCCCGGCGGTGGACGCGAGGTGCCCGCCCGCCGAGAAGCCGATCACGCCCAGCCGCCGCGGATCGACGCTCCACTCCGCGGCGCGCGCGCGCACCGTGCGGATCGCGCGCTGCGCGTCGCCGAGCATCGTCGGATGACGGTAGGCGGGGCCGAGCCGGTAGCGCACGACGAACGTCGTGACGCCGGCACCGGCGAGCCAGTGGGCGATATCGCTTCCCTCCTTCTGCATGGAGAGATGCTGGTAGCCGCCGCCCGGGAAGATGACGACCGCGGCGCCGTTCGCCGTGCCCGCGGGGGGCAGGTACGGCGTGAGGATCGGCTGGTCCGCCGGCGTCGTGCCCCGAGCTCCGGGGGCACCGCTCGCCCAGAGCGGGATGTCCGGCTGCGCCCGCGCGACGAGCGGTCGCTCGGCGGGAGTGCCGCTCGCCGCGCTCGACTTCGGCGCGGGGGTGCGCGGCGCGCCGGTGCATCCCAGCGCGGCGACCAGGAGAAGCGCGAACGACTGCCGCTGTCGATGCGAACACGTCATGGCTCTAGGGAGATATGGTAATGACGCAACTCGGCCCGCCGTCGCGCTCCCGCGCAGCCAGGGCAACAGACTGACGCGGAGGGCGCGGAGCGCCGCGGAGTGCGCGGAGAACAGCGCTCCGGGTCGAGTTGGTCGAGGCTGCACGGCGCTCCTCTGCATCACACCTCCAGAAGGAAGGCCTTGGGGTCTGCATCGACGCCCGCGACGCGCCGCGGCCCGTCCCAGTCCGTTCCGCGTCTCGCCGTGTCG
Source organism: Gemmatimonadaceae bacterium (assembly GCA_035760455.1). Classification (GTDB taxonomy): domain Bacteria; phylum Gemmatimonadota; class Gemmatimonadetes; order Gemmatimonadales; family Gemmatimonadaceae; genus AG11. The sequence continues at coordinate 4,789 of DASTSX010000135.1, read as the reverse complement.
TCTCCGCGACCTCCGCGCCGATCAGTTCGGCCCCGGCCCCTCTGATCCCGGACCCCGGCCATCAGAAGCTCTGGCGCGCGATGCGCTTCACGTACGTGTCGCGCAGCGGCGCGGAATGCGTGACGCGCAGCTCTTCCACGTCGCGCAGGGCGACCGTCGGCACGTTGCCGGCGTGGCTCGCCGAGCCGGTGCATGCGGCGACGACGGCCAGCGACACGACGAGAGGAAGCGCGCGGCGCACGCAAGCCATCAATCGAGGTGGAAGACCTCACGCAGGGGGCGGCTGCGCGGGCTGTCGTCGGGATTGGTCGGCATGATGTCGCGCATGTGCGTCCACCACCGCCGGCACACCTCCGTCTCGGCGATCGCGTTCCAGCGCGCCTCGTCCTCGATCTCGACGTAGCCGAACAGGCTGCCGTCGGTCTCGTCGAGGAAGATCGAGTAGTCGTGCGCGCCGTGCGCGCGCAGCACGTCCTGCAGCTCCAGCCAGATGGGCGAGTGCCGGCGCTCGTACTCCTCGAACTCGCTCGGGTTCACCGCCATGCGGAAGGCCTTGCGGATCATCGGGCGCTTCCGGTCATCGGCGCTCGCGCGCCAGCAGGCGCTCGGCGTCCGCCGCGGGCACGCGGAAGGCCGTGCCGTGACGCATCCCCTGCGGCACGACGAGCTGGCTGGTGATCTCCCCCCACGAGCGCAGATCGGTGGAATGGAGCGCACCGTAACGGTGCTCGCGGTAGCGGTCGAAGTAGACGATCCACCGGTTGCCGACGCGCAGCACCGACGGCCCTTCGGCCCAGTAGTCGCCCGTGATGCGCGTCGACGGGTAGCTCCAGTACTCGTCGGGGCTACCCTTCGCGTACGCCAGCTTGATGTTCTTCTGCGGCGGCTGCTCGGTCTCGTCCTTGAGGAACATCACGTGACGGTCGCCGTCGCGGATGATGAAGGCGTCGATGACGCTGAAGTTCTGGTCGTAGAGGATCTTCGCCTTCGAGAACGCCGTGAAGTCCTTCGTCGTGACGTAATAGATGCGGTGGTTGTACTTGCCGCCGCCACCGACGTCATCGCCCTTGAAGCGACCCGGGATCGTCGTCGCCCAGTAGATCAGGTAGCGATGCCTGGGCTCGTCGTAGAAGATCTCGGGCGCCCATGTGTTCATCGCCTTCGGCTCGTGCGCCATCACCGGGACGTACGTCTCGTTCGTCCACGTGATCAGGTCCTTCGACCGCGCGTAGCCGAACCCGTGCTCGTTCCACCCCGCCGTCCACACCATATGGTAGGTACCGTCGGGCGCGCGCACGATCGAGGGGTCGCGCGTGAGCTTCTCCTTACCGACCGTGGGCTTGAAGAACGCGCTGTCGCCGTTGAGCGCGCGCCACTTCAGGCCGTCCGTGCTGTAGGCGAGATGCAGCCCATCCTCACCGTTGCCCTTGAAGTAGGAGAAGACGTAGTGCCCGTCGGCGACGGCGCTCGTCGTCGCGGTGGTCGCGGCGCGCGGCGTGGAGGCGCACGCCGACGCGGCGATCGCGAGCAGAGCGAGCAGGGGGCGGGAATGTCGATGCATGGCTGTGGGTGCGGGCGGCTAGTTCTAGCGCCGTCCCGAGTGCTGTCAAGCTAACGCGCGATGGTCCGGCGACGCTGGCCGTGGTTGCCGCGTCCCTACCACGCGGTAACTTGGCTGCGATGCCACGCCCCCGCTCCGCTCCCGATCTGTATCTCCTCAGCAAAGTCAGCACGCTCTACTATCTGCGTGATCAGACGCAGCAGGAGATCGCCGAACGGCTCCGTCTCTCGCGACCCGCGGTCTCGCGCCTGCTGCGCGACGCGCAGAACCAGGGGATCGTCCAGATCACGATCTCGCCACCGCGCGGCCTGCTCATCGACCTCGAGTCGCGGTTGGAGGAGCTTTACGGGCTCGAGGTGGTGCGCGTCGTGGCGATGGAGCCGGGCACCGGCGCAGACCTGATGCGCCGCCAGATCGGGGCGGCGGCGGCGGCGTATCTCGCCCGCACCGTCCACCCCGGCGACACGATCGGCCTCGCCTGGGGCACGACGCTGAGCGCGATGGTGCAGTCGATGGCCCCGCTGGCCACGGAGGGGGTGCACGTCGTCCAGACGCTGGGCGGGATCGGTCCGCCGGCGGCCGAGGCGTACGCCGCCGAGCTCGTCCGGCGTCTGGCGCAACTGCTCGGCGCGGCCCCGGTACTCTTCCCCGTGCCCGGGGTGGTGGCCACGACCGAGGTGCGCGACGTGCTGCGCCACGACCCGCACGTCCAGGCCGCGCTGCGCTACTTCGACCGACTGGACACGGTCTACGTCGGCATCGGGTCGATCACCTCCAACCCGGTGCTCAACGACGGCCATTCGCTGCCGCCGGGCACGCACGCCTCGCTGCTGGCGGCCGGTGCGGTGGGGGACATCGCCCTCCGCTTCTTCGACGCGGAGGGGAAGCCGGTGCAGTCCATCCTCGACGAGCGCGTCCTCGGCATCACGGCCGAGCAGCTCCACAAGGCGCCGCGCGTCGTGGCCGTGGCCGGCGGCCCGGACAAGGTCGACGCGATCCACGCCGCGCTCAAGTCGGACATCATCGACGTGCTGATCACGGATCAGCAGACGGCGGAGGAGCTGGCGGGGCGGACTTAAGAGGCGGTTCGTCGGTTGGCAAACGGCGCGCTCCGCGCGCCCGCCTTGAGCCCTCCATCGCCTCTCGGTAACCTTCGCGCAACTTACAAATCCTCTAGCGACCCATGACGCGACCTGTCACCCTGTTCACCGGCCAGTGGGCCGATCTCCCCCTCGAGACGGTCGCCCAGAAGGCGAAGGAGTTCGGCTTCGACGGGCTCGAGCTCGCCTGTTGGGGCGATCACTTCGACGTCCAGCGTGCGCTGAAGGAGGACGGCTACGCGAAGGGCCGGCGTGACCTGCTCGCGAAGCACGGGCTCCAGGTGTTCGCGATCAGCAACCACCTCGTGGGCCAGGCCGTGTGCGACGTGATCGACGTGCGCCACAAGTCGATCATCCCGCCGCACGTCTGGGGGGACGGCGACGCCGAGGGGGTGCGGCAGCGCGCGGCGAAGGAGATGCAGGACACGGCGCGCGCGGCGGCCAAGCTCGGCGTGAAGACGGTGGCCGGCTTCACGGGCTCGTCGATCTGGCATCTCCTGTACAGCTTCCCGCCGGTGCCGGACGCGATGCTCGACGCGGGCTACGACGACTTCGCCAAGCGCTGGAACCCGATCCTCGACGTGTTCGATGAGGTCGGCGTGCGGTTCGCGCTCGAGGTGCACCCGACGGAGATCGCCTTCGACGTGTCGTCGGCGCAGCGCGCGCTCGAGGCCGTGGGGCGGCGCGAGGCGTTCGGCTTCAACTACGATCCGAGCCACTTCGGCTACCAGGGGGTGGACTACCTGGCGTTCATCGACCGCTTCGCCGACCGGATCTATCACGCGCACATGAAGGACGTGTGGTGGGCGGACACGCCGCGCCCGTCCGGGGTGTTCGGCGGCCACCTGCCGTTCGGCCACGCCGAGCGGTACTGGGAGTTCCGCTCGATCGGCCGCGGCAAGATCAAGTTCGAGGAGATCATCCGCCACCTGAACGCCGCGCGCTACGACGGCCCGCTCTCGATCGAGTGGGAGGACATCGGCATGGACCGCGAGGCGGGGGCGCGCGAGGCGTGCGCGTACGTGAAGCGCGTCGATTTCCGCCCGCCGCACGCGGCGTTCGATTCGGCGTTCGCGCGGGAGTGAGTTGCGCGTTGCGCGATACGCGATGCGGAACGGCCTCGGGAGGCGATTGCTTCCCGAGGCCGTTTCGCACTGCGCACGGCGCATCGCGCACTTCGCATCGACTCACTTCACCGCCGCCAGCTCCCCCACCGTCCACGGTGTCGTGCGCGAGCTCGTCGCCGCGCGGATGCTAGCGACCTTTGCCGCCGTGACCGGCGCGGCCTTGTTGCCCCACGCGCTGCGCACGTAGGTCAGCACCGCGGCGATGTCCGCGTCCTTCATCGTCGGGCCCCAGGGGGGCATCATGCCGTTGAAGGTCTCGCCCGCCACCTCGATCGGGCCGGTGACGCCGTGCAGGATGATGCGCGCGAGCTTGGCCTCGTCGCCGCTCACCCACTCGCTTCCGGCGAGCGGCGGGAAGACGCCGGCGACACCCTCACCCGTCGACTGGTGGCACGCGGCGCAGGTCGTCGCATAGACCTGCTTACCGTCGGGAAGCTGCTCCTTGGCGGCCGCGGCGGCCTTGGCGGCGGGCTTGGCCGGCGCCTTCGACGCGGTCGTGGCCTTCTTCGCCGTCGTCTTGGTCTGCGCGGCGGCGAGCGACGGCGCGGACAGCACGGCCCCGCCGGCGAGAGCGGCGAGCGCGAGCGTCAACAGTCCCGATCGGGACGCACGCCCCGGTTCAATGGATCGATGCATGGGTTCGCTGTGGGGGATGCTGATGTGTCGTGGGGTCGAGGTGCATACACCGGTCCGGGTCGTCCGTTCGTCCGGTACGCGCGCCCTTACGCCGCTCTCCTCGCCGCGTCGTCCCGTCGCTCGTCCACCCGATCGCGGAACGCCAGCGCGAAGAAGATCGTCACGGCGGCCGCGAACGCCGCCGGCAGCCACCAGAACTGGTTCCACTGCGGCAGCGTCAAGCCGTCCGCGCCGGCGAGGAAGCGGTTGTAGACGTTGCCGGCGATCTGCGCACCGATCAGCATGCCGACGCCGTAGGTGACGAGCACGAAGAACCCCTGCGCCTGCCCGCGGATCTCCGGCGTCGACTTCTTGTCGATGTAGAT
>DASTSX010000134.1:0-3449 GCA_035760455.1 Gemmatimonadaceae bacterium | reverse complement strand
GGGACGTGTCGTCGCGGCCGGTCGCTGCTGCTCCCCCTGCTGCGACGCGAGCACGATCGTCGTGCCCTCGTAGGGCGGACGGGACTTGAACCCGTGACCGATGGATTATGAGTCCACTGCTCTGACCGGCTGAGCTACCGCCCCGTGCGTCGGATCACTTGGGCAGTGCGGCCGGCGCCACGTCGGTGACCGGGTCGGTCACCGGCTTCCCACGATACAGATTCTCGAAGGTCGAGATCGTGCGCTGGATGTCGTGCGTCGCGATGAATCGCAGCGACGCCTCCTTCATGGCGCGGTACTCGTCGGGTGCGGCCTCGAGGACCTGGCGGAGCTTCGCGGCCAGGTCGTCGGCGCTGCCGGGCGCGAACAGGTATCCGTTCTCGCCGTCGTGCACGAGGTGCGGAAGCGCCATCGCGTTCGCCGCGACGACGGGCAGCGCGGAGGCCATCGCCTCCATCGTCACGATGCTCTGCAGCTCCGCGATCGACGGCATCGCGAGCACGGAGGCCCGGTGGTAGGCCTCACGGAGCTCCTCGTCGGTGACATAGCCCGTGAAGGTCACGCGATCGGCGATGCCGAGCTCGGTCGCGAGGTGCTCGAGGTTGCGCTTCTGGTCGCCGCCGCCGACGATCTCGACCTTGACGTCGAGCTCGGCGGGGAGCAGCGTGACCGCGCGCAGCAGCACGTCGATCTGCTTCTCCCCCGTCACCCGGCCGACGAAGATGATGCGGTTCTCGGTGCGCGGCTGCCAGTTCGGGAAGTAGTTGTGCGCGTCGATGCCGCACGAGATCGCGTGCACGCCGCGAAGGCCGGTGAAGCGCTCCAGGAAGTCCGCGGCGCGCCGGGTCGGGGTGGTGACCGACTCGGCCCTGCCGAAGGTGCGCCGTGCGGCCTTCCACGCGAGGCCCACCGCCCAGTCCTGCCACGCCTTCGGGATCAGCGTGAACTCGAGCATGTTCTCGGGCATGAAGTGGTTGGTGCCGATGATGCGGATGCCGCGCTTCGCGGCCTCGATCGAGAGCCCCCGCCCGACGACGAGGTGGGACTGGAAGTGCACCACGTCGGGCTTCACCTGGTCGAGCACGCGCGCCGCGTTCTGCTTGATGCGCCACGGCAGGGCGAAGCGCAGCCAGTCGTGCGGGTACCAGCGCCAGCTGTACAGCCGGTGCGCGGTGAGCTCCTGCCCCTCGTGCACCTCCTTCCACGTGCCGTGCTTGCGGCTCGCGGCCGGGGCCATGACGTGGACGTCGTGTCCGCGCTCGACGAGTCCGGCGGCGAGTCGCTCGGCGAACCGGGCGGCGCCGTTGACGTCGGGCGCGAAGGTGTCGGCGCCGATGAGGATGCGGAGCGGACGCTCAGCGTCGTCGGCAGTCACGCGCGGTGAGTCGGACACGTGGTGCTGTACCTCGCTGTTCGTGGAACGGGTTGCGGGCCCTCGCAGGGATGGGGCGGGGCCGGTGGGGCGGGATTCTCCGAACATAGTCTACGAGAGCGGCATCCGCAGGGCCTGTGGATGGCGCGGCGTCGTGCCCGGGTGCGCGGGTCGGAGGCGGTCAGATCCGCGTCTGCGGGTGGTTCTTCGCGAGCAGGAACACACCCCAGACGGCGATCGCCCCCGACACCGCGAACACGATGTTGGCCCAGAACGGCGCCTGCGACGCCTCGCCGAGGACGATGATGCCGATGAGCACCGCGACCATCGGGTCGACGACGGTGAGGCCGGCGATGACCAGGTCGGGCGGCCCGCTCGCGTGCGCGTTCTGCACGAAGTACGCGCCGAGCGCGGTGGCGGCCAGCAGTGCGATCACGCAGAGCAGCGTGAGCCAGTCGAACTCGCCCTGCTCGACGCGGGCGAGCACGACCTTCGCGAGCGTCGCGACGAAGCCGTACAGCACGCCCGCCATGATCACGTAGAAGATCGCGCGGATCCGCTTCCGGTAGAGCGCGAACGTCACCACCGCGATCGCGAGCACGACGAGGAGCACGACCAGGATGATCACGATCTGGCGGGCCGTGACCGGGCGGTCGACGGCGGTGAACGCGGCGACGCCGACGAACAGGAGCACGCCGCCGACGCACATCACGATCGCGATGATCGACTTGCGCTTCAGCTCCACGTGGTTGATGCGGGAGTTCAGGATCGAGGTGATCACGAGCGCGAGCGCGCCGAGCGGCTGCACCACGATGATCGGCGCGAAGTAGAGGCTCGCGAGCTGGAACACGATCGCGAGGCCCAGCATGAGCGTGCCGAGCACCCAGGACGGGCGCGCGAGCAGCAGCGCGAGCTGCCGCCCGTTCAATCCCTTGCCCAGCGTGTCGACGGTCTGCGCCTCGACCTTGACCACGCCGCGGTGCTGGAACTGCGCGCCGAGCGAGAGGAACACCGCCCCGATCAGCGCGAGCGGGATCCCGATGAACTGTGTGGGATCGAGCGGGATGAGCTCGGTCAGTTCACTGAGGTCGGGATCCACGACCTCGACGATACCTGCTCCCCCGTCGATATCCTTGGCGAATGGCCGTCCTCCCGATCCGCATCACGGGCGATCCCGTGCTCCACGCGCCGGCGTCGCCGGTCGACCGCATCGACGACGACGTGCGCACGCTGGTGCGAGACATGTTCGAGACGATGGATGCCGCGCCCGGCGTCGGCCTGGCGGCCCCGCAGGTCGGCGTGGCCCTCCGCCTGTTCACGTACGGGTGGACCGACGATGAGGACGTGGAGTGGCGCGGCGTCGCCATCAATCCCGAGCTGTGGATCTCGCCGCCGATCCCGGGCATGCCCGACGAGGACGACGAGTCCGAGGGCTGCCTGTCGTTCCCCGGCGAGCGGTTCGCGCTGCGACGTGCCGAGCGGACGATCCTCCGAGCCACCGACCTCGAGGGCGAGTCGTACGAGATCGTCGCCGACGGATGGCTCGCGCGCATCTTCCAGCACGAGTACGACCACCTCGACGGCATCCTCTACATGGACCGCCTCGACGACCACGACCAGCGCATCGTGCAGAAGCTCACGAAGAAGCGCGGCTGGGGCCGGCCGGGTTCGAGCTGGACCCCCGGCGTCGAGCGCCTGGAGGGCTGAGTCCGCGGCATCCGGCTGCTCAGGCCACGAAGCGGATGCCGGCGGCGACGAGCGCCGCGACCGCAACGACGACGATGAACGGGGTGCGCACCGCGTAGAGCGCGGCCGCGACGATCACGGCCGGCACGCGCGCGTCGACCACGAGCGACTGCCCGGCGCCGAGCGTCTGCACGGCGATGAGCGCCGCGAGCAGCGCGACCGTGAGCAGGTCGGCGATGCGGGCGGGCCGTTCGCGCTCGAGGAAACCCGCGGGCACCAGATGGCCGGCGAGCTTGAGGGCGAGCGTCGCCGCGCTCGCGAGCAGGATCACGTGCCAGGCGGTCATCGGACCTCCCGGCGACGGAAGAGGTCGAACCATCCGATCACCACG
>DASTSX010000133.1:0-7434 GCA_035760455.1 Gemmatimonadaceae bacterium | reverse complement strand
GCGGAAGATGAAGTTGCCGGGGGTGATCTCGTTGCGGAACGCCTTCCCGATCTGCGCGATGCCGAACGGCACCTTCTGCCGGCTCGCCTGCTGCACGTTGAGGAAGTTCACGAAGATTCCCTGCGCCGTCTCGGGCCGCAGGTAGACGACGGAGGCCGTCTCCTCCAGGGGCCCCATGAACGTCTTGAACATGAGGTTGAACTGCCGGGCCTCGGTGAGCTGGCAGGTCGTGTGCTCCCCCGGATGCTTCGACGGCTTCTGCGGGCACTGGGCGTCCTCGAGCTTGTCGGCACGGAAGCGGCCCTTGCACGTGCGGCAGTCGACGAGGGGATCGACGAACCCGGCGACGTGCCCCGACGCCTCCCACACCCGCGGATGCATGAGGATCGCCGCGTCGAGGCCTTCGATGTCGTGTCTCTCGCGGACCATCGAACGCCACCATACATCCTTGAGATTCTTCTTGAGCTCGACGCCGAGCGGCCCATAGTCCCAGACGGAGCCCGTGCCCCCATAGATCTCGGAGCTCTGGAAGATGAAGCCGCGCCGCTTGCACAGCGACACGAGCTTGTCCATGACGTCGAGGCTAGACATGAGTGGGGCAATCGGGGGTCAAGGGAGTGAGTTGGTGAGTGGGGTAGCGAGCTGGTTGGTCGGTTGATTGGTGCGTTGAACCGCGAACGGCCACGAACCGGCCTGTGAAGCTCCGCTGAGGGTCTCCATGCCGGTTCGTGGCACTTGCCCGTCAACTCACGCGGAAACGACCAACGAGCCCCCGATCTGATTCACCAACTCACCGGATTCTATTCAGCTATCCAGCTCGGCGCTCAACCGGGGCGCCGCCGGGGCCGTCTGGCCGAGCAGCCGCGCGACGATCTGGTCGCCGTGGAACCGGCCGTTCTCGATGAAGATCTTGTTCGCGTCGTAGCCCGCCACCACCACGCCGGCGATGAACAGACCGGCCTCCGTGGTCTCGAGCGTCGACGGATCGTGCTGCGGGATCCCCGTGATCGGATCGATCGGGACCCCCGCCTCGGCGAGGAGCGCGGTGTTCGGCGCGAAGCCGGTCATCACGTACACGAACCGCGCGGCGAGCCGCTCCTCCCCTTCCGGTCCACGGATCGTCACCGCTCCGGGGCCGATCGCCGTCACGCGGCACTCCCACCGCGCCGCGATCGCCCCCTCCTTCATCCGGTTCTCGACGTCCGGGAGCACCCACGGCTTGATCTTCTTGTCCCAGGTCGGGCCGAAGTGCACGAGCGTCGCGCGGGCGCCGGCGCGCCACAGGTCGAGCGTCGCCTCGGCGGCCGAATTCCCGCCGCCGACGACGACGACGTCCTGATCGTACGCGCCGTGCCCCTCTCGGTACACGTGTGCCACGTGCGGCAGCGTCTCGCCCGGCACACCGAGCAGGTTCGGCGAGCCGAAGTAGCCCGTCGCCACGCACACCGCGCGCGCCGACGTGCGCCGGCGCTCGCCTTCCATCGTCTCGGAGTGCACGAGCCAGCCGCGCTCGCTCCGCTCGAGCCGCGACACGCGCTCGTACTGGTGCACGTCGAGACCGAAGTGCCGCACCACCGCCCGATAGTAGGTCAGCCCCTCGCGCCGCGTCGGCTTGTCGTCGGCGACGAGGAACGGCATCCCGCCGAGCGCCAGCTTCTCGGCCGTCGAGAAGAACTTCACGTAGTACGGGTACTGCGTGATCGTGCTGGCCACGGCGCCGGCGTCGAGCACGCGCGCGCGCAGTCCCGCGCGCTGCGCCGAGATCGCCGCGGCGAGGCCGCACGGTCCAGCGCCGACGATCAGCAGATCGACGTCGTGCTGTCCGGAATCCGCCGCCCCCATGATCATCGGCTACAGCCCGATGATCTGATCGCGCCTGGTGCCGACGCTCACGTAGGTGATCGGCGCCTCCACCAGCGCCTCGATCCGGTCGAGATAGCGCCGCGCCTCGGTCGGCAGATCCGCCAGGGTGCGCGCGCCCGCGGTGGAGCGCTGCCATCCGTCGAACCACTCGTACTGCGGCTTCACGCAGTCGAGCTTCGCGAGATCGCCCGGGAACTCCTCGTGCAGCTCGCCGTCGATCTCGTAGCCGACGCAGACGCCGAGCCGGTCGAGCGTGTCGAGCACGTCGAGCTTGGTCACGGCCAGATCCGACAGCCCGTTGACACGCGTGGCGTACCGGACGACGATCGCGTCGAACCACCCGCAGCGGCGCGGCCGGCCCGTGGTGGCGCCGAACTCGTTGCCGAGCGTGCGCACCTGGCTGTGCAGCGGCTCCTCCAGCTCGGTGGGGAGCGGGCCGTTGCCGACGCGCGTCGTGTACGCCTTGACCACGCCGAGCACCCGATCGATCGCGTTCGGTCCGATGCCGACGCCGACTGCCGCGCCGCCTGCCGTCGTGTTGCTCGACGTCACGTACGGATACGTGCCGTGATCGATGTCGAGCAGCGAGCCCTGCGCGCCCTCGAGCAGCACCGCCGCACCAGCGCGCACGGCGCGGTGCACCGTCAGTCCCACGTCCTCGGCGAGGGGGAGCAGCCGCGTGCTCAGGCGGTCCAGCAGCGCGAGCACCGCTTCCACGTCCACCGCCTTGTCGGAGCCGCTGCGCGCCAGCCTGCCGCGCGCGTGCTCCGCGCCCTTCTCCACGACGGCGCGCAGGCGCTCCGGATGATTGAGATCGAGGACGCGCACGCCGCGGCGCGCGATCTTGTCTTCGTAGGCGGGCCCGATGCCGCGCCCCGTCGTGCCGATCGCCTTGCTCGACGCGCTCGCCCCGTCCACCGCCTTGTGGTACGGCAGCACGAGGTGCGCGCGCTCGCTGACGTACAGACGACCCTCGACGTCGACCCCCGCCTTCACCAGGCCGTCGATCTCGTCGAACAGGGTGTCGGGATCGAGCACGACACCGTTGCCGATCGCGCACCGCACGCCGGGATGGAGGATCCCGCTCGGGATCTGGTGGAGCACGAACGAGCGGTCGCCGAGGTCGACCGTGTGCCCGGCGTTGGCGCCGCCCTGATAGCGCACCACCCAGTCGGCCCGCTCAGCGAGCACGTCCACCAGCTTGCCCTTCCCCTCGTCCCCCCACTGCGCGCCGACCACGACCACGACGCGCGATTCCGGACCGAACATGACGCTCCCGAGCGGTGATTTTCCCGCGCAAACACACAAAACGCCCCGCGAGGCGCGGGGCGTTGTTTGAATCTAGGTCGGTGGGGCGGAGAGTCAATCGCGAGCGCTCAGGGGCGCTTCGCCTTCGGTATCTTCGCCCGTGATGCGGCCGACCCCGGCGAGGCTCAACAATAGCGCCGCCCGGGGCTGCACGCGGTACCCGTCACACCATCGCCGCAAAGAGGATCCACGCCGCCATCGCGATCCCGATGGCCACCTTCATCGCAGCGGCGACGGCGCGGCCGACCACCGCCCCCGTGGCCGCGCGCGTGGCCGTCCCGCCCTCGCTGCCGCGCGAGTACTCGCCGACGAACGCGCCCACGAACGCACCGGCGAACGCGCCGATCAGCGGACCCACGATCGGCACCGGAACGCCCACGAACGCGCCGACGATCCCGCCGATGATCGCACCCCAGCTCGCCCGACGCGATCCACCGTACTTCTTCGTGTACTTCGCGCTGAGCGTGAACTCGAGCACCTCGCCGACGATCGCCAACCCGAACACGATGATGATGGTGAACATCGAGATCGTGCCCGGCACCAGGACCTGATAGCCGAGCGCCGCGGCGGCGATGATCCACGTGCCCGGCAAACCGAACGGGATCATCACGAGGCCGAGGAACATCACGGCGGCAAGCAGGAGCTGATTCATCGCGCCAACGCCTCCGCGGCGCGCGCGAGCACGCGCGCCACCGGCGCGATGGCGCGCCCGTCGAGCCGATCGAGCGAGTCGAGCGGCGTGTGCACCCGGGCGAGCGTGCGGAGGGATCCATGGCTCACCGTCGCCGCGCTCCATCCCGCGTCGGCGAACGCGACGGAGTCGAGGAGGAGTCCGGGCGGCATCCGCCGCACCCGCGCGTCGCCGGCCGCCCGACGCACGGCGTCGGCGATCGGGGTCGGGAGATCTCGAGTGTACATGAGGGTCAGCGCTCCTTGGTCGTCGACGCCATCGCAGTTCAGCACGAACGCACGTTCCGCGGTGTGTGCACGCACCCACGCCCGCGCCCCCGCGAGCCCCAGCTCCTCAGCGCTCGGGAGCAGCACCCCCACGGAGGCCGACGGATCGAGCTCCGCCGCCGCCGCCAGCACCGCCGCCACTCCCGACGCGTTGTCCACCGCGCCCGGCGATGCGTTCGCGACGGTGCTGGCGACGACCACACCGCCCCCCACCACCGCCAGCGCCACGCCGAGCGTCCACAGGGTGGTACGAGCCGAGCCCGTTGCGAGTGTCAGGCCAACCGCGACGACGCTCAGCACGATCGCGAGCGCGAGGAGCGCGATCCCCAGCACCCGCGTCCGCGACGGAACCGGCTGCGACTTGCTGTCCAGGTGCGCGACGAGCCAGACCCGCGGGGCCGACGGCCCCCGCCGGGCCACGAGATTCTCGCCGCCCCTCCGGAGCCACGGCAGATCCAGCACGCCGTCCCCGAGCATCCGCCGGGCGAACAGCCCGACGGCGAGGAGTCCGGCGGCGAGGACGATCGCCGCCAGGCGCGGGCTTCGGGAGAGCGCCGCGAGCGCCGCGGTCGCCAGCACCGTCGCCATCGCGATCGCTCCCCCGATCGGGGTGCCGTACCGCCCCGGCAGCGCCGAGTACTCGAAGGGCGTCACGGAGACGTCCCATCCCGCATCCCTCAGGACGCGAGCGCAGTACGCACGCGCCGCCGCCTCCTCGGCGCTGCCGGCGAACCGGGGAGTCGCCGCGAGCGCGCGCAGGTGCGCCACGCCGTCGCGGCCCGGGGCCGCCTCTCCCCCCAGTCGCTCGCTCAATCAGGCCGTTTCCGCGTCATCGCCGTCAAAGATCCGCGTTCCGTCGTTCTCGACGCCAGTAGGAGCCGACAAGGCCGTCGAGATCGTACGGGTCCAACGCGTGAGGGGGCGCAGCGAATCGCTGCGCCCCCTCGAGTCCTCGTCCCCGACTGCTACTACTGCTGATAGAAGTCGAAGCCGCCGGCGCCGTTCGTGACCCCTTCCACCCCACCGCCCGCGGGCGCCGCGGCCGGCACGGGCTCCATCGCCGGCGCCGGCTTCGGCGACGCCGCGGTCACGCGCCGGAACATCCGCATCTTGAGCTCGAAGTCGGACGGGTTCGTCGCCGCCCCCATCGCCGTGTCGAACGTCACCTCGCCCGATTGCACGAGATCCGCCAGGTGCTGGTCGAACGTCTGCATGCCGTACTGGTCGCGACCGTCGGCGATGTAGTCGCGGATCTCGCCGATCCGCTTCCCGTCGGCGATCATGTCGCGGACCGCCGGCGTCACGACGAGCACCTCGGCCGCCACGGCGCGGCCGTTGCCATCGGCGCGCGGCAGCAGACGCTGCGACACCACCGAGTGGAGCGACTCGCTCAGACGGATGCGCACCACCTCCTGCTCCTCCGGTGGGAACATCGCCATGATGCGCAGGATCGTGCTCTGCGCGTCGGGCGTGTGCAGCGTCGAGATCAGGAGATGCCCCGTCTCCGCCGCCTTGATCGCCGTGTCCACCGTCTCGGCGTCGCGCATCTCGCCGATCATGATCACGTCCGGATCCTGACGCAGCGCGGCACGCAGGCCCATCTTGAAGTCTTGGGTGTCACTGCCGATCTCGCGCTGCGTGATCGCACTCTGGATGTCGCTGTGCAGGAACTCGATCGGGTTCTCGAGCGTGAGGATGTGGCGGTTCTCGTGCTGGTTGATGTAGTTCACCATCGCCGCCATCGTGCTCGACTTCCCCGACCCGGTCACGCCGGTGACGAGGATCATGCCGCGCTCCGCCTGGCCGATCGACGCCAGCACCGGCGGAAGGCGCAGCTTCTCGAACGTCGGCACCTCGAACGGGATCACGCGCATCACGATCATGAAGCTCGAGCGCTGCTTCAGGATGTTGACGCGGAAGCGCCCGACCCCGGGCGCCGCCCACGAGCAATCGTAGTCGGTCAGCGAATCGAGACGCGCCTTGTCGTCCTCGTTCGGCATCAGGTGGAGCGCGATCGTGCGCGTCTGCTCCGGCGTCAGCGCCTGTTTGGTCAGCGGGACCAGCTTGCCGTGGATGCGTGCCCGGAACACGTCCCCCGCCTTGATGTGCAGGTCGGACGCGCCTCGGTCGACGGCGGCTTTGATGATTCGCTCCATGAGTTCAGTACCCGGCGTGCTTGTCGACGAGGTTGCGGAGTGGCTGGCCGTTCGCGTAGCGGTGCCAGTTATCGAGGAACAGATCGAGCGATCGCGGCCAGAACCGCCCCGGCGACACCGGAGAGACGTGCGGCACCACGAGCGCCGAGCGTAGCGACCAGAGCCTGCTTTGCGGACTCAACGGCTCCTCGGTGAAGACGTCGAGTACGGCGCCGCGTAACCGACCCTGCTCCAGAAGATCGGCAACTGCCTCCTCGTCCATGAGCGCGCCCCGGGCGACGTTCACGACGATCGCCCCCGCCGGCAGGCGCTCCAACCGCTGCCGGGTCATCAGCCGGCTCGTGCCCGCCGTCAGCGGCGCCGCGAGCACCAGCACCTGCGCCGTCCTGAGCTCGTCGTCCAGCCCCGCCGGCCCGACGACGGCCGAGAATCCCGCCGGCGCCCCCAGCTCGGGACGCCGGCGGACGCCGACGCACGTCGCGCCGAGGCTGGAGAGCCGCGTGGCCGTGGCCTGGCCGATGCCGCCCGTCCCGACGATCAGCACCCGGGTGTCGCCCAGCTCGCGCAGCGGAGAGTCGTCCGCCACGAAGAACGCCTTGCTCCACTCCCCCCGTCGCTGCTGGTCGATGGCCACGTCGAGGCCGCGCATGAAGTGCAGCAGCCCCCCGATGACGAACTCGGCCATCGGCACGGAGTGGATCCCGGCCGCGTTCGTCAGGAGCACGTCCGTCTCGGCGATCCCAGACTTGAGGACGTTCCCCACCCCTGCGGCCGCCGAGTGCACCCAGCGCAGCCGTCGCGCCGCGGCGAGGAGGTCCGCCGTGACGCCGAAGCCGAAGTAGGCCTCGGCGTCGCCGATCGCGGCGAGCGCCTCGTCGCTCGCTCGCGGAGGCCCGTCCCCGTCCGAGCTGGTGGGGGCCCGCACGACCGCGATCTCCCACCCGGCGGGTGCCTCGACGCGGATTCGCGCCTCCCCGGCCGGCGTGAGCGCCCAGTTCTTCGACGTCGCGGCTAGATCGACGACCAGGCGCCGCGATGCGTCAGTCAAAGTTCACTCCGAGGATGAAGGGCCGGCGCATCAGCTCCCCCTCGGCCACCTCGAACTGCCGCGATGGACCGGCGAGCTTGAGCTCGAACGTCCGGTCCTCGG
>DASTSX010000132.1:0-7794 GCA_035760455.1 Gemmatimonadaceae bacterium | reverse complement strand
GAAGCCGAGCAGCAGAGCCCCGCCGTACGCGGCGGCGTAGTGGTCCTGATATCCGCCGGCCACCCCGAGATCCTCGACTTCCGTGGCGCGGCTGAGGGCGGCCAACTCGTCCGGCGCGAGGTGCACGTCGCGCAGCATTGCGAGCGCGCCCGCGAGCGCGACGCCGCACGCCGACGAACCGCCCAGCCCCGCTCCCGCGGGAAAATCGGCGGTCACGTGGGCCACGGCGCCGGGGATGCCGGCGCGGCGCAGCGCCGCGGCGGTGAGCGCGTCCTCGGCCGGCAGGCCCACACCCGCGCGTCGCGCCGCGTGCTCGTCCAGTGCGGCGGTGGCCGTGGCGTAGCGGGTGATGGCGAGGCTGCAGACCGCGCCGCCCTCGCGCTCGGTGTACGGCGGAACGTCGGTCCATCCGCCGCCGAAGTCGAGGCGCGTGGGCGCACGAGCGACGATGGCGCGAGTCACGGACCGCCCCTACGAAGAGTGGTCGTGCACGATGCGCCAGCGCCCTTCGACGCGACGTACCAGCAACGACGTCGGCCCGCGCGCCGTGACCGAGTCACGCCCTCCGACGCGCCGGGCGAGTGTGTACTGCCCGATGAGATTCACCACGCCCGGAGCGAGCGGGTCCACGTCGAGGATCTCGAACGACAGTGAATCGCGCACGGCGTTGCCCGAGAACAGCGGTGCGTACGACGCCCGAATCGCCGCGGGGCCGCGCACCAGTCCGCGTCCGCCGATGTAGGTCGTCGAATCGCCCGGGAGGTAGTCCTCCATGAAGGCGTCGAGGTTGCCGCGGTTCCAGTTCACGGCGGCCCGCGCCAGCATGGCCTCGAGCTCGGCGCGGATGGACGCGCGCTCGGCCGAGGGTGGTCGATAGGTGTGTGCCGCACGCCCGCACGCCATCGCGAGCAGCAGACCGCCCAAGACGATCCGTGCCGCTCGCGACACCACGACCTACTTCTTCTTCTTGGCCGGGGCTTTGGCGGACTTCGCCGCGGACTTGGGTGCCGACTTCGCGCCGGCCTTCGCCGAGCTGCCCTTCGCCGAAGGCTTGGAGGCCGACCCCTTGCTCGGCGCCTTCGACGCGGCCTTGGCCGGTGCCTTGGCTGCGGGCTTCGCCGCCGCCTTCACCGCCGGCTTGGCCGGGGGTGTCTTGACGGCGGGCTTCGGCGCGGCGGCCTTCGCCGGCGGAGGCGGAGCGGGTGCCGGTGCGGGCGCAGGAGCCGGCTTCACGGCGGGACGCGGCCCACCCGTGCGCAGCGAGAACGCGCCCGGACGCTGCGGCGGGGCGATCGCGGCCGCTGCGGCCGCGGCGGCATCGCGGGCCGCCTTCTCGATCGCCGCCTTCTCCGCAGCGATCTTGGAGGCCGTCGGGCGCGCCTTCTCGCTCGCCGGCTTCTTGGAGTGGGCGTCCTCCGCTTCGCGAATGAGCTTGTCCGCCTCCTCCTGGGTCATCTGCCCACGGCGCACCATGTACTGCACCAGATCGCGAGCGCTCTCGATGGCGAACCCGGCGAGCCCTGCCGCGGCGCTGATGACGTCCTTCATCGCCGACGACACCTTGCTGCCCGCCTCCTGGCTGATCAGCTGGGCGCGCTCGGCCATCTCGGCCACCGTGTCGCGCATGTCGGCGCCCCGGTGACCAGGTCCGCGGCGCGGTGCGGCCGGAGCAGCGGGGCTCGCCTCGTCGGTCGTCTGATCGTTGTCCACCATGTGCCCGTTCCGTTCCGGTGCGCCGGGGGAGGGGCTCCCCGTTTCAATGAAAGGCCGCGCTGGAGCACACGCCATCGTGCGCCGCGCAGCCCGGTTTCGTGGCGGCAAGTATATGATTTTTCAACAGCTTCGCAAGGTTTGTGACGCATGAAGCCGAGCGAGACCACATCGGCTCAGCCGCGCGACTCCGGCCATGCGGAGGCACTTCGGCGACCTGTCAGCGCCATTACACTTACATCAACACGCCACCATATGCTCACTGGACTGAAGGTGCTCGATCTGACGCGCGTGCTGGCAGGACCGCTCTGTACCATGATATTGGGCGATATGGGTGCGGATGTTCTCAAAGTCGAGCGTCCCGACGGCGGCGACGAGACGCGGGGATGGGGTCCGCCGTTCGACGAGCGTGGCGAGAGCGCCTACTTCCTGGGCGTGAACCGGAACAAGCTCGGCCTCACCGTGCACCTCGACGATCCGGCGGATCTCGAGCTCGTTCGGTCGCTCGCGCGCGAGGCGGACGTCGTCGTGGAGAACTTCCTGCCCGGCACCCTGGAGCGACGCGGCTGGGGCGCGAGCGCGGCCCTCGCGCAGCGACCGGCGTTGGTCTGGTGCACCATCACCGGATTCGGGATCGAGTCCCGACGCCCGGGATACGATTTCGTGGTGCAGGCCGAGAGCGGGTGGATGTCTATCACCGGCGAACCGGACGGCGAGCCGATGAAGCACGGCATCGCGCTCGCCGACGTGATCGCCGGCAAGGACGCCGCGATCGCCATCCTCGGCGCCCTCGTCGCGCGGGCACGGAGTGGCGAGGGTCGGCACGTGCAGATCTCACTCGCCGCGAGCGCGGAGGCGGCGCTCGTGAACGTCGCGCAGAACACCCTGGTGGGCGGGCAGGCGCCGAGGCGATGGGGCAACGCGCACGCCAACCTCGTCCCGTATCAGCTGTTTCACGCGAAGGATCGGCCGTTGATCGTCGCGGTCGGGAACGACGCGCAGTGGCGCGCGTGCGCCGCCGCCCTCGAGGTTCGAGAGCTCGCGAACGACCGCGCGCTCGGAACGAACGCCGGCCGGCTGGCTCAGCGCGATCGAGTGGCCGCCGCGCTCGCCGAGCGGCTCGCGACGGAACCGGCCGCGCACTGGCTTGCGCGGCTCGAGACTGCCGGGGTGCCCTGCGGGATCGTGCGCACCGTGCCCGAGGTGGTGGCGCGCGGTTCGGCGTCGGCGCTCACCGGTCTTGCGCCGAGTGTCCCCGGGACGGTTCGACGCCCGCCGCCGCGGCTCGGTGAGCACACCGCGAGGATCCGCGCAGAGGGGTGGAACGCCTTTGCGACCATGCCGTCGACAGACGCGTGAACGACGCCGGACGCGCTGTTACGCCCGTTCCGCCTCGTCGTCTCTTCCACGTGGCGACCAGAGCTGCAGTAAACGGAGGGACAGGTACCCTGTCCGGCAAGCGGAATCCGCGTTACTCTATCGTCGTGAGAACGACGGAACCCGAACAGATCGTTGATCAGGACGATTCCGATCAGCGCGTCATCCAGCGTGTGCTCGCGGGCGACCGCGACGAGTTCACGGTGCTGATCACTCGCTACAGTGATCCGCTCTACCGTCACGCGCTGTGCATGACCGGCAGCCCCGATGTCGCGGAAGACATCCTCCAGCTCTCGTTCATCAAGGCGTATCAGCATCTCGCGGAAGTGCGCGGACGCTTCGACGCCTGGGTGTTCCGGATCGTCGCCAACGGCTGCAAGGATTGGCTCAAGAACATTCGACGCTCGCATCTCAGCTACGACGAGGACGATCAGCCCTCGGGATATGCGACGCCGGAAGAGGAGCTGGACCGGACCGAGCTGAGAAGCGATCTGGACGTTGCACTCTCGTCGTTGCCCGCCTCGCTTCGCGAAGCGTTCGTCATGAAGCACGTCGAAGGACGCTCGTACGAGGAGATGGCGGATCTTCTGGGAACAACGGTCGGCGCGCTGAAGATGCGCGTGCATCGCGCACGGGAAGCGCTGCAGGCCTTACTCGAGGAAAAGTACGCCTAACATGTTCGACGACCTTCAATCCGACGGTCTGAACGACGGCCGCAAGCGGGAGCGTCCGGCCAGCCCGGAGCGTCCGCTTTCGGACCGCGAGGTGCCGCTCGGTCCGCCGACGGCCGCGATCGCGGATGCCGTGCACGCCTGGCTCGACGGCGAGGTGCCGGAGAGCAGCGTACGCCGTGCCGAATGGTCGCGCGACGTCGATTTCTGGAAGCGCATGAACGAGGACCTGGAGCGCCGGCGCCGCATGCGCACGCCGGCCCATGTCCAGGGCCGCATCATGGAAGCGATCCCGCAGCACGCTCCCCAGATGATCACGCCATGGTGGCGCCGCGAGTTCGTCGTCACGCCGACGAGCGCGCTCGTCGCCGCTGCGACCCTGCTGGCCGTCGCCGTCGCCGCGACCGCCGCCGTGCTGCGATTCGCGCGCTGACGCGACGTTCTTGCCCGACGTGCTCGAGCGGCCGGCCATGTGAATGGCCGGCCGTTTCCTTTGTAGGGAACAGGGGATCGTCCCGCGCCGTTGAGCGGGCATGCCGGACCACCTGCTTCGCGCGACCGTGCGACTCCGACGCCCGAGGTCGGAGGTCTTCGCGTTCTTCGCCGATGCGGAGAACCTCGGGCGCATCACGCCGCCGGAGCTGGCGTTTCGCATCAGGACGCCGTTGCCGATCGTGATGCGGGAAGGCACGCTCATCGACTACACGATCGGGCTGCACGGCGTGCCGATGCGATGGCGAACGCGCATCTCGCGGTGGGTCCCGGGCGTCGAGTTCGAGGACGAGCAGCTTCGCGGACCGTACGCGCACTGGGTTCACACGCACCGGTTCAGCGACGACGGCCGCGGCCGGACACGAATCGACGACGAGGTGCGCTACCGACTGCCGTTGAGTCCCGTGAGCGAGATCGCGCATCCACTCATCCGACGGCAACTGCGCCGGATCTTCTCCTTCCGGACGACGCGCGTTCGTGAGCTGATGGGAGAGACATGCCCGGGGGCCGAGGCGGACCTGCTGGAGTTCGCCTGAGGCCTTGCTGAGCTAGCCCGGCCGTTGGCGATTTGCCATCGCTCTTGACAAAGCCAGGATGCCAATGCGTATTGGCGCCGTGCCAATGCGTATTAGCAAGCGGGTCACCGCCCTCGAGGTCGCGAGGCGCGCCGGCGTGTCACAGCCGACCGTCTCCCTCGTGCTCTCCAGAAATCCCAAGGCGCGGGTCGCACCCGAGACGCGTGCACGTGTCCTGAAAGTCGCCGAGGAGCTCGGCTATCGCCCCAATCGGCTGGCTCAGGGATTGGTCCGCAGACGCTCCTTCGCCCTGGGTGTGATCGTCCCCGGCTTCGCCAATCCGGTAAATGCCGCGATCATCTCCGGCGCCGAGCGTGTGGCCGCCCAGGCAGGCTACGCCGTGCTCCTCTGCGAGACGGGAGAGATCGACGTCGCACAGCACGTCAGGGCGCTGGCCGACCGGCAGATCGACGGCGTGATCATCGCCGGCATCAGCGAGAGCGCGCTCGCCGACACCGACCTGCGCCGTCTGAACGTGGTCCTCGTGAATCAGGCGTCGGAAAGCTTCTCGACCGTCCAGGACGACTCGCTGAAAGCCGGCGAGCTGGCCGCGCAGCACCTGCTGGACCTCGGACACCGCCGCATCGCCTTCATCGGTCCGGTGTCGTCGGCGTCGGCGTTCCGGATGCGCGAGCGCGGCTTCGGTCGAACACTCCGGGACGCCGGCATCGTGCCGGAGAGCGACTACTGGCACCGCGCTGATCCCAGCGTCAATGGCGGGTCGAGCGCGATGCGATCGCTGCTGGCCCTCGCCGAGCGTCCGACCGCGGTGTTCTGCGCGAACGATCTCATCGCGCTCGGCGCGCACAAGGCATGCGCGCTCGCCGGCGTACGTCTTCCCGACGAGCTCTCGCTCCTCGGCTGCGACGACATCGACCTCGGTACGCTCGTGACGCCCGAGCTGAGCACGATCAACACGCCGCAGCGCGAGCTCGGCGCGCGCGCCGTGCGCCTGCTGTTGCGCCAGGTCGAGGGCGAAGGGAAGTCGGCGCCGACGGCGCAGACGCTCCCCGTGAAGCTCGTCCTCAGGGGCACGACCGGCCGGCCCCCGAGCCCGGAGCCGCGGCGATGAAGCGCTTCCTCGTCCGCCTGTTGGTGCTCTCGTGCTGTCTCGTTGCCGCCGCGTATGCCGCCGCGTTCCTGTCGGCGAGCGTGCCGCCGTGGGCGTCCGTGTCGCTCGCCGTCGGGGCGAACGGCGTCATCATGACGCTGATGGCCATCGGCGCCGTGCGGCACGACACGATGCCGCGGTCGCTCGTGTGGACCTTCGTCGGACTGTTCGTCCTCTGCGCCGGTGCGTTCGTCGCCGCGCTGCTCCTGCCCGCACGCGAGGGGATCGGCGGGCCGCTCCTCTTCGGTCTGCCCCTCCGCACGGCGATCGTGCTGTACAGCGTCGGCGTGGTGCCGATCGCCGTGCTGCCCTTCGCCTACGCGCTCACCTTCGAGTCGTCGACCCTGAGCGACGACGACCTCGAGCGCGTCCGGGCGGCCAACGCATCGATGCGCGCCTCGCGGGAGGCGGCATGACGAGCTTTCTCCTGCAGAGCGCCATCCCCGGGCTCGCCTCGCCCGGGATCGTGGCGATCGCGCTCGTCTACTTCGTCGTCGTGGCGGTCATCGCGACGTGGGCGACGCGCCGCACCCGCAACGCGACCGACTTCTTCGTCGCGGGAGCGGGGGTGGGGCTCTGGACGCTGGCGATCGCGAAGATGGCGGCCACGCTCTCCGGCTTCGCGTTCATCGGCGGCCCCGGGCTGGTCTACACCATCGGCATCGGCGCCGTCTTCATCATCCTGCCGGGCGCGCTGAGCAACGCGCTCGGCGCCTGGGTGCTGGCGAAGCGCATGCGCCTGCTCGGCGAGGCGCGCGGGCTGTTCACCGTGCCCGATGCGATCGGCGCACGGTATCGCTCGCGCCTCGCGCAGGGACTCGCCGCCGCGTCCGTGCTGGTCGCGGTCACGGGCTACATCGCGACGAACCTGCTCGCCCTCGGACTCGTCATCGACGCGATCTTCGGCACGGGGCTGGTGGCCGGCATCTGGATCGGGACCGCGGTGATCCTCGCCTATTCGGTCGCCGGAGGGATTCTCGCCGGCATCTACACCGACGTCTTCCAGGGATCGGTGATGGCGCTCGCGTCCGCGGTCGTCTTCGCGTTCGCGCTGCGCTCCGGCGGCGGGATGTCGCAGCTCTCGCGCACCGTGATGGCCGCCGACGCCTCGTTCCTGGGGCCGTGGGGAACGATCGGACCGCTCGCGGCGATCTCGTTCTTCTTCGTGTTCGGCGTGGGCTCGCTCGGCCAGCCGCACGTGGTGCACAAGTTCTACATGCTGCGCGATCCGCGGCAGCTCAAGTGGTATCCGCTGCTCATGACGGTGGCGCTCGCGGTGACGCAGCTCCTGTACGTGAGCGTGGGGATCGCCATGAAAGGTCTCGTCTCCGGGGGAGCGATCGCGCCCCTCACCCGAGCGGATCAGGCGACGCCCCAGTTCCTCCTGCACTACACGCCGACCCTCGTCGCGGGCCTCGTCTTCTCGGGCGTCGCGGCGGCGATCATGGCCACGGTGAACTCGTTCATGAGCGTGGGGGCTGCAGCGCTCACACACGACCTGCCGGTCGCGCTCGGCCGGCGTGTCGAGGACGAGCTGAAGTGGGGCCGCGTGAGCACCGTGGTGCTCGCGGTCGCCGCCGCCGCGGTGGCGCAGGGCTCAGGCACGCTCGTCGCCTTCCTCGGCATCTTCGGATGGGGGCTGTTCGGATCGACGATCGTGCCGGCGCTGGCGATCGGCCTGAACTGGGAAGGCGCGACGCGCGAGGGCGCGATCGCCTCCATCGCGACGGGACTCGCGCTCACGCTCGTCGGTGAGACGCTCGGCTACTTCAAGGTCTACAGCCTCCCGGTCGGCGTCTCGGTGTCCGCGATCGCGCTCATCTCCTCGCTGCTGGTGTTCTTCGCCGTCTCGTGGCTC
>DASTSX010000131.1:0-2151 GCA_035760455.1 Gemmatimonadaceae bacterium | reverse complement strand
GGCGACTCGCAGGCCCGGCACGCGGACCAGCGCGTGCGCGAGCTCGTCCGAGAGTCCATCGGAGAAGTAGTCGTCGCTCCGATCGCCACTCGTGTTCGCGAACGGCATGACGGCGACGGACGTGATCGGCGCGCTCGCCGGCGGTGACGCGTCGGCGGTCTGCTCGCGCGCGCGAGTGCGCAGGGCGAGCGCGCCCGCGCCCGCGACGACGAGCAGCGCCACCGCGCTCCCCAGGAGCGCCAAGCGGCGTGCTCCCCCGGTAAGGCCTCCGAACGTCGCGGAGAGCCCAGCCAGCAGCTCGGTCGCCGTCGGCCGGTCCGCCGGGTCCTTTGCGAGCGCGCGCATCACGAGCGCCGAGACGGCGGAGGGCACTCCCGCGGCGCGCGCCGGAAGGGGTCGGGGGCGCTCGGTCAGATGCGCGCTGATCAGCTGCGGCGCCGTCGTCCAGCTGGCGAAGGGGTGTGCGCCGGCGAGCATCTCGTACGCCAGCACCCCCCACGCGTAGACGTCGGCCCTGCCGTCGACCGGTCCGCCAACCGCCTGTTCGGGCGACATGTACGCCGGGGTGCCGATCGACGCGCCGGCGCGCGTCAGCGTCGCGCTGCTGTCCTCGGGTCCCACGGCCGTCGTCCGCGATGCACTGATCGCCTTGGCGATACCGAAGTCGGCCACCACGGCGGTGCCGCTCGAGAGCAGCACGTTGTCTGGCTTGATGTCGCGGTGCACGACGTCGTGCTCGTGCGCGTAGGCGAGGGCGCACGCGATGTCGCGGAGGATGGAGAGCGCTTCGCCCGTGGCCAGGCGACCGCGCGCCAGCCGCGCCCGCAGCGATTCCCCGGCGACGAACGGCATGGTGTAGTACGGCAGCCCCTCGGCCGTCTCTCCGGCGGCGAGGACGGGGACGATGTGCGGCTCCTGCAGGCGCGCGGCGAGGGCGATCTCGCGCTCGAAGCGCTCGGCGCTCAGCTCCACCGCGAGCGAGGGGCTCACGACCTTCACCACGACGTCGCGCGCCAGACGCTCGTCGCGCGCCACGAAGACCCGCGACATCGCCCCGCCGCCGAGCTCGCGCTCGATCGTGTAGGCAGACCCCAGTGCGCGTTGGAGGTCCTCTCGCAGGCGGTCGGTCATCGGGTCGCTCGTGGGTGGCATTCCGCGCTCGGCCAACATACGTCCGGCCCCGCCCGGCGGCCATGAACGTAGGCGCGAGAAGCGCGGGTGGGGTTGCACCGGCTTCGAGATCGATTCCGGCTCCCGAGCGGTGTCGCACCCGCGCACCCGCGCACCCGCGCACCCGCGCATTACATTTCCCCCATGCCCGACGCCACCCGCACTCCGGTCATCGTCTCGGCCGCGCGCACGCCGATCGGCAAGTTCCTCGGCGCGCTGGCGCCCCTGTCAGCGCCCGAGCTCGGGGCCGTCGCGATCCGTGCGGCGCTCGAGCGCGCCGGCATCGACGGCGGAGAGGTCCAGGAAGTCATCATGGGCAACGTCGTCCAGGGGGGCGTCGGCCAGGCGCCAGCCCGGCAGGCCATGCTCAAGGCCGGCGTCCCGGCCGCGGTCAGCGCGGTGACGATCAACAAGGTCTGTGGCTCAGGCCTCAAGTCCGTCATGCTCGCCGCGCAGGCGATCAAGGCGGGCGACGCCGAGGTGATCGTGGCCGGCGGGATGGAGTCGATGTCGAACGCGCCGTACTACCTGCACGGCATGCGGAACGGCGTGAAGCTCGGCGATCAGGCGCTCGTGGACGGGATGATCAAGGACGGGCTGTGGTGCGCGTCGTGCGACGTGCACATGGGCGGCCACGCGGAGTACACCGCGAAGAAAGCGGGTGTCTCGCGCGAGGACCAGGACGAGTTCGCCGCGGCGTCGCACCGCAAGGCGGTCGCGGCGCAGCGCGCCGGCCGGTTCGCGGCGGAGATCGCGCCCGTCACCGTGAGCGGCCGCAAGGGCGACACGATCGTGGACGCCGACGAGGGCCCGCGCTCGGATACCACGGCCGAGACGCTCGCGAAGCTCAAGCCGGCGTTCGCGAAGGGGGGTGACGCGAGCGTCACCGCCGGCAACGCGAGCTCGCTCAACGACGGCGCTGCCGCGCTCGTCGTGACGTCCCTGGCGTACGCGGAGACGCACGGGCTGCCGGTGCTCGGC
>DASTSX010000130.1:0-6850 GCA_035760455.1 Gemmatimonadaceae bacterium | reverse complement strand
GCTGCCCGAGCGCGACATGATCCCGGTGCAGATCTCGGACACCGTCGCCCGTGGTGAGGTCGAGCCGACCTATCCCGTCATCCAGTACCCGCACAACCGGGATACCGGCGGCGATGCCATCGCCAACGGCTTCATCTACCGCGGCCGGCTGGTGCCGCGGCTCAGGGACAAGCTCGTCTTCGGCGACATCACGACCGGACGGATCTGGTACGCGAACCGCGCCGACATCCGCGCGGCGGACGACGCCGACCCCACGACGGTCGCGCCGATCCACGAGATGGTCGTCGACATGCGGCGGATCACCGAGGAGACGTTCCGCAAGCGCGGCGGACGCGGACAGACCATTCCCGGGATGGCGATGATCGCGGGGCGGGGGCGAGTGGACCTTCGGTTCGCGCAGGACAATGACGGGGAGCTGTACATCCTCACCAAGAGCGACGGGATGATCAGGAAGGTCGTCGGCGCGAGAGCCACGAGCGCCGCAACCGCCGTGGCGGGCGCCCCCGCGCAGGCGCAGCCGCCCGCTCAGACCGTCGGTGCGGCGCCGGCCACCGCCGTCAGCAATCCCGTGCCCTCCACGCCAGCGTCGGTCGCCGCCGGCAAGCGAGCGTACGACGCGAGCTGCGCCGCGTGTCACGGCCCCCTCGCGCAGGGCGCGGTGAAGGCCGGCACCCCGCTCTCCATCATCGAGGAGCAGCGAGGCAGGCAGCCGCCGGACCTCACCGACGCGCAGTGGGATCACGGCTCGAGCGATGCCGACGTCTTCCGCGTCATCAAGCGCGGAGTGCCGACGACGATGATGCCGGGGTTCGACGGGCGCGTTCCGGATCAGGAGATCTGGAGCATCGTGAACTACCTTCGATCCCTCCGACCATGAAGCGCTTCGCCATCACGTTGGTCGCGTTGAGCAGTGCGATCGGCGCCTCCGCGCACGGGCAGGCGGCGGACGGTCTCGTCATCACGCGCGCCGAATCGCGCCCCGCGCGCGTCGCGCCCGGAGAGAACTTCACGGGCACCGTGCGCGTACACCTCCTCTTCGACACCACCGCGGCGACGCGTGCCTACGCGGCGTCGGTATCGTTCGACGCGGGCGCGCGCACCGCGTGGCACACGCATCCGCGCGGGCAGGTGCTCCTCGTCACCGAGGGCGTGGGACGCGTGCAGCGCTGGGGCGCGCCCGCGGAGGAGATCCGCCCGGGCGACGTGGTGCGGATCCCGCCGGGCGTGAAACACTGGCACGGCGCGGCGCCCACGACCGCGATGACGCACATCGCGATCGTCGAGCTGCAAGACGGCCGGAGCGCGACGTGGGCGGAGAAAGTGAGCGACACGCAGTACGGCGCTGCGGTGAGTGCACCAGCTGCAGTGCGCGCTCCCGCATCCACCGCCACGACCGAAGCTCAGCCGTCGGCGGCGCAGCGGCTCATGGGCGACGTCGCCCCCAAGCTGGCGCAGCTCACCGACAGCGTGCTGTTCGGCGACGTCTGGGCACGGCCCGGGCTCTCGCAACGCGATCGCAGCCTGGTGACCGTCAGCGCGCTGATCGCCATGAACCGGCCGGATCAGCTCCGGTCGCACATGGCCCGCGCGAGCGCCAACGGCGTCACGCGCGAGGAGATGATCGAGGCGATCACCCACCTCGCGTTCTACGCCGGCTGGCCGAGCGCGCTGACCGCGGTGGGTGTGGCGAGAGAGGTGTTGCCGCCGCGCTGACGCGGGATCACGCGGCGCCGAGATCGCTCCGCTACTGGTACAGCAGGTACGGCGCGCGGCTCTCGCGGAACGCCGCCGCTTCACGCTCCCACTCGTCGAGGAGCCGAGGCAGCCAGCCCTCCTCGACGGCACGTCGCACTCGGTCCGAGCCCGTGAGCCGGTCGATCGTCGCGGTCCACGCGAAGTCCCCCCGATGGCGCCGCCGGATCTCGTCGATCAGGAGGAGCGACGTGCGCACGGGCCGGTACGTCGTGCGGTCGGTGACCACGAAGCGGATCCCGCGAATGGACTTGCCGGGATGCTTGCCCGCCTTCGGTTGCATCGTGAACGTGGTCGTGTCGAAGCGCACGCCCGGCAGGCCGCGCGCGTTCATCGCCGCCGCCACCGCCGGCGAGTCGAGCCACGGCGCGCCGATCTCCTCGTACGGGCGCGGCGAGCCGCCGCGCCCCTCGGAGAGCGTCGTCCCCTCGAAGTAGACGCTCCCCGGGTAGCTCGTCAGCGCGGCGAGCGAGCGCAGGTTCGGCGACGGGTTCACCCAGGGCAGCCCCGTCTCGTCCTGCCACTGCGAGCGCCGCCAATTCGTCACGCGCGCGACGATCAGGTCGCACCCGATGCCGTGCTTCTCGTTGAACAGCTTCGCGAGCTCGCCGACGGTCATGCCGTGGCGGGCCGGGATCGGGTACATCCCGACGAACGACGTGAACTTCGGATCGAGCAGCGCCCCCTCGACGATCTCGCCGCCGATCGGATTGGGCCGGTCGAGCACGACGAAGGGAATCCCCTTCCGCTTCGCCGCCTGCATCGAGAGCGCCATCGAGGACACGTAGGTCCAGGTGCGTCCGCCGACCTCCTGGAGATCGTAGACGATGACGTCCACGTCCCTGAGCATCTCGGGCGACGGCCCGCGATCCTCGGTCTTGTACAGTGAGTAGATCGGGACACCCGTCTTGGCGTCGATCGAGTCTCCGATGAACTCCCCGGGCGCCACCGTGCCGCGGATGCCGTGCTCCGCCGCGAGGAGCGCCACGAGCTTCAGCTGCGGGTGCGCGGCGATCAGGTCGATGTCCGTGCGACGCTCGCGGTCCACCGCCGTCTGGTTGGTGAGCAGCGCGACGCGCTTCCCGCGCAGACGCTGCGGCACGTCGGCGAGGAACGTCTCGATGCCCGGCCGCACCACCGAGTCGGCGCGCTGGCCGATGGCGGCGGTGCCGGGCGCCGTGCCGGCGGCCTGCGAGGCGCCCGGTGCCGGCGCGCACGCGCAGGCCGCAAGGAGGGGCAGGACGACGAGGGAACGTGAGAGCATCTGCGAAGCGCCGGCTACCGCACCTGGCCGCGCACTTCGCCGGCCGGGAGCGCCACGGTGTGCACGTTCACGTAGGCGTTCCCGCTGCGCATCGCGGCGAGCAGTTCGGCCATCGTGCCGCCGAAGCCGATCGCCGGCCGGGCGATGAGGTTCGCTTGTGAGATCGTGCCTTCCGCGAGCGGGCCGTTCTCGGTCACGCCACCGGCGACGAAGCCGAAGAGGAACACCACGACCGGACCGTTCGCGCCCTCGGGCGCGATGTGGATGTGCGACTGGGTCACGTTCTCCAGGTTCGCGACGATGAGGCGGTACGTGAGCGAGGTACCGTCGTCGCTGAGCTTGAACGTGGCGGTGCCGTGCCCGCGCGAGTCGTTCGGCGGAACTTCCTCCCGGCCCGACGCCGTGGCGTGGAAGTGATCCTCCGCCGGCGCGTTCGGCGACCGGAGCGCCGCCGCGTCGGACGCGCGGATGGGAATGACGAGCTGCTGGGACGCCGTGGGCATCTGGTCCGAGCAGCCGGCGACGGCAACGACGGCCGCGGTGGCGAATGCAGCGGTGAGCAGGCGGCGCATGAGAGAGCTCCGAGCGTTGATGAGGTACGACGACGGAGCGCCAACATGGAGCGCCGTCCCCCGACCGTCAAACGAGCACGGCGCGCGGTCGAGTGAGCACGGGTATCCCGCGTCATGCTGTCTACGCGTCGTCGCTCGAGCGACCGGATCCCACCACCTGCGCCCAGCCGAGCTCCGTCCAGTCGAGCTCCTCCTCGACCCGCTGGAACGCCGCGTCGCCGATCGTGCCGTCGCTCCGCAGCGCGACGAGCCGTTTGCGCTGCGCGTCGAGCGCCGCGCGCACGATCGCCCCGTCGTCGTCGCCCCCCACCGTCGCCCCCACCTCCTCGGGTGTCGCGGCGCCGTCCGGAGTTGGCCCCGGCGCGCTGGCCCGCTCGACGGCAAGCGCAGCTTCCGCGCGCTGGAGCTGCAGTGCGTAGCGGTGCCGCACCAGCGCCGCCGACTCCGCGCCCGTCCCACCGTCGGCGGCCGACAACGCCGCCCGCAGCGTCTCCACTCGCGCGAGCCGCACCTCGCGATCGACCGATCCGTCGTCCTCGAGCCCGAGCCGCAACAGCAGCGGCCGGAGCGTCAGCCCCTGCAGCACCAGCGTGCCGAGCGTGACGCCGAACGCCGTGGTGAGGATCAGATCGCGCTGCGGGAAGCCAGCGGGCAGCGCGAGCGCGGCGGCGAGCGTCACCGTGCCGCGCATCCCGCACCAGCCCACGACCGCCGCGCCGCGCGGCGTGAGCGCCACGGCGTCGCGCGGGCCGGGCACACCGTCCGTGCGCGGACGACAGCGCCACCGGCTGAACGCCGCCGCCCCGGTCACCCATGCGATGCGCGCGAGGATGACGGCGAGCGTCACCACCGCGGCGACGGCCGCGTAGCGCACGCCGGTCGCCCCCGTCGCGCGCGCCGCGATCGACCGGAGCTGGAAGCCGACGAGGATGAACGCCAGCACGTTCAGCACGAACACCGCGACCTCCCACACCGCGTACGACGGGATGCGGATGCGCGCCGGGATGAGCTCCGCCGCTCGGCGCGACGCGGTCATCGCGAACACCACCGTCGTGATGATCCCCGAGAGATGCATCCGCTCGGCGAGGATCCACACGAGGAACGTGCCGCAGAACTGGAGAATCACCGCCGTCGCGACGTCACGGATGCCCGCGTTCACGCGCACGACGACGCGCGCGAGCAGGTAGCCGAGCACGACGCTGCCCACGGTGACGAACAGCAGCGTCGGCAGCACCCTCCACCCGGAGAGGAACCCCGCGAGCGTCGCGCCGACGGCGAGGCGATAGATGAGCAGCGCACTCGCGTCGTTGAACAGACTTTCTCCCTCGAGAATGACGAGGAGCCGGTGCGGCGGCCTGAGCTGCTTGAGCACCGTCGTCGCCGCGGCCGCGTCCGGCGGAGCGACGATCGCGCCGAGCGCGATCGCCGCCGCCCACGGCAGATCGGGCACGAGCAGCCGCGCGACGACCGCCACGACGCCCACGGTGAGAGCCACGGCGCCGAGGGCGAGGCTCGCCACCGCGCGCCAGTTCGCGCGCAGGTCGCGCGGCGACGAGTCGAACGCCGCATCCAGCAGCACGGGCGCGACGAACAGCGCGAGCGCGAGCTCGGGGTCGAGCACGAGCGTCGGCACTCCCGGAATCAGCGCGAGCGCCGCGCCGGCCAAGGCGACGAGCGCCGGATACGGTGCGCCGATGCGCCGCGCGATCGCCGCGAGCGCGGCGCCGCCCACGAGCAGCGCGATGACGACCTCGAACACCTCCATCGCTCCTCTGGCCTCGCAGAATCGGATGATTGGGAAGGCGACCTTACCAGCGCGTCAACCCGCGTCACCTAGATGAATCTGTACGCGCACGACTGATTGCAGCGCATCACCGCGGAGGACGACATGGACAAACGAAAGCTCGGAGCCGGCGGTCTGGAAGTCTCGGCACTCGGCCTCGGCTGCATGGGGCTCAGCATCAGCTACGGAGCGCCACTCGATCGGAAGGACGCCGTCGCGCTCATCCGCGCGGCGGTCGAGCGAGGGGTGACGTTCTTCGATACCGCGCAGGTGTACGGCCCGTTCGAGAACGAGGAGGTCGTGGGAGAGGCGCTCGCGCCCTTCCGCGACCAGGTGGTGATCGCCACCAAGTTCGGCTTCCAGTACGACGCCGACGGGAAGCCGGCCGGTCTGAACAGCCGGCCCGACCACATCCGCCGGATGACCGAGGGATCGCTGCGGCGGCTCGGCGTCGAGACCATCGACCTCTACTATCAACATCGCGTCGACCCGGGCGTGCCGATCGAGGACGTGGCGGGCACGGTGCGCGATTTGATCGCCGTGGGGAAGGTGAAGCACTTCGGGCTCTCCGAGGCTGGGGTGCGGACCATCCGCCGGGCGCACGGCGTGCAGCCGGTCGCCGCGCTTCAGAGCGAGTACTCGCTGTGGTGGCGCGAGCCCGAAGAGGAGATCCTGCCGGCGCTCGAGGAGCTCGGCATCGGCTTCGTGCCCTTCTCGCCGCTCGGCAAGGGCTTCCTCACGGGGAAGATCGACGAGACGACGACGTTCGACTCCACCGACTTCCGCAACACCGTACCGCGCTTCGCGCCGGAGAACCGGAAGGCGAACCAGGCGATGGTCGATCTCGTCACGCGGATGGCCGCCGAGAAGGGCGCGACCCCGGCACAGGTAGCCCTCGCGTGGCTCCTCGCGCAGCAGCCGTGGATCGTGCCGATCCCCGGCACGACGAAGCTGCATCGACTCGAGGAGAACCTCGGTGGCGTCGCCGTGGCGCTTTCGACCGACGACCTGGATCGGATCGCGCGGGCCGCGGCGCGGATCACGGTGCACGGCGAGCGCTACGGCGCGGCGTCGCAGTCGATGATCGATCGCTGAGCGCGCCGCCGTGCGGGCTTGACACCTCGTCGGAGCAGTCCTAACCTCAGGGAGAGTTTCGATTCGTAGCTGAATAAATATCCATACCGGCTCGGACGCGCCACACGCCCGCCCGAGCACTGGCCCTGCGACCACGGACCGCACGCACATGAGCACCCGACGTGAGCTCACCTTCGGCGCCGGACTCTGGATGTTCGGCCAGTTCGTCGACCGCTACGCCACCGAC
Source organism: Gemmatimonadaceae bacterium (assembly GCA_035760455.1). Classification (GTDB taxonomy): domain Bacteria; phylum Gemmatimonadota; class Gemmatimonadetes; order Gemmatimonadales; family Gemmatimonadaceae; genus AG11. The sequence continues at coordinate 158 of DASTSX010000130.1, read as the reverse complement.
GCGTACGGCCCGACCGTCGGTGTGCTCGAGGCGATCGACCGCGCCGGCGCCGTCGGCGACCTCGTCGCCCTCGACATCAACTACCCGTTCGACGACGGCGTGACCGCCGCCCAGATCCGCGCCGCCCTCGAGCGCAACGGACTGCGCTGCCACGCCAT
>DASTSX010000129.1:0-3571 GCA_035760455.1 Gemmatimonadaceae bacterium | reverse complement strand
CACCCAGCGCAGCCGTCGCGCCGCGGCGAGGAGGTCCGCCGTGACGCCGAAGCCGAAGTAGGCCTCGGCGTCGCCGATCGCGGCGAGCGCCTCGTCGCTCGCTCGCGGGGGCCCGTCCCCGTCCGAGCTGGTGGGGGCCCGCACGACCGCGATCTCCCACCCGGCAGGTGCCTCGACGCGGATTCGCGCCTCCCCGGCCGGCGTCAGCGCCCAGTTCTTCGACGTCGCGGCGAGGTCGACGACCAGGCGCCGCAGTGCGTCAGTCAAAGTTCACTCCGATGATGAAGGGGCGGCGCATCAGCTCCCCCGCCGCGACCTCGAACTGGCGCGACGGTCCCGCCAGCTTGAGCTCGAACGTGCGGTCCTCGGGATGGTCATAGACCCGCTGGTTCTCGATCACGAGCCCATGGGCGCGGAGCGCCGTCTCGAGCTCCTCCGGCGAAGTCCCCACGCGCGTGCGGATCGTGGCGGTCACGCGGCGGCGCAGGCGGCGGACGTAGATCTCCAGCCGGCCGAGTGCCGCGAGCACGAAGGTGACGAGGAGCCCCGCACCGAGCGCCTCCACATAGAAGCCGCCACCGACGGTGAGCCCGATCGCGGCGACCACCCAGATCGTCGCGGCGGAGGTGAGCCCGGTCACGACGCCCTGGCCCTGCATGATCGTGCCGGCCCCGAGGAAGCCGACGCCGGTCACGACCTGTGCGGCGATGCGGGCGGGGTCGCCGATGCGCTGGCCGTCGGCGATGCCGATGCGCATCGAGACGTCCATCAGCAGGGCCGCGCCCAGGCAGATCAGGATGTTCGTGCGGAGGCCGGCCGGCTTCCCCGAGAGCTCACGCTCGAAGCCGATGATGCCGCCGAGGAAGACCGCGAGCGACAGCTTGATGAGGAGGTCGAGGCGCAGGACGCGCGCGACCTCCATCATCTCGGGAAGATTTTCTTGCGTCGGAGGGATGAAAATGGCGGGCTCCCGCCCGCCGTCGGCTATCGCATGTCGAGGTCGCGCACGTCTTCCCGCGTGGTGTCGGGCGAGCTGTCGCCGTACGCCATGCTGCGTGCCTGGGCCTCGAGCGCGTCGATCGCCGCTTCGTCGGGCTCGGTCGGTGTCGCGAACGTCCGGAAGACCGTGCTGCCGCACTGCTCACAACTCACGGCTGCCGGGACTTCCCGTGTGAAGAACTTCTCCTTGCCGCAGGTGAGGCAGACCAGCGTCACGATGCCCCGGGGCCCGTCCATCGCCATCGCTTCCTCGTGTCGTGTGTACGAGGAGCGACGTGCAAGATGCATGCGGAGCCCGGCGCTGCCGTGACCTCGGTGAGCGGGAGGATGAGACCGCCACATCGCGAACGACGGCGTCCATTCCGAATTTCGCATCACCGAGAGCGCTACGTCCACCACCGCCTGCAGCGCGATGAGCGCAGCGCCAAGTACGACGACCACGCGCCGCAACTGGGCACGCGGAGGAAACGCTCGGGCGTAGATCGCGCAGCCGACGATGACGACGACGCTCTCCAGCACGAAGTCGATGGCGGGCAGCTTGTAGAGGTCGAGCCCGATCAAGGGCTCCCGGAACAGGACCGGTTTCCGCCCCGTGAGCAGGTCGGCCGGCCAGTGCAGGAGCCAGGCGAGGAAGATGACGCGGCCGCCAGGCCGGCGCAGGGCGGTCCACAGGGCGGCGGCGACCGTCGCGCCGATCAGGACCGCAGGGACGGAGTGCGTGAAGATCGCCATCCCTTCGCGCTTCGCCGGCACCATGAGCAGCAGCTCGAGCCAGTCGGGCCCGAACGAGGCGAGCGTGAGCGGGACGATCGGGAGTCGTCTCTCGCACCGCGAGAGCGCGAGCGCCATGGCGGCGTGCCCGGTGTACACGTGCGCGTCGGGTCGTCAGCGCCGGCGGACGCGCGGCAGGCCTCGAAGCCGAGCCTCCTCCTGCACGATCCCGGCGGTCATCGCGCGCAGACGCCGATCCGCGAGCCAGACGATCGCCACCGGGACGAGGAGCGCCACGAGCAGCTTGAGAGGATGCAGGCCCCAGCGGTATTGCGCCGCGAGGAGCTGGACGAGCCGCTCGAGCGCCTGCACTCAGGCGTTCGGCGCCGACCTGCTGCGCCGCTGCGCGCAGCTCTCGCAGAGCGTCGCGCTCGCGGCGAGCTGCGCGCCACAGCTGCCGCAGAGCGAGTAGACGCGCACCCCGTGCGACGTCACCTCGCGCAGGATCGGTCGCTCCATCGTCACGAGGAACGGCAAGGCGGTGACCTGCGGCGGAACCGGCGCACGACCGAAGCGGCGCCACCCAGTCCACGACCACACTCGGCGGATCAACTCACGAAGGGACTGCATGGCTCGCTCGCTCCAACGGTTGCACCCCGGCGCGTCCGCCCCGCAGCGGACGCTCCCCACTCGCCTGATCGCAAGAGATATGCACGGCGCTGGCCCGCCGCGCGACCCTTCTCGCCACCGGTCAGTCGAACCCCATGCGCTGGCGCACGTCGCGCATGGTCTCGCGCGCCAGGGTCCGGCATCGCTCCGCGCCGGCCGCGAGGGCAGCGTCCACGCGCGCGGCGTCCCCGCGCAGCGCGGCCGCCCGCGCGCGAATCGGCACGAGCTCGCTCTCCATCGACTCCGCCAGCACCTTCTTGCAGTCGATGCACCCCCAGCCGGCGGTGCTGCACTGCACCGCGACGTGCTCCACCGTGGCCGGCGGGCTGAACGCCTTGTGCAGATGATAGATGTTGCAGACCTCCGGCGTGCCGGGGTCCGTCTTCTTGATGCGCTTCGGGTCGGTGACCGCCGGCCGCAGCTTCGCCCAGATCTCCTCGCGCGACTCGAGCATCCCGATCGTGTTGCCCATCGACTTCGACATCTTCGACTGCCCGTCGAGCCCCATGATCCGCCGAGTCGGCGTGAGGACGGGCTGCGGCTCCGGGAAGTAGTCGCCGTCGGGAGCGAACTCGGCGTTCCAGCGCCGCGCGATCACGCGCGAGAGCTCCAGATGCTGCAGCTGATCCTCGCCGACCGGCACGAGATCGGCGCGATACAACAGGATGTCCGCCGCCTGAAGGATCGGATAGTTCAGCAGCCCGGCGTTCACGCTCTCCATCCGCTGCGACTTGTCCTTGTACTGCGTCTGCCGCTCGAGCTCACCGAGCGGTGTGACGGTGTTGAAGATCCACGCCAGCTCGGTATGTTCCGGCACGTCCGACTGGACGAACAGCGTGGACACCGCCGGGTCGATCCCCGCCGCGAGCAGACCCAGCGCCATCTCGCGGCGACGCACGCGAAGCTGGGCCGGCTCGTACGCGGTGATGATCGCGTGGTAGTCCACGATGCAGAAGATCGACTCCGCCGTGTGCTGCAGCGTCACCCAGTTCTTGACTGCACCGAGGTAGTTGCCGATGTGCAGCTCGCCCGAGGGCTGGATGCCGCTGAAGATCCGTGCCATCCCCGAACGTAATGAGCGCGTCTGACGCGTCGCAAGGAATCGACAGCCGCGCCGCGAGTGGTGCGGCGCTCCCGCATCGCCGCGACGCGCGCGCACTGCTCGCCACGTGCGTCGCGGCCGCCGCGCGCG
>DASTSX010000128.1:0-14225 GCA_035760455.1 Gemmatimonadaceae bacterium | reverse complement strand
GAGGCGATCCCGCGCGTTGTACGGGATCTGGAGGTGCACCTGGTAGACGTCGACGCGGCCACGGTACCAGCGCAGCGCGTTCGCCGCCTGCCGTTCGGCCTCCCGGTCATCCGTCGTCCACAGCTTGTCGGCGACGAGCGCCTGATCGCGCCGCGCCGCCATCGACTCGGCGAGCACGCACTCCGCCGCGCCGTACATCGGTGACGTGTCGAAGAGCGTGGCGCCGGCGTCGTACGCTGCGTCGAGCGCGGCGCGGCACCGCGCCTCCGCGCCGCGCCCTCGCACGTCGAAGGTGCGCCACGTGCCCACGCCGACGACCGGGACGTCGAGCCCGGTGGCGCCGAGCGGGCGACGCTCCATCACCGGCGTGCGCTCAGCCCTGGCCGTCCCCGTTCTCGAGCGAACGCCAGAGGTACCAGCTCGCGGTCGACGCGTACGGCCGCCACTTCTCGCCGATCCGCACGACGTCCTTGGGAGTGGGGCGCTGCTTCAGCCCATACGCGCGCTGGATGGCGGTCTGTACGCCGAGGTCGAGCTCGGGGAGCACGTCCGGCCGGCCGAGCCTGAAGATGAGGAACATCTGCACCGTCCAGCGGCCGATCCCCTTCACCTGCACGAGATGCTCGATGATCGCGTCGTCCGACAGCCGGCCGAGGTGCGCGAGCGGGAGCGAGCCGTCGGCGACGCGCGCCGAGAGATCGCGCAGGTAGCCGATCTTCTGCCGCGACAGGCCGGCCGCGCGCAGCGCATCGTCCTGGGTCTCCAGCACGTGCTCGGCGCGCGGACGCTTCCCGGGATAGATCTCGCAGAACCGCCGGTGGATCGTGCTCGCGGCCTTCCCGGACAGTTGCTGGAACACGATCGACCGCACCAGCGCGTCGTAGTGCGTCCCCGCACGACGCGCCTCCAGCCGACAGGGCCCGACGCGATCGATGATCGTGGCGAGGACAGGGTCGGCTTTGCGGAGGTGGGAGAGGGCGGATCGATGCGGGGCGGGCATGATGGAAAATAACTGTCACGGCAGTACCCGGTACCTGGGACCGCGTACGTCGGTCGTGCCAGGTCCTTCAGTCGCAGTTCACCGCTTCAGGTATCTCGCCACCTTCTTGAGATCCTCCACGAACGCTCGCTCCGCCTCCTCGCGCACCTCGCTCGGCGCGCGCAGCACCGAGCTCGGATGGACGGTGGCGAAGCCCGCTTCGGCGAGATCGGTGCGGATCACCTTTCCGTGCTGCGCCGTCACGCGGATCGTCGGGCCGAAGAGCGCCTTCGCGGCCGTGGCGCCGAGGGCGACGATCACGCGCGGTTTCACCACCGCGATCTCGTTCTCGAGCCAGGGGTGACAGGCACGCACTTCCCCCGACGACGGCGTCTTGTGGATGCGACGCTTCCCCGTGCCGTCGGGAACCCATTTGAAGTGCTTCACCGCGTTGGTCACGTATGCGTCGCCGCGGTCGAGGCCCGCGCGATCGAGCGCGGCGTCGAGCAGCCGGCCCGACGGCCCGACGAACGGGTGCCCTGCGCGATCCTCCTGATCGCCTGGCTGTTCCCCGACGAACATGAGGGTCGCCGACCGAGCGCCTTCGCCGAACACCGTCTGCGTGCCGACCTTCCAGAGATGACAGCCGCGACATCCGGCCGCCGCGCGCCGCAGCGAGGGCAGCGTGCGGCGCGCCGGAAGAAAGTCAGCGGCGCTGCCGGTCGTCTCCGCCGCTCTCGCCCGCGCCGTCATGCTCGGGTTGTTCCTCGTCACGACGCATCGGCTCGTGAAGCTCCTCGAGGAAGCGCGAGTGCGTCTTCTCGCCGTGCTGGCCTTCCGCATGCTGCTGCGCGCCCTTTTGGTGGCCATCGCGTGGTTCCATCGAATCCTCCCCTGCGGGATCGGGGTCCGACCGTCGGACCGGTACCGCGCAGCGGGCAATCGCCGGGCCAGACCCACCGTGCGCGGGGCCGCGAACCGCGCTACCATAAACCACGTCGCTCATCCGTACCCCTTCGGAAATGACCATCTCCGCCGCTACCCCTCGTCGCGTCGCTGCGGTCGCGCTCGCCGCGCTGCCGCTCGTCGTCGCCTGCGCGTCGGCATCGACGGCGATCCCGGCGCTGGCGCCCGTCGCCACCACGACGCTGCTCACCCGGCTCGGGGTCGACACGGTGGCGGTCGAGCAGTACACACGCACGGCGACGCACATGGAAGGCACGCTGGTCACACGCTTCCCGAGCACGCGCGTCACGCGCTACTCGGTGGACATCGGACCGAACGGCGCGCCGGCGCGGGCCAACCTCACACTGCGCGACGGCGCGGGCGCGACGATCGCCGGCGGGCTCCAGTCGCTCTCCGTGCGCTACGGCCGCGACTCGGTGATGTTCGTCGGGCACCGCAGCACCAGGGACACGACACGGTCGCTCCTCGTGCGAGGACCCCTGCAGCCGTCGATCCAGAGCTCGTACGGCTTGTGGGAGCTCGCGTTCGCGCGCATGAGCCTCCTCGGCCGCGACAGCGTGGTGTTCGCCGCCATGCCGATCAGCCTCGACGCCGGAGAGGCGACGCCGCAGGCCGTGCGCGTCCTCGGCCGCGACTCCGTGCGCATCATCGCGAACGGCGGTCCGTTCCTCGTGCGACACGACGGCCGCGGCGGCATCGTCGCGGCCGACGGCATGCGTACCGGGTCCAAGGTCATGGTCGCGCGCGTCGATTCGCTCGATCTCGAGGCGCTGGCTCGCGCGTGGGCGCAGCGCGAGCAGAGCGCCACGCCCGTGGGACCCGCATCCACGCGCGACACCGTCGAGGCGACGGTGGGCAGCGCACATCTCTGGATCGACTACGGCCGGCCGGCGCTTCGCGGGCGCGACGTCTGGGTGAACGGCGTGCTCGGCGACACGCTCTGGCGCACCGGCGCCAACGCCGCGACGCAGTTCCGCTCCGACGTCGATCTCGTCGTCGGCGGCGCGACCGTGCCCGCCGGCACCTACACGCTCTGGACCGCGACGACGCCGAGTGGCTATCGGCTCGTCATCAACCGCCAGTCCGGCAACATCTACGACGCGAAGCGGGACCTCGTGCGCGTGCCGCTGCGCGAGAGCAGCGTCGCCGCGCCCGTGGAGCGGTTCACGATCGCCGTCGAGCCGGAGAGCGCCGGCGGCGCCCTGCTCACGCTCACCTGGGGACCGAAGCGGCTGAGCGTTCCGGTCGCACCGAAGTGAGCTGATGTCCCGACTGCTCAACTACTTCTTCAAGGGCGTCGTCCTTCTCGCCCCGCTCGCCTTCACGGTCTACGTGTGCGTGCGCGTGTTCGCGACGATCGACGGCTGGCTCGGGATCCCGATCCCCGGCGTCGGCTTCCTCGCGACGGTGGTGCTCATCACGCTGTTCGGCTTCCTCGCGTCGAGCTTCCTCACGCGGCGCATGCTGTCGTTGGTCGAGGGCGTGCTCGAGCGGCTCCCCTTCGTGCGCCTGCTGTACTCGTCCACGAAAGACCTGCTCAACGCGTTCGTCGGCGAGAAGCGCCGGTTCGACAAGCCGGTCCTCGTCGCGCCCTTCGCCTCCGGCGAGGCACGCGCGCTCGGCTTCATCACCCAGGAGACGCTCTCGTCGATGGGCATGCAGGAGCACGTCGCCGTGTACCTGCCACAGTCGTACAACTTCGCCGGGTCGCTCCTGATCTTTCCGACGAGCGCCGTCACCGTGCTCGATGCGGAAAGCGCCGACGTAATGGCGTTCATCGTGTCCGGCGGCGTCACGATCCCGCCGGTGCGGCGCGATCTCTTCCCCGCGCCGATCGAGAACGACGCCGAAAGGATCGCCGGCGCGCCCTGACGCTTCGCACGCAGCGCGCACGGGATGCCACGTGCGCCGACCAACGCCGGGAAGCGGAAACGGCCGGATCTGAACGGCGAAGATGTCGGATGTGCTCCTCTCCGGGTCGCGATGCGTACACACGCGCACCGTTCCTCTCCATCCACGACCCCACCGATCTTTCTTGGCTGAGGCGCAGGGATCTCGCCGCCGAGACGATCAGATCGGTGTCATCCGGGTCATCCGGTCGATCCGTGTTCGGGCCGTTGGGACGCCACGGCGCTCGAGCGGCGCGACGTGACTCTACGGCGCGACCCGCGCCGGCTCCGGCGCGCGTGGCAGACTCGCGAGATGCGCCTTGAACGTCTGGTAGCTCGGATCGTCCTGACGAAGCCCCTGGAGCACGGTCGGATCCAGCGCGGCGATCTCGCGCTCGGTCGCCACGACGCGATCCTCTTCCAGCGGATGTGACGCGAAGAATCCCTCGATCCGCCCCGGCGACCGGCGTCGCTCCTCGATCAGCCGCTTGAACAGCGAGGGGATTCCGTGCGGATCGATCCCGGCATCGATCACGTACGCCACAGCCTCCGCGTCCGCCTCCGCCTCGTCCTGCCGACTGTAGCGAGCGAACAGCGCGGCGCCTCCGACTTGAATCGCCGCGCGCGCGACCTCGCTGTTGCAGAGGTCCGTGAGCCGACATCCGAGCTCCACGGCGACGCCCGTCTTCGTCTGCTTCTCCATCTGCTGCACCGAGTGCCGGCGCACGACGTGCCCGATCTCGTGGCCGAGCACGCCCGCGAGCTCGTCGAGCTGCCCCGTGCGCTCGATCAGGCCACGATTCACGTAGATGAACCCGCCGGGCAGCGCGAACGCATTCACCTCGCGGCTGTCGATGATCCGGAACCGCCACTCGAGATCGGAGCGCGCCGTCTTCCGCGCGATCGAGAGCCCGAGGTCCTGGACGTAGCGCGTGGCGACGGGGTCGCGCACCAGCGGCAGCTGCGCGTCGATCTGCTCGGCGTTGCGACGCCCGAGCTGGACCTCCTCGTCCTGGCTCACCTCGCAGCCGAGCACCAACATGCCCAGGACCAGCGCACCCGCGCACGCGCGCATCCGCGCACCCGCCCACCGTCGCGTCATGGCTGCGGCGGCCCCGCCGTGAGCGCATCGGACACGCGCTCGATCTGCTGATCGTTCTTGCTGAACAGGAGCGCGAGCAGGTTGGCGTTCTCGATCACCATCGCTTCGGAGCGCATCGTCGGCCCCGTGGCCACGGGCACGTACTTCACGGAGTCCAGCGTGGCCGCGGCGCGCGCGCGCGCGAGCGTGTCCTGGAACAGATACACCGCGAGCATGCCGCGGCCGAGTCGATGGACGGTGGGCGCGGGCCCGAGCTCGGGCAGCGCCTCTCGGCTCGTGTCGCGCGGCGCCAAGCCGGACCGGATCAGCCGCTCGCGCACGTGGCACTCCGCCCATTGCCCGGTCTTCGGACACGCCGGCTTGCGCGGATCGCCCTCCGCGACACCGCCCGCCGCGCTCCCCGCGGGAGCCGGAGCCGCGGCCATCGATCGCGCCGACTCCGACGCGGGGGCGTCCGTCCGCCCGCACGCACCCGCGACGACGAGGAGCGCGAGCACGCGCGTGCGAGCCCACGCCGCTCCGGATCGCCGCCAGCGGTGCATCACGCCCAGCCCTGCCGGCTCCGCAGGCCCGTGATGTGCGCCGTGTGGTGCCGGCCGTGCCAGGCGTAGAGGCTGAGCATCGCGTCGAGCGTCATCGGCCCGTTCTCCGGATGGAAGATCTGCCGGCGAAACGCCGCGTCCGTCTGCGAGCGGAGCAGGTGCACCAACCGCTCGTGCAGACCCTCGAGGATCCGGAGCGAATGCTCGATGGGCAGGCGCATGTCGGCCAGTTGGGCCCACGCCTTCTCGTCGTACGGCTTGATCGTCGGATTGTCCTCGGTCAATCCCAGCCGGAAGCGGACGAAGGCGTTCATGTGGCTGTCCGCCAGGTGGTGCACCGTCTGGCGCACCGTCCATCCACCCGGACGATAGGGCGTGTCGAGCTGCGCATCCGAGAGGCCGGCCACGGCCAGGCGAAGCTGGGCCGGCATCGCGGCGAGGGCGTGGATGCGCTGCGCGCGCTCTCCCCCGGTCAGCGGCGTGCTCTTGTCCGACGGGCCGATCGGATAGCGCAGGTCCTGCTCGGAGGCGACGGGGGGTGACGTCATGGCAGGTGTCTCGTGTATGTGTGCGAGGGTCGATGTTTGCAAGCTATGCAGGGCCACCGCGACCACGCGAGTGCGCGCGTTCGGACCTCCCGCGCCGCCAGCGACCGGCATACGTTACAGCGTGATCATGACGACGACGTCCGCACCATGACCGAGAAGAAGCGCCGACCGCCGAAGAAGCGCTCCGCCGCCGCGAAGTCGCCCTACTTCCTCCAGCCCGGGAAGCAGGGGGCGGTCACCGTCCTCCGCCGTCCCGCCGGCAACCGCATCGACGCGAAGCTGTGCGGTACGATGCCCAGCCGTGCGATGGCGCTGGCACTCGTGAAGCAGCTCGAGAAGGCGGAGTCCGTCGTCCACGACCTCTTCCTCGAGGCCACGGACGACGGCATCGAGGCGCTCGAGGCGGTGCTGGAGGCGTGTCGTCAATCCGTGGTCCGCCGCGCGCCGAGCATCGAAGCAGGCGTGACCGCGCCGCGTCCACCGGGAACGCGCAAGCGCGGCCGCGGGCGCCGTCGCGGCCCGCAGCGTCGTGGTGACGCGCCCAACGGAACGCCGCCAGCCGAGCCCGCGGACGGCACGGCCGACCCGAGCGCCGCCTGACGCTTCGTCCCCTGTCTCGGCCGTTCGCGGCGCGCGATGGCGCGCCCGTCGTGCACGAGGTGGACGACGCGATCTTCACCCGGCGCTACTACGGCCACTGCATGCGCTGCGCGTTCTGTGCCGACGCGTGCTGCACGCACGGTGTCGACGTCTCCGTGCTCGAGCGCGACCGCATCCTCGCGCGCGCCGACGAGCTGGCACCGTTCGTCGGCGTCCCGCGCGAGCGATGGTTCGTCGACGACGTCACCGCGGATCCGGACTTCCCCGGCGGCGCGGCGACGCGCACCGCCGTCGTCGACGGCGCGTGCGTGTTCCTCCGCCGCGATCGGCGCGGCTGCGTGATCCACGGTGCGCTGCTCGCCGCGGGCGAGGACTACCACGCGCTCAAGCCGATGGTGAGCACGCTCTTTCCCGTGACCTTCGGCGACGGCGCGCTGCTCTGCTCCGAGGAGCTGCACGACGGCTCGCTGGTCTGCACGGGCGACGGCCCTTCGGCGTACGAGATGGCGCGCGGTGAGCTCGCCTACTACTTCGGCGCCGGGCTCGTGACGGAGCTCGACGCACACGCCGCCGCCGTGGCGGCGACGGACGAGCCCTAGCTCACGCGACGATCGCGATCCGACCCGGCGAGCGCAGCACCCGTATCGGGGCGCGCGGTCGCCTGCTGCTCGTGTCGCACTCGGCTGAGGAAGGCGGCGGGACCTGCGCCGTCGGGAAGCGATCGGAGGATGCGCAGCGCGTCGTCGCGATGAACTCCGATGCCGGCTGGGAAGCTGTCGAGATCCACGCCCACGCGCTTGAACTCCGACAACAGCTCCTCGAATCGTCGCTCGTCAGTCATGCGAACCACCATTCGCGACACCGTGCTCACGCTCTCGCGACGACGGCGCATGGCTGACGTGCTGGTGTCGAACCGTGATTCGCGATCGAAATCGGTATCGCATACGGTCTCGGCTGGCGGGTACCTTGCAAGCCTGCGCGCGCACGGTGGCTCGGGATCACCGGCTCCGCTCGCCGCAACGGACGACTGCACCGACTAGTAACAATTGGCGCAAAAACGGCGCCAAGCAAGCTGGTGCAGAAGCGCACGTCGTCGCGCGCACCGTTCAATTCACTTCACTCCGCCTGCGTCATCGGCGTCACCGACGCTGCACTGCGGCCATCATCGCGGCAGCGGCGCGGCCTCGCTCCGCGCGCAACTACGGAAAAAGCAGTTGACAGGCGCGAACGCTCGTCATATCCTACGGAAGAATCCGTAGAGAGGCCCATGAACGACATCTACTTTCCACCGCGCGAGCTCGAGGTCATGAGCATCCTCTGGCGACTCGGCTCCGCCACCGTGGCCGAGGTCAAGGACGCGCTCGACGAGCCGCTCGCCTACACCTCGGTGCTGTCGGCGCTTCAGACGCTGGAGGAGAAGGGCTACGTGCGCCACGAGCCCGAAGGCCGCGCGTATCGCTACTTCCCGACCATCGGCGCCGAGCGCGCCGGCGGGAGCGCGATGGCCCGCATCCGCGACGCGATCTTCCACGGCTCCGCCGAGCGGATGTTCGCGCAGTTCGTCTCCGACCGGAAGCTCGGCCGCGAGGAGCTGGAGCGCATGCGCCGGCTCCTCGCCGAGCGGTTGAAGGAGGAGCCATGACGATCGCGTGGGTGCTCTATGTCCTGCTGGTCGGCGTGTTGCTCGCGCTCGGCGCGCGCGCGGTCGCTTCCGCGCTCGGTCTCGCGGGGCGCTCCACCCGATGGGTGTGGGCAACGGCGCTGATCGGCATCGCGGCGCTGGCGGCCGTCGCGCCGCGGGAACGCTCCATCGAGATCGCGGCGATGGATGCGGGAAATGCGCAGACGCAGGCAGTCGCGCCGATCGCCGACGCCTCACGGGGTACGCGGCTCGTCGCGGTGCTCGAGGCCGCACAGACGACGATGGCGCTCACCGCGGTTCGCCTGATCGCCTCGGCGAACGCTCGCGCCCCGGCGGCACTCGCAGTGCCGGCGGCGTTCGGATGGGCGTTGGCGAGCACGGTGATGCTCGCCGTCTACCTGCTGGTGAACCTTCGCCTCGGCCGCGCGCGACACCGGTGGCCCAGGGAGCGGGTACAAGGCATCACGGTGCGCATCGCTCCGGCGGCGGGACCCGCCGTGATCGGGATGGTGCGTGCCGACATCGTGATACCTCGGTCGCTGCTCGCGCGGAGCGACGACGAGCAACGGCTCATCATCCAGCACGAGCACGAGCATCTGCGCGCGCGAGATCACGTGCTGCTCGGTCTCGCGTGCCTCGCCGTCATCGTACTGCCCTGGCATCCCGCCGTCTGGTATCTCCTCGCCCGGCTGCGACTGGCGATCGAGCTGGACTGCGACGCACGCGTGCTGCGTCGCGGCGCGCCGGCCCACGCGTACGGCGCGCTCCTGATCGACATGGCGGCACACGGCGCCGGAATTCGCGTCGGCACGCTCGCGCTGGCCGACAGACCCTCACACCTCGAACGGAGATTGCTCGCGATGAGAGCCAGGAGATCACGATTCGCGCTGGTCCGCGGGGGCGCGCTCTGCGCCGTCGCCGGACTGCTGACGATGGCGGCGTGCGAAGCAAAGATTCCCACGTCGGCGGAGCTGACGTCGATGGATGTCGCTGCGGCGGAGAAGGCGGCGGCCAGCTCGGGCGCCTTCAGTGGATCCAGCCTCGCCAATGCCGACTACTTCCTGAATGGCGAGAAGATGGCGCGTGAGGAAGTCATGAAGCTCAAGGGCGAGCAGATCGGGAGCATGACCGTCGTGAAGGGCAAGATGCAGGGCGGACGAGACACCATCTTCGTCGTGACGAGGGACAAGCTGCCGGTGCTGGACAGCCTCTCGACGATGGGCATGAAGGTGCGCAGCGCAGGGACCGTGATGGCACTCGAAGGTCTCCATGCCGAGCAAAGAGTGACGGCTCGCACGAGATGAAGCGAAGCGGGGTACGCTGGGTCATCACGCCAGCGTACCCCGCCTCGCCTTCAGCGTCGCGATGCTCAGCGCCGCGTGATCGTCACCGAGCCGTTCGTCGTCGTCGCCCGGATCGTGCGCCCTCCGCCGCCGAGCGGGATGCTGAGCTGCCGCGAGATGCGTCCCGAGAGTGTCACCGGGATGTCCGTCCGGATCGAGCCGTTCACCGTCCCCGTCTCGAGCAGGGCCGCGTACGGCTCGGGCACCGCGAGCCGCACCGAGCCGTTGCGCGTTTCGGCCTCGAGACCGGTGCCGTCCCAGCGGTTGCCGGTGAGCTCCACGTGCAGCGAGCCGTTCTGCGTGCGTGCATGGACGTCGCCGCCGACCGCCGAGAGCCTGAGCCCGCCGTTGTGCGTCCGCAGATCGAGCTTACCCGAGACGCCGTCGACGCTCAATCCACCGTTGTGGGCCTCGAGGTCCAGGTCGAATCGCCGCGGGACGAACGCGTAGTAGCTCACCGACCAGCCGCCGTAGTCGTAGTCCATCGACGGCCCCTCGGCGCGGACGCCGCGCCCGTCGGCCAGGACGCGCACGCGCGAGAGCCGGTCGCGCGCGTCCGCATCGGAGCGCCCTTCCGCCTGCAGGCGCGCCGTGACCTTCACCGAGTCGCCATCCCACCCGAAGACCCGGATCCCGCCGTTCCGCTCGCCGTCGATCGCGATCGCGCGCGCGCTCAAGCGCACGGGGACGTTCCTGACCTCGCACGCCCGGCCGCGAGCGTCGCTGCTCCAGCGGTTGTTGCTCTCTCGGCACTGCTCCAACCACTCCGCGTCGCTCTGGCGGTCCTGGGCGACGAGGGCGGCGGGGGCGACGAGGAGGGCGAAAACGGCGAGACGGGCGAGACGCATGGACGAGCTCCGGATGGGGGCGGTACGGAAGAGACAGCGACCGGAGGGAAATGGTTGGAGGGCAGTACAGTGAAGTACCTCGTAGCGAGTACGACCGACGTATTCGGACCGGCATACCGGCCTCACGAATGCCTGGAGGAATGCTCTACCCGAAACGCTCTGATCAGGGCGTCCTGGCAGAGCGTCACGAGGCGCATTCGTTGAGATAGTTCGCCAGGTCCCAGTACGTCGGTAGTACTTCCTACCGAGTACTTCAGTGGCCCTTCTCAGGTACTTCAGTGGCCCTTCTCAGGTTAGCATTCCCCCGAGCGCCCGCTCCTCACAGCGAACCCCGGACATGCCACCCAGCCAGCCGCTCGTCACGCACATGTTCACCGCCGACCCTCGCGCGCACGTGTTCGAGGGTCGCCTGTACGTCTATCCCTCGCACGACATCGAGGCGGGGATTCCCGAGAACGACGAGGGCGACCACTTCGACATGCGGGATTGCCACGTCCTGTCGATGGACGAGGTCGGGGGCGAGGTCACCGATCACGGCGTCGCGCTGCGCGTCGAGGACATCCCGTGGGCGGGGCGCCAGCTCTGGTCGAACGACGCGGCGTTCAAGGACGGCACGTACTTCCTCTACTTCCCGCTCAAGGATCGGGACGACGTCTTCCGCATCGGTGTCGCGACGAGCCGCTCGCCCGCCGGGCCGTTCACTCCAGAGCCCGAGCCGATTCCCGGCAGCTTCAGCATCGACCCGTGCGTGTTCCGCGACGACGACGGCACGCACTACATGTACTTCGGCGGCCTGTGGGGCGGACAGCTCCAGCGCTGGCGCACCGGCCGCTACGACGCCACCGTCCCGCGCGATCCGAGCGACGACGGTCCCGCGCTCGGACCCCGCGTCGCCCGACTCGCCGACGACATGAAGCACTTCGCTGAGCCGGTGCGCGAGATCCGCATCCTCGACGAGACCGGATCACCGATCCTGCAGCAGGACCGCGAGCGCCGCTTCTTCGAGGCGAGCTGGATGCACAAGTACCGCGGCACTTACTACCTGTCGTACTCCACCGGCGACACGCATCTCCTGGTCTACGCCACGGGCGCCGACCCGTACGGCCCCTTCACGTACCGCGGCGTGATCCTCACTCCAGTCCTCGGCTGGACGACGCACCACTCGATCGTCGAGTTCAAGGGCAGGTGGTGGCTGTTCTACCACGACTCCTCGCTCTCGGGCGGCAAGACGCATCTGCGGAGCGTGAAGGTGCGAGCGCTGAGGTATGCGCCGGATGGATCGATCGAGACAATGGAGGGGATGGAATGAACTGCAAGGGCGAGTACCCGGTACTACCGAAGTAGCAGGTACCCGGTACCAGCTGGACGCTCCCGGAAGCCCGGTCGGCCACCAGGCAGGGAGGGGTGCAGATCCCTCGACTGTGCTCGGGATGACAGACGTGCAGATCCTTCGACTCCGCGCTGCGCGCTCCGCTCGGGATGACTGCAGCGCGTCGCCGTCATCCCGAGCGAGCGCAGCGAGTCGAGGGATCTGCACCCGAGGGGACTTCCGGGAGCATCCAACCGGTACCGGGTACGTGCTACGGAAGTACCGGGTACTTCAGTAGCAGTACCTAGCGCAGCATCCCTTTGGCGATCGTCTGCAACTGCATGTTCGACGTCCCCTCGTAGATCGTACCGATCTTCGCGTCGCGGTAGAACTTCTCGGCGGGGTAGTCCTTCGTGTAGCCGTAGCCGCCGAACAGCTCGAGGGAGATCGACGTCACGCGCTCGGCGACCTGGCTCGAGAAGAGCTTGGCCATCGCGCCCTCGAGCGCGATGTCGTGGCCAGCGTCCTTCAGGCGCGTCGCGTTGTAGACCATCAGACGCGCCGCCTCGGTCTCCGTGCGCGCTTGCGCGAGCTGGAACTGGATCCCCTGGAACTCGGCGAGCGACTTGCCGAACTGCTGGCGCTCCTTCACGTACGCCGTCGCGGCGGCGAGCGCGCCCTGCGCGACGCCGATCATCTGCGCGCCGATGCCGATGCGTCCCTCGTTCAGGGTCTCGATCGCGATCTTGTAGCCCTGGCCGACGGGGCCGAGCACGTTCTCGGCGGGGACTTCCACGCCGTCGAGGATGAGCTCCGTCGTGCTCGACGCTCGGATGCCGAGCTTGTCTTCCTTCCTGCCGACGGCGAACCCGCGCATCTCGCGCTCGACGATGAACGCGGTGATCCCCTTGTAGCCGAGGCTCGGATCGGTGTTGGCGAAGACGACGTAGATCCCCGCTTCGGCGCCGTTCGTGATCCACATCTTCCGGCCGGAGAGCACCCACACGTCGCCGCGCTGCTCGGCGCGCGTCGCGAGGGCGAACGCGTCGGAGCCCGACGACGGCTCGCTGAGCGCGTACGCGCCGATCGTGTCGCGGGTCAGGCGCGTGAGGTACTTCGCCTTCTGCGCCGCGCTGCCGTACCGGTTGATCGGGTAGTTCACCAGCGTGTTCTGCACGTCGACCATGATCGCCGCGGCGCCGTCCACCTTGCTCACCTCTTCGACGGCGAGTGTCACCATCATCAGCGAGCCGGCCGAGCCACCGTACTGCTCGGGCACCTCGATCCCCATCAGCCCCATCGCGAAGTACTGCTCGACGAGCGCGGGATCGATGCGGCCGGCGCGCTCCATCTCCTGCACCCGCGGCTTCACCTCGTCGGCCGCGAACCCGGCGACGGCGTCTCTGAACGCGATCTCGTCGTCCGACAGCCGAGTCAGCGCGGGACGAAGCTCGGTCGCGCTCTCGCTGGACATGGCTCGTTCGGGTGGAGGAGGGACGGCGTCAGTCGGCCGCGACACCGCTGCGCGCGGTGACGACGGGCTCGCTCACCGGATGGCAGCGGCACGCGTCGCCGCAGGCGACCCCGGAGCGCGAGGAATGCCAGCAGCGAGCCGCCTGCTCGCCGGTGAGCGGATTCGCCACCGGCAGGCCGGCCCGGCCGAGGATGACCTCGGCGAGCTTCTCGTGGACGCCGAACGCCGTAGTGACGCGAACGGCGACGTGCGGATGGCGCGCCACCGCTTCGGCGACCATGCGTGGGATGTCGCCTGTGGAGTGCTTGCCGGGGGACAGCATGTACGGGAAGACGATCAGCTCCGTCGCTCCGGCGTCCACACAGTCCTGCACGCCTGCGGCAATCGACGGCTCGCTCAGCTCCATGTGGGCGAATCGGACGACGACGTCGGGGCCGGCCATCGCCTGAACCAGGTTGGCCATGCAGTTCATCATCTCGTTCGCTTCGTCGCGACGCGAGCCGTGGTCGATCAGCAGGATGGCCTTCATGGGCTCCTCGAACGGCGGGGCTAAGGGCAAGTTATCGCCGGGGAAAGGCTGATGCACGGGCTGAAACCGCGTTCTTTCCCCGGGCGTACGGGGCGGCGGCTCCCACCCCGCCCTCCAATGCGACTTCTCCGCGCATCCCTCGGCGCCGTAACGCTGTCGGCGCTCGCGACGTTCCCCCTCGCGGCCCAGGGAATCGATCTCACCGTGAACCACGTGGGCCTCGCCATCGGCGACGTGCCGCGCGTCATCGGGCTCCGGATGAACTACCGCGACCGTCGCCTCGTGCGCGTGGACGGGGTCAACGTGACCATCTGGTCTCCGTACGACGGAGGGGGCAACGGCGTGGTGCGCGGGCTCGCGCTCGGCGTCCCGGTGACGGGCGCGCGTCGCATCGACGGCATCGGCGCGGGCATCCTCGGCGTCGGCGTGAGCGACCGGCTGCGTGGCATCGGGA
>DASTSX010000127.1:0-14675 GCA_035760455.1 Gemmatimonadaceae bacterium | reverse complement strand
CATCGCGCGCAACATCGCCGGACAGAACAGCCGTCAGGCGAAGGGTCGGCGGAAGCGACTGGAGCGACTTCCCCGCCTCAGCGCCCCCGTGGGCGAGGAGGGTACGATGGCGCTCCGACTCGAGATCGCCGAACGAGGCGGGGACCAGGTTGCCGTTGCGGACAAGGTGACGATCGCCGTCGGGGAGCGAACGCTGATCGAGCGGTTCAGCGGACGGGTCATGCGCGGGGACCGGCTCGGCATCGTCGGGCCCAACGGCGCCGGCAAGTCGACGTTGCTGCGCGCCCTGGTCGGTGAGCGCGCGCCCGACGCTGGCGAGCTCAAGGTCGGGAACTCGATCCGGGTCGCCTACTACGACCAGCAGCTCGGCCAGGTGCCGCTGGACAAGCCGCTCTATGACGTGATCGCCGAGCTGCGGCCGCAGTGGGAGCGACGCCTCGTGCAGGGGCATCTCGGCCGCTTCGGGTTCTCGGGCGACGAAGTGCAACGTCGCGCGTCCACCCTGTCCGGGGGGGAGCGTGCCCGTGTCGCGCTCGCCATGCTCACGCTCACGCGCGCCAACCTGCTCGTGCTCGACGAGCCGACGAATCATCTCGACGTAGAGTCGATCGAGGTGCTCGAGGACGCGATCGAGGGGTACGAGGGGACGGTCATGCTCGTGAGCCACGACCGGGCGATGCTCCGCGCCCTGGCGACGAAAGTCTGGGTCCTGCACGACTGCCATATCACGGAGTTCGACGGCAGCTTCGCGGAATGGGAAGTCGTGAGCGAGGAGCGCGCGCACGCGGCCTCAGTGCGAGCGTCCGAGGAAGTCGCCCTGCGGCGGATGGACGAGAAGAAGCGCACGGCGCGACGCGCCGAGCGGCCCGCGACGCCGGATGTGCGGCGCCAGCTGCGCGCGGCGCAGGAGCGGGCGCAGCGCGCCGAACGCGACGTCGCCGAGCTGGAGCGGGAGGTCACCTCGCTGACGGCGACGTTGGACGATCCGGAGCTTTATACGCGCCCCGGCGGTGTACAAGAGGCCAACCGGCTGGGCACGCGGCTCGACGCGCTCCGCGCACGGCTCGATGCCGCGCTGGCTACCTGGGAGCAGGAAACCGCCACGCTCGAATCGCTCGAGCGCGACACGACGCCCTCTCGATGATGGAGATCCTCACGTGACCCCCTGGGTCCTGCGCATCCTGATCGCGACCGTCCTGATGTTCTTCGTTCAGCAGACGGTGTCCGGGGTGACGTCACTCCTGTATCTCGTGCCGTCCAAGGTGCTGACGCAGCCCTGGACGCTCGTGACGTACATGTTCCTGCACGGAGGGTTCGGCCACATCTTCTGGAACATGCTCGGTCTGTACTTCTTCGGCCCGAGGGTCGAGTCCCGCATGGGATCCCAGCGGTTCATCACGCTCTATCTCGTCAGCGGCGTGGTCGGGGCGCTCTTCTCGGTCGTGCTCGCGCCGCGCTATCCGGTTCTCGGCGCGTCGGGCGCCGTGCTGGGGGTGCTGATGGCGTTCGCCCGCTTCTGGCCGCGAGAGCGGCTCCTGATCTGGGGGATCATCCCCATCGAGGCGCGCTGGCTCGTGATCATCTATGCCGCCATCGACATCCTCGGCTTCAACGGGTTCGGCCGGCTCGGCGTCGCGAACGTGGCACACCTGGGCGGATTTGCGGGGGCGCTGCTCTACCTGCTGTATCTCGAGCGCCGCCAGGGGGCGCGCCGCTTCAAGCAGGTGGCAACGCCGAAAGTGCCGGAGACGGCGCTGGGCAACTGGCGCAACGTCGACCGTGGCAGCATCCACGCGGTGAATCGGGACGAGGTCGACCGCATCCTGGACAAGATCAGTGCGTCGGGGCTCGCCAGCCTCACGCCCCAGGAGCGCCAGTTCCTGTCGAACTTCGTTCCCCCCGACGACCGGAAGCCAGCCTGACGTCTCAGAACTCGCCGATGAATCCGATCTCGGGCTCGAGCTCATGCCCGTGCGCATCACGCACGGCCGTCTGCGCATGGCGGATGAGCGCGATCACGTCGGCCGCCGTGGCATGACCGAGGTTGACCATGATGTTGGCGTGGATGTGCGAGATCTGCGCATCACCGATGCGATGACCCTTGAGGCCGCACTGATCGACCAGCCGGCCGGCACCGAGGCCTTCGATCTTCTTGAAGATCGAGCCGGCGCTGGGGTGCCAATCGAGCCACGGATGCCGCGCGCCACGCCAGCTCAGGTTCTCCTGCATGATGCGATGCATCACGGCAGGATCACAGCGCTCGAGCTGGAAGGTGGCGGAGAGCACGACGTCTCCGCGGTGATGCAGCACGGTGTCGTCGTAGCCGAACTGCATGTACGCGGCATCGACGGTCCGGCGCGTGCTCTCCTCGGTGAGAAGGTCCGCGGATCGGAACACCTCGGCGATGAACATCGTGCGCGCCCGCTCGGGCGCGGGCGAGAGGAAGTGCAGGTTCTGCCAGATCGCGCCGCCCACCGTGCTCGGGATGCCGACGTAGTGCTCGAGCCCGGACCAACCGCGCCGGACGGCTTCGGGGATGAGCTTCGCCATCACGGCACCGCTCTCGACCCAGAGCAGCCCATCCTCGCCAAAGCGGAAGTGCGAGGCGACGTTTCGGATCACGAGACCGCGCACACCCTTGTCGGCGACCAGGATGTTGGCGCCCAGCCCGAGAACGAAGTACGGAACCTGAGCCTCGCGCGCGGTTAGGATGGCGTCGGCCAGTTCGTCGGCGGTATCGGCCTCGAAGTAAAGATCGGCGGGTCCGCCGATCTTGAACGTGGTATAGGGCGCGAGCGGCTCGTTGCGCTTCAGCCGTGGACCGGCGAGCACGGCTGCGACGCGCTCGAGCGCAGCAGGATCGACCGCCGTGGCGCGTGCCGCGGACGAAGACACCGAGGGAAGCGTGGACATGGGCCAGAGAAAGAAATCATGAGCGTCGTACCTTCGCCACCACGAGCCGCTCGCGGACTTGGAGCGCTCGTCGTGCTGCTGCTGCTCGTGCTCATGGCATCGGAGCCACTCGCCGCGCAGCGGGCCGAGCTCGAGCGTCGAATCCGTCGTGATACCCTGCCGAACGGGCTCGAGGTCATCGTCGTCGAGAACCACGGCGTTCCGTTGGCGACGATCGAGGCCGTCGTGCGAAACGGCTCGTTCACGCAATCGCCGAGCTACGAGGGGTTGTCGCATCTCTACGAGCACATGTTCTTCAAGGCGAACCGCTCGTATCCGGAACCAGATGCGTACGTCGCACGCGCCTCCGAGCTCGGCGCGGTGTTCAATGCCCAGACGCGCGAGGAGCTCGTCAACTACTACATGACGGTGCCCTCCGACAGCACGGAGCCGGCGATCGCGCTGCTCACGACGGCCCTGCGCACGCCACTCTTTCTGCGCGAAGAGCTCGAGCGGGAACGCGCCGTGGTCATCGGCGAATACGACCGGATCGAGTCGGACCCCTATTACGCGCTCACGACGGCGACGGGGAAGGCACTCTGGGGGAGCGCCTGGAGCCGAAAGAACCCGCTCGGCGAGCGGGACGTCATCCTGAAGACGACGCCCGAGCAGATGCGCACGATCCAGCGAAAGTACTACGTGCCGAACAACACCGCGCTGATCGTGACGGGGGACGTCGACGCCGATCGAGTGTTCGCCATGGCGCGACGATATCTCGGCGATTGGCCGCGTGCCGCGGACCCGTTCACCGCCGATCCGATCCCGCCCGTTCCCCTGCTCACCGAGAGCAAGGGCGTCGTCGTCGAGCAACCCGTCAACACGGTCATCGCTGTCATCCAGTGGGACGGCCCGAGCGCGCGCGCGGATCCCGCGGCGACCTATGCGGCCGACGTCTTCTCCGACGTCCTCAACCAGCCGGGCTCGCGCTTTCAACGAAAGCTCGTGGACAGCGGGCTGTGGCAGTCGCTCATCGTGAACTACTACACGCTGAACCACGTCGGCCCGATCACGATCAGCGGCGAAGTGGCACCCGACAAGCTGCGCGCGGCGCTCACCGCGCTCGAACGCGAACTCCTCGAGGTCGTCAAGCCGGGCTACATCACGAAGGATGCCGTGGAAGGCGTGAAGCGCACGCGCATCGTCGGATCGATGGAGAGCCTGGAGCGCGCGTCCGGCTTTGCGCACCAGCTGGGCTTCTGGTGGGCCGTCACGGGGATGGAGTACTTCCTGGGTTATGTGGACACCATGGCGCGACAGACCCCGGACGATCTGCGCTCGTACGCCTCGAAGTACATCGTGGGTAAGCCCCGCGTCGCCGGCGTCGTGCTCTCGCCCGAGACACGGCGCGCGCTGAAGCTGACCGAAGCCGAGCTGGCTGGAACGGGAGTGACCCCATGAGACCGACGACCCAGACTCTGCTCGCGGCCGCGCTACTCCTGGCGCCGGCGGCGCCGGCGACCGCCGCGGTATCACCGGGGGCCGAGCGCATTCGCTCGGCCATCGCACCCCCCCCCGATACGGCGATCACCACCAAGTTCGAGGTGGACGGCGTATCGGTCATCCTCCGTCGCAATACGGCGAGCGAAGTGATCGCCGCGAACCTCTACCTGCTTGGCGGCGCGCGTCAGATCACGCCGGCCAACGCCGGCATCGAGGCGCTCGTGCTTCTCGCGAGCGAGCGCGGCACGCGCCGGTTCCCCGGTCCGACCGTCCGGCAGCTCACCGCCACGCTCGGCAGCACGATCTCGATCGAGGCGAACGACGACTGGAGCGCGATCGGTCTGCACGCCATCCGTGCGACCTTCGACTCCACGTGGGCGATTCTGGCCGACCGCGTGATGGCGCCGTCGCTCGCGGCCGCCGAGGTCGAGATCGCGCGCGAGCAGATGATCGCCGGTGCGCGCCAGCGGGCGACGCATCCCGACGATGCGGCCGAGCAGCTCGCCGACAGCCTGCTCTACTACCAGCATCCGTACGCGCTCGCCGCCACGGGAACGCCGGCGTCGCTCGCGTCCATCACCGTGCCCGAGCTCCGCGCGTATCACGTGCAACAGTTCGTCACGTCGCGGATGCTGCTCGTCGTGGTGGGCAACGTCGAGCGCGTCGCGATCGAGCGGCTGGTCCGCCGCACGATCGCGACGCTGCCGCGCGGCACGTACAAGTGGTCGCCACCGCCACCGGCGGGTGGTGCCGGCCGTGCGCTCGCGATCGACAACCGGACGATCCCCACCAACTATGTGCTCGGCTACGTGCCGGGCCCGATCGCCACGAGCCGCGACTACGTCGCGCTCCGTGTGGCCACGGCAGTGCTCTCGGGCCGGCTCTACACGGAGGTCCGGTCACGACGCAATCTGAGCTACGACGTGGAGTCGCAGTTCATCGAGCGCGCGCAGGGGGTGGGCGGCCTGTACGTCACGACGGTCGACCCCAACGCCGTGCTCCGTATCATGCGACACGAGCTATCCACGCTGCAGAGCGAGACCGTGGATCCCGAGGGGCTCAAGCGTCTCGCGCAGCAGTTCATCACGGAGTATTACCTGAAGAACGAGACGAACGCGGATCAGGCGAACGTGCTGGCGCGAGCGGAGGTGTTCGCCGGCGACTATCGGGCCGCCGACCGGTTCATGGCAGAGCTCAAGCGCGTGACGCCGGAGGACATCCGTCGAGTGGCGCGGCAGTATCTGAAAGACTTCCGCTTCGCCTACGTGGGCGACGCGACGAAGCTGGATCGGTCGCTGCTGACCCAGTTCTGACGCGACGGCGCCGCGCCGTCAGCGGCGTGGCGCACCCACGCGTGCGGCGAGCGTCGCACGCACGTCGGCGAGCGAGCCGCCGATCGCGCGCAGCGCGACGAGCACGTGATACACCACGTCCGACGATTCCTCCACGGCGCGCGCGCGGTCCCCGTCCGCGCATGCCGTGACCAGCTCGGCCGATTCCTCGCCGAGCTTCTTGAGGCGCAGGTTGCGGTCGGCGAGCAGGCGGCGCGTGTAGCTGGGCTTCTCGTCGGCTGCGGTCGGAGGCGCCTCCGCGACGCGCGCAGCGATCGTCGCGTCGAGCGCGTCGAGCGCGTCGCCCGCCAGCGCGGCAGCTCCGAAGCAGGAGCGAGCACCCGTGTGACACGCCGGTCCTGCCGAGCGCACGCGTGCAAGGATCGCGTCGCCATCGCAGTCCGGTGACAAGCTGACGACCTGCTGCACATTTCCGCTCGTGGCGCCCTTGTGCCACAGCCCGCGCGTGCGCGAGCGGTAGTGCATCTCGCCGGTGGCGAGGGTGCGCTCGAGTGCCTCGCGATCGGCGTGCGCGACCATCAGCACCGCGCCGCTCTCCGCATCCTGCGCCACGACGGTGACGAGCCCGCCGCCCTTGCCGAAGTCCAGCGCCTCGAGATCCAGCATGGTCAGGGCTGCGTCGAAGGGTTGGTCCGTGCCAGCATGGCGCGGACGTCGTCGGCGAGGAGTCGATTCGTCGCGACGGCGCTGCCCGAGAACGCCGTGGGGACGCCCAGCCAGTCGGTGAACACACCGCCTGCTTCTTCGATGATGGGTTGCAGCGCGGCCGCATCCCAGACCGACATCATGCCGTCGCACATCACCTCTGCGCGGCCGGTGGCCACGAGCAAGTAGCCGAAGCAGTCGCCCCAGGTGCGACTGACGGACGCAGACTTCGCGAGTGCGTGCCAGCCGGCAGCGCGGTCCGGTCGCTCGGGGAAGCGTTCGTCGGTCGTGAGGACGGTGGCATCGGCCAGTGCGCTCACCGATGACACCTGACAGCGACTGCCGTTCCACCAGCAGCCCGCGCCCGGTGCGGCAGCGACCAGCTCGTCGACCGCCGGGAAATACGCGGCGCCGGCGAGCACCCGGTCGCCCTCACATAGCGCCACGAGCGAGCCCCAGAGCGGTGTGCCGCGCACGAACGACTTCGTGCCGTCGATGGGATCGATGATCCACCGCCGCAGCGCACCCGGCCGCTCCTCACCGAGCTCCTCACCGAGGATCCCGTCCTGCGGAAAGCGGCTCTGCACCCATGCGCGTGCCGCCGTCTCCGCGGCGCGATCGGCGATCGTCACCGGCGAGCCATCGGCCTTCGTTTCCACTTTGAGGTTGGAGCGATAGTGGCGTAGCGCGACCGTGCCGGTGATGCGTGCCAGCTCCGCGGCCGGCGCGACGCGTTCGTCGAGCGTGAGCCCCGCGGCGGGAGCGCGCGACTCGTTCGGGTTGGGGCGGCGGATGCTCATGCGGCACGCACCGGAATGTGTGCGGCGCGCATGGCGTCCTTCACCGCGTGCACGGTCGTGACGCCGTCGTGGAGGATGCCGGCGAGCAGCGCGGCATCGGCGCCCGCCTCGGCGAGCACCTCGCACACGTGGGCAGCCGACCCCGCGCCGCCGGAGGCGACCACGGGGACTGCCACCGCGTCGGCGATCGCGCGCGTGAGGGCGAGGTCGTAGCCCGTTCGCGCGCCGTCGCGGTCGATGCTCGTCAGCAGCACTTCGCCTGCGCCCCGGCGGACGCACTCGACCGCCCATTCGCGCGCGTCGAGCGATGTCGGCTCGCGTCCGCCCTTCACGTAAACGCGCCACGAATCGCCGTCGCGTTTGGCGTCGATGCTCGCCACGACGCACTGCGACCCGAACCGTTCGGCCGCTTCGGTCAGGATCTCGGGGCGGACGACCGACGCCGAATTGATGCTCACCTTGTCCGCACCCGACCGCAGCGCGCGACCGACATCGTCGACGGTGCGGACGCCGCCGCCGATCGTGAGCGGGACGAACAGGCACTCCGCGGTCCGGCGTGCGACGTCGAGCAGCGTGCCGCGCTCCTCCGCGCTCGCCGAGATGTCCAGGAACACCACTTCGTCGGCGCCCTCCTCCTCGTACCGGGTCGCGAGCGCCACCGGATCGCCCACGTCCCGCAGCTGGACGAACTGCGTTCCCTTCACCACGCGTCCCCCCTTCACGTCCAGGCAGACGACGACACGCCGTGTGAGCATCTAGGCCTCCTCCACCCGAAGTGCGACGCCGCCCTTGGTACTGAACACGGCGCCCGAGTCCACGAAGGCCTCGCGCACGGCGAGGCCGAGCGCCTTGAACGCCGCCTCCACGATGTGGTGCCGATCCGTGCCGCGGAGCACGCGCAGGTGAAGCGTCGCTTTGGCGTTGTCGCTCAGCGAGCGCATGAAGTGATCGTACAGTGCACTGGGCAGCGGGCCTCGATAGTAGGGCCGGCCGCCCAGGTCGAGCGCGCAGTGGACCAGCGCCTCGTCCATCGGAACGGTGCGGTCTCCATAGCGTGCCGCCGTCGCCGGCAGCAGGCCGGCGATCGCCGCGCCGAGGCAGATCGCCACGTCTTCGATCAGATGGTGGGGCAGATCCCCGGTCGCCTCGATCGCGACGTCCAAGCCGCTGTACCTCGCGAATGCGACGAGCATGTGATCGAGAAACGGCTGCCCGGTCGACACGGTCGCCTGACCGGTGCCGCGCGTCAGCTCGCAACGGATCGTGGTCTCCTTGGTCTCACGGACGACGACGGTCATGGGGGACTCTCGTGCGGGGGAAATGTCGGGAGCAGCCACGGGCGTCTCATTCGCCGAACTCGCCGGCCACGACGACAGGATCCAACGCGCCCGTGTACAGCGCCATGCCGATCACGGCACCCGCGATCCCACGATGCTCGAGCGCGCGAAGGTCCTGCATGGAGGTTACGCCGCCCGACGCATAGACCGGGAAGCTCGACGCCTCGACGACGTCCTCCATGAGGGGCAGGTCGGTGCCGCCCAACTGCCCTTCCTTGTGCACCGCCGTGACGAGTAGCCCGCCGAGCGGCAGGCCACTCAGCTCCTCGACGACGTCGAGGATGTCGACCGGGAGCGTGTGGGCCCAGCCGCGCGTCGTGACACGGCGTTCGCGGACGTCGCACGCGACGATCATCTCGCCGGGGTGGCGATGCGCGAGCTCGGCCAGCCAGTCGCGCTCCTCGAGGGCGCGCGTGCCGACGATCACGCGCGACGCGCCCGCGGCGAGCAGGTCCTCGACGCGGTCCTCGGTGCGCACACCACCGCCCACCTGCACCGGGACGTTCGCCTCGGTGAGCATGTCGCGGATGAGCGGGAAATTGGTCCCGTGCCCCGTCGCCGCGTCGAGATCGACGAGGTGCAGCCGGCGGAATCCGTAGTGCTCCCAGTTGCGCATCACGTCGAGCGGGTTCGCGAGCCGCACGCGCTCCGCCGCGTACGAGCCGCCGACGAGCTGCACGCACGCGCCGTCGCGAAGATCCACCGCCGGGATGGCGATCATCGCCCACCACCCATCCGGCGCCGTGCCTCGTCGAGGAAAGCGTGCAGCAACCGGACGCCACCCGATGAGCTCTTCTCCGGATGGAACTGTACGCCGACGGCCGTGCCGGCGCGCACCGCCGCCGGGAACCGGTCTCCCTCGTGCTCACTCCAGGCGATCACGCTCGACGAATCCTCCGGCCGGCAGACGAAGCTGTTGGCATAATAGGCGATCGGGAGCGGCGCGGCATCGAACAGCGGATCGTGTGCGTCGTCGACCGTGTTCCATCCGATCTGCGGCACTCGTGCTGCCCGGAGGCGAGACACGCGGCCCGCGATGAGGCCGAGGCCGGCCCCGCCGCCTTCGTCGCTCCCGTCGAACAGCAGCTGCATGCCGAGACAGATCCCGATCGCCGGCAGTCCGCGCTCCACGGCGTCGCGCATGGCGTCGCGCCCCGGAGCCAGTCGCTCGGCAGCTGCGCCGAACGCACCGACGCCAGGCAGCACGAGTGCGTCGGTCTCCACGGCGCGCACCGGATCGGTCTCGATGCGCACCTCGGTGGCACCGCGCTCGATCGCCTTGGCGAGTGAATGCAGATTGCCGGCGCCGTAGTCGAAGATCGTCACGCGCATGCGAGCGCCTCGCGAAGTGTCTGGAGCACCTGTTCCATCATCTCCCATGGCCCGACCCCGATGCGCAGCGCGTGGCCCGCCGACGCGCGGAGTGGCGCGGCGTCCTGCGGAAGGCCGCTCATCCCCCGAACCAGCACTCCACGCTCGCGCAGCGCGCGCGCGAGCATCGGTGCCCGAGCCGTCGGCACGAACAGGAAGTTTCCCGCCGACGGGGCCGGGTCGAGACCGAGCTCACGGAGCGCAGCCGTCATCCGCTCACGCGACCGCACGGCGAGGGCGGCCTGTGCCGTCACCCAGCCGCGCGCCTCCGGCCCTTCGCCCAGCGCCGCGACGGCGGCCGCCTCGGCCAGCGCGTTCACCTTGAAGGGCCCGCGCGCGCGCGCGACGGCGTCGACCAGCGCCGGATTGCCCACCCCGTACCCGACGCGCAATCCGGCGAGCCCGAACGCCTTGGAGAAGGTGCGCGTCACGAGCAGCCGCTCCGATCGGGTGATGAGCGAGGTGAAGACCTCCGGCGCGAACTCGGCATACGCTTCGTCGAGGATGACCAGCCCCGTCGCACGCTCGACCACGTACTCCACCGCCTCGCGCGACATCGCGGTCGACGTCGGGTTGTTCGGCGTGCAGAGATACGTGATCCGCGCTCGGCGGTCCACGAGGCGCTGTGGATCGACCTCGTAGGCCGGGCCCATCGGTACGGGGACGGAGACGAGCCCGTTCAGTCGCGCGAAGATGGGGATCATCACGAAGGTCGGCGCCGCGAAGGCAATCTCGTCTCCCGGCTCGCCGAAGGCGCGCATGGTGGCGTCCAGCACGTCGTCGGAGCCACAGCCGGTCACCACCCCAACCTGCTGCGACGACAGCCCCAGGTAGGCGAGTGCCGCCTCGCGAAGCGAGGGCGCGTACAGCGATGGATAGCGGCTCACCCGATCCGCGGGACCGTGCGCGAGCGCGGCGAGCGACGCCGGCGGGCTTCCCCACAGGTTCACGTTGTCGCTGACGTCGATCGCGCAGTCGGCGGCCTCGGGGTCGTACAGGGGGAGCCCGCGCACCACGGCGCGCGGTAGCGGGGCAGCCTCGCCGTCGGTCGTCATCGTCTGGTCGCCTCCGCGCCCCACGCGCGCGCGGCGAGGGCATGGCCGGGAAGCCGTTCGGCGTCGGCGAACACGCCGACGTCGCCGGAGAGCCGCGCTGCGGCATCCGGAGTCACGCGCTGGTAGGTCGTCCAGCGCACGAAGTCGAGCGTCGAGAGTCCGGAATACGATCGAGCCAGCCCGCCTGTCGGCAGCACGTGATTCGCGCCGGTCATGTAGTCGCCGAACGCGACCGACGCCGAAGCGCCGACGAACACCGTGCCGGCGTTCCGCAGGCGGTCGAGCACCTCGTCCAACGGCTCGACGACGAGCAGCAAGTGCTCGGCGGCATACGCGTTCGCGAAGGTGATGCTCTCCGCGAGCGAATCGGTGAACAGCACGGCACCCTGCCCCGCGAGTGCGGCGCGGCAGATCTCGGCCCGTGGCTGTGCCGCGACCTGTGCCGCGAGCGCATCCACGATCGCCTGCGCAGCGTCCGCGCTCACCGTCACCGCGACGACGGCGGCGAGCGGATCGTGCTCCGCCTGCGCCAGCATCTCGCGCGCGACGAGCGCCGGATCGGCCGAATCGTCACACAGCACGAGCAACTCGCTCGGCCCCGCGGGAGAGTCGATGGCCACGACGTTCGAGACCTGCAGCTTGGCTTCGGCGACGTACGCGTTGCCCGGCCCGACGATGCGATCGACGCGCGGCACGCTCGTCGTCCCGTACGCCATGGCCGCGATGGCCCCTGCTCCGCCGAGCGCGAACACCCGGTCGGCGCCTGCAAGCGCCGCCGCGGCGAGCACGACGTCGGACGGTGCTCCCGTCTCGCGCGAGGGTGGAGAGCACAGGACGATCTCGCCCACGCCGGCCACCCGGGCCGGTACGATTCCCATCAGCACGCTGCTCGGATAGGCGGCCCGCCCTCCCGGTGCATACACGCCCACGCGGCCCAGCGGATCGGGACGACGTCCGATGACGATGCCCGGCTCGCTCGCCGTCTCCTGCGTGACCGGACGGAACGCACGGTGTACCCGCCCCACGTTCTCGGCCGACCGGTCGAGCGCGGCGCGAAGCGGGGATGGCAGCGCCTCGAGCGCCGACCGCCACCGGTCGCGCGGCACTTCGAGCGCGTCGAGGTCCACGCCGTCCAGCTCCCGCGCCAACGCGCGCAATGCGTCGTCGCCCTCGCGCCGCACGCGCGCAACGATGCTCGCGGTGCGCTCGCCGACCGCCGTGTCGACGGCCGACGTGCGGTCGAGCAACGCGCGCCGGTCGGACGGCGTCAGGTCGGCGCACGCTCCGGTCCACCGCAGTGTCACTCCATCCACGGCTCGCCCGTCGCTCACGACATCAGCCTCTCGATGCGGGTCACCAGGATCCCTTCGGCGCCTAGGGCCTTGAGATCGGCGACGGTGCGGTAGATCGTGGCAGCGTCGACCACCGCGTGCACGGCCACGTAGTGTCCCCCATTCATGATGTCGATGATCGTCGGGCCGTTGAGCCCGGGCACGACGCGCTTCACCGCGTCCAACCGCTCGCGCGGCACGTTGGCCATCACGTAGCGCTTGTTGCGCGCGGCGAGCACGCTTCCAAGCGCAGCGACGAGTTCCTCGAGCGAGCGACCGCGCGCACCATCCATGCGCGTGCCCGGGGCGGCGATGAGGCGCGCACTCGACTCGAGCACGGTCGCGATCTCGCGGAGCCCGTTCACGCGCAGGGTGGAGCCAGTCGAGACGAGGTCGACGATCACGTCGGCGATCCCGATGTGCGGCGCGATCTCCGCCGCGCCCGATACCGGCACGATCTCGACAGTCTGCCCGCGAGCGGCGAAGAACTGGGCAGTGACCCGCGGAAAGACAGTGGCCACCCGCGTGCCGGGATGGAGCGCGTCGAGGGTCGTGAGCCCGCTCTCGTCGGTTGCGGCGACGGCGAGCCGGCAACGCCCGAAAGTCAGATCGGCGAGGTCGTCGAGCTCGCGCCCGGACTCGCGCACGAGATCGGCTCCCGTCACTCCGGCGTCCGCTGCGCCGTCCGCCACGAACTCCGGGATGTCCTGGGCGCGCACGAACAACGCCTGGAACTCGCCGCCGAGCGACGCGGTGAGGGCACGGGGACCGGCAGCGCGGATCTCGAGACCGGCGTCCGTGAAGAGCTCACGGGCTTCCTCGGACAAGCGTCCCTTGTTGGGTAGGGCGATTCGGAGCATGGCGGCCAAGTGGCCTGGAAAGGGAGTACGGCGGGCAACCGGGGCAAAAAAAAGCCCGTCCACGAGGACGGGCTGCGAGCCGATCGGCGCCGCCGGGCGGAGGAGTCTCCGCGTTACCCGTGCACGCGCGTCACGCCTCGGCCCGTCGGGCCGTGGTGATGGTGCGCGTGGCGATGGGTAGGGGCGATCATGGGCGCAACCTAACGGCAACCCGGGCACCGGTCAACGTGGCGGCGCGGCGTCTGCACGCAGCACGTGGCTCGTCCGTGAGCGTTTCTGGGTCCCGCGGATTTGCGTTGCAGCCGGCTTGTGAATAAATTCACAATTCGGCGCGGGGCCCCGCGCCGGCACCACACAACGATCAGGTTCTACTGGAGGCCTTCAGAAATGCGGTTCCACGGTATCGCGCTCCTCACCAGCGCAGCCATCCTCGGCGCCTGCGGCGGCGAGAAGCAGCCCGCCGCTGACACCAGCGCGGCCACCACTGCCACCACCCCCGCGGCGACGACCCCGACGGCGGATTCGGCCGCCACGGCTGCCACCCCCGGCGCCGCGACGACCACGCCCGCGGCGGGCGCTGTCGCCGCCGCTCCGGCGACCGGCAAGACCGTCGAGGTCAAGATGATCGGTGATGCCACCGGCTATAAGTTCGAT
Organism: Gemmatimonadaceae bacterium; assembly: GCA_035760455.1. Lineage (GTDB taxonomy): Bacteria > Gemmatimonadota > Gemmatimonadetes > Gemmatimonadales > Gemmatimonadaceae > AG11. The sequence goes on along the minus strand of DASTSX010000127.1, from coordinate 878 downwards.
CCGGCCAACATCACCGTGCAGCAGGGCGACGCCGTCAAGTTCATCATGGTCTCCGGCGCCCCGCACAACGTCGCGTTCCAGAATGTCACCGACCCGACGGCCAAGGCGCAGCTCGACGCCAACATGCCCGGTCAGAAGCTGGGCGAGCTCAATGGCCCGATGATCATGGCGCCGAACGAGGCCTATACGATCTCGTTCGCCAAGGTCCCGGCCGGCAAGTACGACTTCATCTGCACGCCGCACGCGGCGATGAACATGAAGGGCGTCATCACGGTTCAGTAGTTTCGGCTTCGCATCGGCTGGACGCCACGGGGTGGCTTCGCTCGTCGAAGCCGCCCCGTCGTGCGTCTTGCTGCGTCTCTCGTGTAGTGACACGGGAGTGATGGTGCAGGTCGTGCAAGTGTGCACGGCACCGCCACGAGGCATGCGGCGCATGTTGCTCGCCGACCATCGCGAAGCGATCATCACGACATGAGTCAGCGCCGCCGTCCGCCGCGACATCGACCGAAGACACCAACGCCGACGCGCGCCACCTGGATGACGGCCCGCGCACGCAATGCGCTGCGGCGCCCGGTGTTCATCGGCGCCGTCAGCATCGTCACGTTCATCGCGTCGCTGGTCGCACTGGTGGTGGTGCCGCAGCAGGCCAGGCGTGCCGCCGTCCAGATGCGCCCCGCAACCGAGCAGCGTCCCGACACCGAGCCGACAGTCGCCGCACTTCGGGAAGCCGACCGACAGGTGACGGCTGCAGATTCGGCGATCGTGGCGGCCCGCAGCGAGATCTCGCGTCTCATCGCCGCAACCGCCTCGGGAGGCGGCGGAGACACGCTCTCGACCGGTGCGCCGATGAGCGGCGCGGCGCGCGCGGTGCGCGACTC
>DASTSX010000126.1:0-4557 GCA_035760455.1 Gemmatimonadaceae bacterium | reverse complement strand
CTCGGGCGTGACCACGCGCTCGAGGCGAACGATCGGCGTACGTCCGATCACCGCGTCGACGCGATGACCGGCGACCACGCGCTCACCGTCCGCGCGCGTCGATCGGGTGGTGGTCGTTGGCTCTGCGAGTGTGCTCACGTGCTCCTCTCTTCGTAGCGGGGATCGCGCCCTGCGGGCGTCCTCGGTGATCTCAGGCGACCGGCGACGCCGGTCGCACCCCACCCAGCACCGCCTTCACGGCGGCGTCGCCGACGCGGCCCGTCCAGGCGCGGACGCTCTCGTCGCCCTGCTTCTCCGACACGTACGCCGAGAAGAGCCGCTCGAGCGCCTCCGGCACCTCGTCCGATGCCGCGCGGAACCCGACGCGGTGCCCGAGCGTGCTGTTCTTTCCCAACCCGCCGCCGACGAAGAAGTCGAACCCTTCCACCTGGACGCCACCCTGATTGAGCAGCACGCCCTGCAAGCCCACGTCGGCGATCGGATGTTGGCCGCAGGAGTTCGGGCACCCGGCGACGTGCAGCTTCACGGTGTCGGTGAAGCCCGGCAACCGCTCTTCCAGCTCCTGCGCGAGCCGGATGCTGAACAGCTTGGTCTCGGTGAGCGCGAGCTTGCAGTACTCGCTCCCGGTGCACGACGCCGTGCCGCGCTGGAAGGGCGAGCCGTCGAGCGCCACGCCGAGCGCGCGGCTCCGCTCCACCAGCTCCGCCGCACGGTCGCTGCGGACGTTGGTGATCAGGATGTTCTGCATCGCGCTGAGGCGCAGCGATCCGTCGCCGAACTCGTCGGCGATCGTCGCGAGCCCACGCAGCTGGTCGGGCGAGATGCGCCCCGAGACGACCGAGTAGCCCGCGTAGCTCAGCCCCGGCTGCTTCTGCGGATGGATGCCGAGGTGATCGCGATAATGCCCCTCGGGCGGGTTGTCGTCGGCCAGCGCGTCGAGCGTGAAGCCGAGCCGGCGCTCGATCTCGGCGAGGAACGACTCCGCCGTCCAGCCATGGTTGATGAACAGGAACTTCATTCGCGCCTTCGCGCGGTTGACGCGCAGCTCCTCGGAATCGCGGAAGATCGCCGTGATCGTCTCGACCACCTGCGGCACCTGCTCCGGCAGCACGAACGCCGGCAGGAGCAGGGCGAGATGCGGCTTGGTCGAGAGGCCGCCGCCCACGCGCACGTGGAAGCCCACGACGCCGTCGGCGCGACGGACCGCCGTGACGCCGATGTCGTTGATCTCCGGGTACGAGCACCAGTGCTGGCAGCCGGTGATCGTGATCTTGAACTTGCGCGGCAGGTTTCCGTACTCCGGGTTGCCGTTGAGGTGCTTGTCCACCGCGATGGCGATCGGGCTCGCGTCGATCAGCTCGTCGTGCTCGACGCCCGCGAGCGGACAGCCGGTGACGGTGCGCGGGTTGTCGCCGCACGCGCCCATGCTCGTCCAGCCCACCTCGCCGAGCGACTCCCAGATCGCGGGGATGTCCTCGATGCGGAGCCAGTGGAGCTGGAAGTTCTGCCGGTTGGTGATGTCGATGCTGCTGCGCGCGTACGTGTCCGAGATGTCCGCGATGCGCCGCACCATGTCGGAGGTCAGGAAGCCGTTCGGCGTGCGCACGCGCATCATGAAGAACGGCATCTCGTCGCCGCGCGTGCCACGGCCGTCGCCCTGCGTGTAGAGCCCCCAGGCGCGGAACCGCACGGTCAGGTCCTCGGCGTCGATCGCCGAGAAGCCCTCGCGCGAGTAGCGCCTGATGTCGTCCATGATCGACCACGGCGCCTTCTCGCGCTTGATGCGCTCGACGCGCTGGGCCGGCGTCTCTTTCACCGGCGTCAGCTCGGTCGTCGTGTCGGGAGTGGTCGTGGTGGGTCCGGTCATGTCTCAGGCTCGGGAAAGAAGGGTGAGGCCACTCAACAGCACGAGCGTCGTCGCGCCCCAGCGGATCGCGCTGGGCTTCGATCGGCGGGCCACCCACCCGCCGACGAGCACGCCGGGGATGGAGCCGATGAGAAGCTGCCCGACGAGGGCGGGATCGACGTTGCCGAGGCTCCAGTGCGCGGCGGCACCGGCCCCGGTGATGAGCACGGCGTGCGCGATGCCGGTGCCGATCAGCACGGCGCCGGACAACGGCGAGAACAGCACGAGCGCCATGTCGACGAGGCTGCCGCTGCCCACCGACGTGACGCCGACGGTCACGCCGATCGCGCCGCCGATCGCGGCGATCGCGGGGCCGCTGGGGTGCCGCATGTGCTCGACCCAGTGCGCGTCGCGTCGACGCGCGATCTCCATCAGGATCGCCAGCACCGGCGTCAGCACGAGCACCGCGCCGATCAACAGGCGGATCGTGCCGGGCGCGCCGGCGAAGTGCGCGAGGATGCGGGTACCGACCAGCACGCCCGGCACGCTGCCGATCGCCATGAGCCACACCCATCGCCAGGCGATCGTGCCGCGCTGCAGGTGCGAGCCCACGCCGACGATCTTCGTCAGCAATCCGAACAGCAGATCGCTGCCGACGACGGTGGCGGGCGGGATGCCGAGCAGCAGAAGCACGGGCGCCATGAGCGCGCCGCTCCCCACGCCGGTCAACCCGATCATGAAGCCGACGACGAGCCCGGCGATGGCGAGGTTGAGTGTCAGCTCGGTCACGACTCGCCCCCGCTCTGCGTCGGCGCGCCGATCGACGTGAAGGTGTGGAGACCGCATTCGGTCTTTCCGCTGCCGGCCCAGCGGCCGGCGCGCTCGTCCTCGCCCGCGCGCGTGGCCCGCGTGCACGGCCAGCACCCGAGGCTCGAGTAGCCCTGATCGAGCAGCGGGTTGTACGGGATCCCGTTGTCGAGCAGGTAGCCCCAGATCTGTCCGCGCGTCCAGTACGCGAGCGGGTAGACCTTGGCGAGCGGCCGACCATTCACGAGGTGATGCTCGACGACTTCCGTGTTCGCGCGCGTCGGACCCTGATCCCGCCGCACGCCGCTCACCCACGCGTCGAAGTCGCCGAGCGCGCGCTGCATCGGCTCGACCTTGCGGATGGCGCAGCAGCCGTCGGTATCGGTCTCGTACAGCGGTCCGGGATCGCTCAGTGGCTTGTACTCGACGAGGTTGAGATCGTAGCGGCGCACGAGCTCGTCGCGCAGCGCATACGTCTCCGGGAAGAGAAAGCCGGTGTCGAGGAACACGATCGGCGTGGCCGGCGCGAGGCGGCTCGCCATGTACGCCAGCGCGACGCCCGGGCCCCCGAAGCTCACCGTGACCGCGGTGCGTCCCGGAAACGGGCGCAGCGTCCACGCGAGAATCGCCCCCGGCGCCTGCGCGCGCAGCGCCGTCGCCGCCGACTGGACGCCGGCGGGGGTGAGGATCTCGGACGCGCGCGAGTCGAGGGTCATCGCGTCACGCCGCGGAGGTGGACTGCAGGGCGGGGAGGAAGCCGCGCCGCCGCAGCGTCGCGAGCACCTTCTCGACGCTCTCGTCGATCGACTCCCGCTCCGTGTTCACCTCGACGTCCGGCGCGGTCGGCGGCTCGTAGGGATCCGACACGCCGGTGAAGGCGGTGATCGTGCCCGCCAGCGCCTTGCCGTAGAGGCCCTTCACGTCGCGCCGGATGCACGTCTCGAGCGAGGCGTTCACGTAGACCTCGATGAACGCGTCGCCGATCTCGCGCCGCGCCTCGTCGCGGGCCGCCTTGTATGGCGAGATGGCCGCCGTGATCACCGCCACGCCGTTGCGGCACAGCAGCTTCGCCACGTAGGCGATGCGCCGCACGTTGATGTCGCGGTCCTCCCGCGAGAACGACAGCCCCTTCGAGAGGTGCTCGCGCACCTCGTCGCCGTCGAGCACCTCGACGGCGGCGCCTTCGCCGCGCAGCCGCTCGGCGAGCGCCGCCGCGAGCGTGGACTTGCCCGCGCCCGAGAGACCGGTGAGCCAGAGCGTGAACCCGCGGCGCGTGCTGCCGCCGGGCAGCGTGCCCGGGGCGACGGTCACCGACGTGTGATGTGTGGTATGTGGCATCTGGACTCCGAGTGACGAGTGCGTGGCGTGAGCGGTCGTGGCGGTCTGGCCGATCACATGTAGCCGTCGCGGCGGAGCGACTCGAGCCCGCCGCCGTCGTCCTTGTCCTGCGCCCGACCCGACCGCTCCGCGATGTTCGCGAAGCGCCCGCTCTTCAGCTCGACGATGATCTCCTGCACGTCCTTCGCGTCCGACACGACCGACTTCGTGCACGGCCAGCAGCCGAGCGAGCGGTAGCGCTCCCCCTTGCCCTGGTCGTAGTAGAGGCTGACCGTCGGGATGCGCTCACGCTCGATGTACTCCCAGATGTCGAGCTCCGTCCAATCGAGCAGCGGATGGATGCGCACGTGCGTGCCGGGCGCGAATTCGGTCGCGTACTGATTCCAGAACTCCGGCGGCTGCTCGGCGATGTTCCAGTTGTTCTCGCCCGACCGGGGGGAGAAGTACCGCTCCTTCGACCGGCTCCCCTCCTCGTCGGCGCGCGCGCCGACGATCACGCCGGTGTACGGCTCCGTGTTCGTGTCGACGACGTAGGTGCCGAGCTTGTGGTCGAAGCGGTACCGCTT
>DASTSX010000125.1:0-8311 GCA_035760455.1 Gemmatimonadaceae bacterium | reverse complement strand
CTGGTCGTCCCACCCGTCCGCGCCATTGCGGCGCCGACGACATCGTCGCGGCGTGTCGACGTCGTGCAGCGGGTGCAGGACGACGTCGCCCGTGCGGGACGACAGGATCGGGGCGACCGTGGTTGGGTTGCGAACGGTCGTCAGCAAACCCCCGTGGCTCCACGCGAGTCTGCAACGCTTCGCGCACCTCGCGCGCGCGAATCCACGAGTGGCCGTGCGCGACGCTACATGGAACACGCAAAGCGCCCTCACGGTCATCGCGCCGGGTCCGGCCGGTGGGATTACAGAACGGACCGGGGCCCATTCGGCTCTGGAGTCGGCCACGGCACGGCATTCCAGCAGCGCGACCTCGAGCTGGAGCAGCCCGTAAGCGGGGGCCGGTCGGCCATCCGGCCCCGGCGTTGTCCTGACCCGCGCCCGCCACCCCGCCACCGTGGTCCTGGCCGGAGCCGGATCGCGATCACTCCGCAGAGACGCGAAGTTCCGGGCGATGGCGCTGGCGAACCTCGGCCGGACGCGCGAATGTCTCTTTCTTCGCGTTGGCTGAGATTCTCACCGTTCCTCACTTCCGCTCGTCGAGGTGCCGTATGCGCTGCCGGAGCCCACTCGTGCTCGCGCTCGCGAGCGCCGTCTCGTTCGCGCCCGCTTCGTTCGCCCAGCAGGGCACGCAGCCCGGCACCGCCGGCACCGTACCGCTGTTCGACAACCTCGGTCGCTATCACATGGCGATCTCGACCCGGGTGCCCGCGGCACAGCGTTACTTCGATCAGGGCATGCGCCTCGTCTACGGCTTCAACCACGCCGAGGCGATCCGCGCGTTCGACGAGGCGGCGCGGCTCGATCCCGATTGTGCCATCTGCCACTGGGGAGCGTCGCTCGCCTACGGACCGCACGTCAACTCGCCGATGGATTCGGCCGGCGGCGTCGCGGCGTACCAGCACCTGCAGCAGGCGCTCGCGCTCCGCGCGAAGGCGAGCACGCGCGAGCGTGCGTACATCGACGCGCTCGCCGCGCGCTACGCCGCACCGCCCCCCGCCGACCGGGCGAAGCTCGACTCCGCCTATGCACGGGCGATGGCCGGCGTCGTTCGGCGCTACCCGAACGATCTCGACGCGGCCACGCTCTACGCCGAGGCGCTGATGGACCTGCGGCCGTGGAACTACTGGCGCAAGGACGCCTCGCCGTATCCGGGCACGAACGTCGTCCTCGCGCAACTCGGCCGCGTGATGCGCGCCGACCCGAGCCACCCCGGGGCATGCCACTACTACATCCACGCCGTGGAAGCGGTAGCGCCCGAGAGAGCGGTCCCGTGCGCCGAGCGGCTGGCGTCGCTGATGCCGGGCGCCGGGCACCTCGTGCACATGCCGGGACACATCTACATCCGCGTCGGCCGCTACGACGACGCGATCAAGGCGAACGAGCACGCCGTGCACGCCGACGAGTCGTACATCGCGAGCGAGAAGCCGTCCGGCCTCTACCCGATCGGCTATTACCCGCACAACTACCACTTCCTCGCGTTCGCCGCGACGCTCGCCGGCCGGAGCGCGCAGGCGATCGACGCGGCGCGCAAGACGAGCGAGAAGGTGCCGGCCGAAGTGGCGCGGCAGGCGCCGCCGCTCGAGGCGCTCCTCACTTACGCGCCGCTCACGCTCGTCACCTTCGGCCGGTGGGACGACGTGCTGCGAACGCCGCTTCCGCCCTCCGACCTGCGGCTCTCCACCGGCCTGGCGTACTACGCGCGCGGCATCGCCCACGCGGCCAAGGGGCAGTGGACGGAGGCACAGGCAGCGCTCGATAGCGTCAAGACGATCAGCGCGGGGACCACGCCGCACGATCAGATCGCCCTCTCCGCCGGCGGCGGCGAGAACAAGACCATCATGGAGATCGCGACCCACGCCCTCATGGGCGAGATCGCCGAACGGCGCGGACAGAAGGATGCGGCGAACCACTTCCGCGAGGCGGTGCGGCTGCAGGACGGCTTCAACTACATCGAGCCGCCGCAGTGGTACTATCCGGTCCGTCACTCCCTCGGCGCGGTGCTGCTCCGCCAGGGCCAGGCCGCGCAGGCGGAGCGCGTCTATCGCGAGGATCTCAGGAAGTTCCCGGAGAACGGCTGGGCGCTCTTCGGCCTGGCGAAGGCGTTGGAAGCACAGGGCAAGTCGGCGGAGGCGAGGGCCGTCGAGGCACGCTTCCGGAAGGCGTGGGCCGGCGCCGACGTCACGCTCGGGGCGTCCAGGTTCTGACGGCGTCGCACGAAAATCACCGCGCCACCTCACAGGAAGTGGAGAGAAACCTCATGCTCGAGACGCCGGTCGTTCTGCGTCGCCGCCGCACCGCAGTGCTCGCGAGCGCGTTCGCGATCGCGGTCGCCTCCGTGCCGCTCGCGGCGCAGAACGATCAGGGGCGGCGCCCGCCCATCATCGACATCCACGTGCACACGCTCGGCGGATTTCCCGGCGGAGCGCCGATGTGTCCATGGCCGCCGCAGTTTCTCGCCTCCGATCCCAAGGCCGGCCCGGAAGCGACGCTGGGCTGGTCGAAGCAGGACTGCGCGCTGCCGCTGCAGCCGTCGAAGTCGCCGGCGGAGTACATGCGCGACGTGGTCGCCGAGTTCGAGCGGCTCAACGTCACCGCGGTCGTGATGGGCGACCCCGAGACGGTGCGGAAGTGGAAGGCTGCCGCCCCAAGCCGCGTCATCATGGGCACCTCGTTCATGAACGCGCCGACCGCCGGCGAGTACGTGCCGGTCGAGCAGCTGCGCACGCTCTTCTCCACGGGCGGGTTCCAGGTCATGGGTGAGATCGGCCTCCAGTACCAGGGACTCTCGCCGAGCGACACGTCGGTGGACCGGTACTTCGCGCTGGCCGAGCAGCTCGACATCCCCGTCGCGATCCACATGGGTACCGGCGGCTCCGGTCGCGCGAACGTCGCGATGCCGAAGTTCCGCGGATCGATGGGCGACCCCCTGCTGCTCGAGGACCTGCTCGCGCGGCACCCCCGGCTGCGCCTCTGGATCATGCACGCCGGCTATCCGATGATCGACAACCTGCTGACGCTGCTCCAGGCGAACTCGCACGTCTACGTCGACGTGGCGGGGCTGATCTGGAGCTATCCGCGCAAGGAGGTCGACGACTACATCCGGCGGATCGTCGAGGGCGGGTTCGGCGACCGTCTCATGTTCGGCACCGACCAGCTCGTATGGCCGAAGCTGATGGAGACGTCGATCGAGGTGATCGACCGCGCGAACTATCTGACGCCGCAGCAGAAGCGCGACATCCTCTACAACAACGCGGCGCGGTTCCTGAGACTCGACCAGCGGGGCGGCGCCGCGGGGAGCACGCCGCCACCCCGGTAGGGCGGCGAGGAGGCTACTCCAGCTTCGGTGCCCCGCTGAACAGCGCACGCCAGCCCTGCCACCGAGGGCCGGGCCGGAGCCAGATCACGATCAGGCCGCAGTCGGCGCGGCCGGCGTATTCGAGTGGAGCGGCGGCGGCGTTCTTGTAGGCTTCGATCCCCGCGATCTGGTTCGGCAGCACGTCGTCGACGGCCTGGCCATCCACGCCGTCGATGACGACGTTCGCGTCCTTGCACGAGTGCGTGCCCGGCGGATCGTAGTCCGTCTCCGACATCCGCACGCGGCGGCCGCGTCCCATCATCACGTAGCCGCCGAGCAGCGGCAGCAGGTCCGACGTCTTCTTCGCCTGGCTCCGCTGGATGTCGCTCAGGGTGAGGAATCGTCCCAGCAGATTCGTCTTGCGGTTGTGCTCGAACTCCGCCAGCCGGGCTCGCGACGCCGTCACGCGAACGGAGTCGAGCGCGACCACGCGCGCCAAGCGCACGCTCACGTCCACCGAGCGGCCGGGCCGCAGCGCGACGGGCTGCTCGGCGAGCTCGTACCCGAGCCGCCGGACGAACAGCACCTGCGTGCCCGAGGGCAGGCCGCCGAGGACGAACCGGCCGGCGTCGTCCGTGACCGCCGACGCCTCGCCGTGTCGTACGCGCACCTCGGCGCCCACCACCGGCTGCCCGGACGTCGCTCGCACCGTACCCGTCAGGGTCGCGCCCCCACTCAGCGCGAGACTCGCTCGTGTCGAATCGGCCTGCACGCGCGAATCCGGGCTACCCGCGAGGGCGAGGCGGTCGAGCGAGTCGAGCGCGTCCAGCGCGGTGATCGTCGGCGCGAAGCGCGTGCTCAACGAGAAATCGCGGACGGCGACGCCCTCCTCGGGCAGCACCGTCACGCGAATCGCGGCGCCCGCGCGATCGGCGTGCTGGAGCTGCAGCTCGAGCGACTTCACGACCGGCACGCCGCACAGTCGATACTCTCCGCCGCGTCCCGTCGAGACGACCGCCTGCTTCCCCTGAGTCACGACCGCGCGCCGCTTGCGATCGACCGAGAGCTCGGTCCACGCCGCGACGACCTTCGCGCCGACGAGTGGTGCTTCCGTCTCGGCCTCCACCACCCGGCCCGCCACGACGGCTTTCTCGGCGCCGAGCCGGACACCGGGGCACACGATCGTGCGGAGCCGCTCGCCTGACGGCAGCGAGAAGTCCGCCCGCGTGGTCCTTCCGGCCGCGATCACCAGCTGCCCCGGGGGGAGCGTGATGTCGAGCGAGTCGAGGGTCGGGTGACTCACTTGGACGAGGTAGCGGCCCTCCGGCAGCGGGTCCAGGCGAAAGCGTCCGTTCGCGTCCACCGCCGCCGTGAACGTGGTGCTCGCCTCCGACTCGAGGTTGATGAGCGAGATCTGTGCGGCGTGCACGGCGCGCGACGCGATCCACGGCGCGACCGTTCCTTCGAGGCGCCCCAGTCGCGTCTGTTGCGCGGTGATCGGCGAATGCGCGATCAGAAACGCGAGTGCGGTGGTGGCGATGACCGTCCGCATGTCCTTCTCCCCCCTCATCCGGCCGCGTCCGGCCGTCCTGCGCTACGTGCTCAGTACTTCCCGAGGTAATTGTCGAGCTCCCACTGCGACACCTGCGAGATGTACTCCCGCCACTCCTGCCGCTTCGCCGCCAGGAAGTGCTGCGCGATGTGATCGCCGAGGGCGTTGGTGATCACGTCGTTCTTCTCCAGCTCGTTGCACGCCTCGTTCAGGTCGTGCGGCAGGTCGTCGATGCGGAGCCGCCGCTTCTCACGGTGGCTCATCTCCCAGATGTTCTCGTTCACCGGCTCGCGGTAGTCCGCGTTCGTGCGCACGCCGTCGAGCCCCGCGGCGAGCATCACTGCGAGCGCGAGATACGGGTTCGCCGCCGGATCGGGCACACGGTGCTCCACCCGCGTGCCGTGCCCGCGCCGCTCCGGGATGCGCAGCATCGGCGAGCGGTTGCGCATGCTCCACGCGACGTTCACCGGCGCCTCGTACCCCGGCACGAGCCGCTTGTACGAGTTCACGAGTGGGTTCGTGATCGCGCAGCAGCCGCGCGCGTGGCGCAGCAGTCCGCCGATGTAGTGGAGCGCCGTCTCGCTCAGCTCCCACTGCGCCTTGGGGTCCCAGAACGCGTTTGCCTTGCCGCGGAACAGCGATTGGTGCGTGTGCATCCCGCTGCCGTTCTGCCCGAAGATGGGCTTCGGCATGAACGACGCCGACAGCCCGAACCGCTGCGCCACCGCCTTCACCACGAACCGGAACGTCGCGATGTTGTCGGCCGTCGTCAGCGCGTCGGCGTAGCGGAAGTCGATCTCGTGCTGGCCGTGCGCGACCTCGTGGTGCGCCGCCTCCACCTCGAACCCCATCAGCTCGAGGTCGTCCACGATCGCGCGCCGCGCGTCCTCGCCCAGATCCACCGGCGCGAGGTCGAAGTACGACCCCACGTCGTGCGTCTCCGTCGACGACTCGCCGTTCGGCCCGCGCTTGAACATGAAGAACTCGGCTTCCATCCCCGCGTTCATCGTGAAGCCGAGCTCGGCGGCGTCGGCGATCACCCGCTTGAGCGCGCCTCGTGGATCGCCTGGAAACGGCTCCCCGGTCGGCATGTTGATGTCACAGATCAGCCGGCCGACGCGCGAGTCGGGGTCCCCCCAGGGGAAGATCCGGAAGGTCGAGAGATCGGGGGCGAGCAGCATGTCGCTCTCCTCGATCCGCACGAACCCTTCGATACTCGACCCGTCGAACATGATGTCGCCGGTGAGCGCCTTCTCGAACTGCGACGCGGGGATCTCGACGTTCTTGTTGACGCCGAGGATGTCGGTGAACTGGAGCCGCAGGAAGCGGACGTTGTGCTCCCGGGCGACTTCGAGGACGTCTTTCGCCGTGGCGCCCTTCAGGTCGGGTAGCAGCGCGCGGGACTCGGAACGGGTGTCTGGCACGCGACAATGGTCGCCGGAGGCGAGCGCGCTGTCAACGCGCCGTGCCCGCATCCGGCACGTCAGTTGCCCGAAGGGAGTTTCTGCCCCGAACAGGCGGGACGGTAGCACGCATCTCAGCGATGAGGACGACCATGAAGATCTCGGAGATCATGTCGAAGAATCCGCGCTCCGTGTCCCCGGACACGTCGGTGTCGGAAGCAGCCCAGGTGATGAAGGAGGAGGACGTCGGCCTCGTGCCGGTCGTCGAGCGCGTGGGTGGCGCGGAGACACGCGGTCGGCTGGTCGGCGTCGTGACGGACCGCGACATCGCCATTCGCGCCGTAGCCGAAGGCCGCGCCGTCGACGCGCCGGTCAGCGAGGTGATGTCGGGCGGGGTGAAGACCTGCAGCCCCGAGGATTCGGTCGAGGACGCGATGGATCTCATGGGACGCGAGCAGGTGCGGCGCATTCCGATCATCGACGAGCGCGGCTCGCTCGTGGGCGTCGTCTCGCAGGCCGACGTCGTGCGCCTCGCCGGCAAGGACCGGCAGGCGGAGAAGACGGTCGAGAAGATCTCGCAGCCGGGCGGCAGCCATCAGACCTGAGCGCTGAGCCATCGCGGGCGCGGCGCGCGCAGCGCCGCGCCTCCGCTGCCAGGGGATGTCGCCGCCGTGTAGCTTTCGCGCGATGACGACACCCCCGGCCCCACCGCTCGCGTCCACGCCCGACGCCGCTGGCACGTCGCGCTGTCCCGCGTGCGGCGCGCCGGCGACCGGTCGCTTCTGCTCGAGTTGCGGCACCGCCCTCGCCGGCGCCACCTGCGAGACGTGCTCCGCGCCACTCACCCCTGGCGCCCGCTTCTGCCACCGGTGCGGCACCCCGGCGGGCGCCCCCTCGTCGGCGCGGTCGCGCGGGTTCGCCAGCGCGCTGCCCTGGGCCGTCGCCGCGCTCGCGCTCGTGTCGCTCACCGCGCTCGTCGTCGGCCAGCGGTTCGGTGCGCGTGGCAATGCGTCCGCCCCGACCGTCGAGGTGCTCGACGGCGCGAACATGCAGGGCGCCACGCCGATCGCCCCGCCGGGCGGCATCGTCGGCGATGCACCGGCCGGCGCCGCGCCGCGTGCGCCCGACATCAGCCAGCTCACCCCCGAGCAACGCGCCGAACGGCTCTACGATCGCATCATGACGGAGCACGAGGCAGGACGCCCGGACGCCGTGCGCTCCTTCCTCCCGATGGCGCGCGCCGCCTACGAGATGATCGGCCCCCTCAACCTCGACCAGCGCTACGATCTCGGCCGGCTCGGCGAGGTCGGTGGCGACACCGTGCTCGCCCGCGCGCAGGCCGACACGATCCTCGCGGCGCGGCCGACCCATCTGCTGGGGCTCATCCTCGCCGCGCGCGTGGCGCGCATGCAGGGCAGCGACGCCCGCGCCCGCGCGCTCGATGCACGCCTCGTCGCCGCCGAGCCGACCGAGCGGTCCGCTGCGCTGCCCGAGTACCAGCTCCACCGGAACGACATCGACAAGGCGCTCGCCGCGGCGCGCCCCGCGTCGAAGTGATCCCTCGCACTCGCCGATGACGACCATCCACGTGGCCCACAGCCCCGACTCGGACGACGCGTTCATGTTCTACGCGCTCGCCGTCGGGAAGATCGACACCGAGGGACTCACCTACGTCCACGAGCTGCAGGACATCGAGACGCTCAACCAGCGGGCAATGCGCGGCGAGCTCGAGGTGACGGCGGTCTCGATCCACGCCTACGCGTACCTGAGCGACCGCTACGCCCTCCTCCCCCACGGCGCCTCGATGGGGGACCGCTACGGACCGCGCCTCGTGGCTCGCGAGCCCGCCGCGCGCGCCGACGTGAAGGGCAAACGGATCGCGATCCCCGGCCCCCTCACGAGCGCCTACCTGTCGCTCCGGCTCTACGAGCCCGATTTCACCCCGGTCTTCACCCCCTTCGACGCGATCGAGGACGCGGTCGTGAACGGCGACGTCGACATGGGCCTCCTGATCCACGAACG
>DASTSX010000124.1:0-4589 GCA_035760455.1 Gemmatimonadaceae bacterium | reverse complement strand
GACGAAGAGCGAGCCGGGATGCAGGAGGGCGATCGATTCGATCGCCCGCGTCCACTGCACCGGCGCGGTCAACTGTTCCACGAGCAGGCGCCGCGCAAGTGCCGCATCCTTCACCGGTTGCGCGTTGACGTTCGCGTAGATCGGAAAGCGGGCATCGGCGAAGTGCGCGAGGTCCAGGGCGGTCGTCAGCCCCGGAACGGCGAACTCCATCAGGGGCGAGTGAAACGCGCCGCTGACGTTGAGCCGCTTCGCCTTTCCGCCGGCGAGCTTCACCAGCTCCATCGCCCGGTCCACGCCCGCGGCCTCGCCGCTGATGACCACCTGCCCGGGGCAGTTGTAGTTCGCCGGCACGACCAGCCCCGCGTCGTCGGTCGCCTCCTGGCAGATCTCCTCGATCGGCACGGTGAGCGAGCCGAGCACCGCGGCCATCGCGCCGGGCCGGCGCGTGCCCGCGTCGAGCATCAGCACGCCGCGCCGGCGCACCAGGCGCACCGCCTCGGCAAACGGCAGCGCGTCGGAGGCGTGATACGCGGTGAACTCCCCGAGCGAGTGGCCGGCGGCGGCGACGACCTTGTCGGCGATGGCATCGCGCACGGCCGCCCACGCCGCGGCGCCGTGCGTGAGGAGCGCGGGCTGCGCGTTGTGCGTCAGCGTCAACTCGTCCGCCGGCCCCTCGAACGCCAGGATGGAGAGCGGGACGCCGAGCGCCACGTCGGCGGCCTCGAACACCTCACGCGCGGCGGGGAAGCGTGCGGCGAGGTCCTTCCCCATCCCCGGTGCCTGGGAGCCCTGACCGGGAAAGAGCAGTACGACGTTCGGCATGACGCTCAGAAGCGGATGACCATCGAGCCCCAGGTGAATCCAGCCCCGAAGGCACAGAGCAGCGCCGTGGTGCCGGGCTTGATCCGCCCACGTTCGATCGCCTCGTCGATCGCGATGGGGATCGACGCCGACGAGGTGTTCCCGAAGCGGTCGACGTTGACGTAGACCTTGTCCATCGAGACGCCCGCGTGCTTCGCCGTGGCCTCGATGATCCGGTTGTTCGCCTGATGCGGGATCAGCACGTCGATGTCGGCGCCCGTGAGCTTGGCGCCGTCGAGGGCGCGGTCGCAGGCCTCGCTCATCTGCCGCACGGCGTGCTTGAACACCTCGCGGCCCGCCATCTTCACGTACGACGAGCGATCCTGGAGCACCGCGTCGCTGAACGGCAACTTGGCACCACCGGCCGGGCGCCACAGCAGCTCGGCCAGCGTGCCGTCGCTCCGCATGAAGGTGCTGAGGATCCCACGGTTTCCGCCGTGCGGCGCGCGCTTCAGCACGACCGCGCCCGCGCCGTCGCCGAACAGCACGCAAGTGGACCGGTCCTGCCAATCGACGATGGCGCTCATCTTTTCGGCGCCCACCACGAGTGCCGTCTCGACGACGCCGGACTGGATGAGCCCCTCGGTGACGGTCATCGAGTACAGCCACCCCGTGCAGGCGGCCGAGAGATCGAACGCGGCGGCGCGCGTGGCGCCGAGTTGCGCCTGCAGATCGACGGCCGTCGAGGGCAGCAGCCGGTCGGGCGTCGCGGTGCTGAGCACGATGGCATCCAGCTCGCCGGCGTGCACTCCCGCTCGGGCCATCGCCTCGCGCGCGGCGGTCACGGCCAGGCTGCACGTCGACTCCTCGGCCGTGGCGATGCGGCGCTCGACGATGCCCGTCCGTTCCACGATCCAGTCGTGCGACGTCTCGAGGCCGAGCGCGGCGAAGTCGTGGTTGGTCATCACGCGCGCCGGGATGCCGCGCCCGGTGCCGGCGACGTACGCGATGGGCCGCTTCACGCGACGTTCTCCGCCGCCGCGGCGAGTCGCGCGCCGATCTGATCGTTCATCCCGCTCACCACTGCCTGTGCCGCCACCTTGACCGCGTTCTTGATCGCGCGCGGGGACGACTTCCCGTGCGAGATGATGCTGACGCCCTTCACACCGAGGAGTGGGGCGCCGCCGTACTCGGAGTAGTCGAGGTGCTTGAGCCCCGACTGGAGCTGTTCGGCGCTGACGCCCGCCTTGCGGAGCGTGCCGATCATGAGCGGCGCG
The DNA here is from genome assembly GCA_035760455.1 of Gemmatimonadaceae bacterium. GTDB lineage: Bacteria > Gemmatimonadota > Gemmatimonadetes > Gemmatimonadales > Gemmatimonadaceae > AG11. The sequence goes on along the minus strand of DASTSX010000124.1, from coordinate 2,511 downwards.
ATCGCCTCGTAGAACTTGAGCACCACGTTGCCGACGAAGCCGTCGCAGACGACGACGTCGACCGGATGCTGCTCGGTGCCGCCAGCGGGGAGATCGCGTCCCTCGACGTTGCCGATGAAGTTGAGGCCCGAGGCCTGGAGGAGCTGGTGCGCCTCCTTGGTGACGGCGTTCCCCTTCTCCGGCTCCTCGCCGATGCTGAGCAGCCCGACGGCGGGATTCGGCCGGCCGAGGACGCACTCGACGTAGGTGGCGCCGAGGCGAGCGAACTGCACGAGCTCCTCCGCGCCGCAGTCGACGTTGGCCCCGGAGTCGAGCACGGCGACGGGACTCCGCATGGAGGGAAAGAGCGTCACGATGGCCGGACGCTCGAGCCCCGCATGCATGCGCAGGATCACCATGGACGCCACCATCTGCGCCCCGGTGCTGCCGGCGGAGACGAACGCGTCGGACTGTCCCTCGCTCTGGAGCCGGAGACCGACGGCCATCGAGCTGTTCGGCTTGCCCCGCACGACGGCGCTGGGTTTGTCGGTCATCTCGATGACGTCCGGCGCCTCGACGATCGTGAGGCGGTCGCGTTGGGCCGCATGCGCCGCCAGCTCGCCGTCGAGGAGCGAGCGCAGCTGCGCGTCCACCACGGCGGTCCGGCCGACGAGCTGAATGCTGTGAGCGGGATCGAGCTCGGCGAGCGCGAGGAGTGCGCCGGCTACGGTCGCCTGGGGCGCCAAATCGCCGCCCATGGCGTCCAACGCGATCCGCGCCAACGTCAGGCTTCCCTGGCGGCTACTCGCTGCTCACCGGCGTAGTAGCCGCATTCGGCGCATACGTGATGCGGCCGCTTCATGGCCTGACAGCGCGGGCACTTCTGAATCGCGATCGCGGGCGCGGTCTTGTGCGTGTTGCGAGCGCGCTTCTTTCTCTTCGAGGTTCTACGCTTCGGGACGGCCATGGGTCGGAACGGAAACGGAAAGAGGTGAAACCGGAACGATTCAGCGCTGCTGGTCGCGCAGCTTCCGCAGCCCTTCCCAGCGAGGATCCACCGAGACGGGGGCGCAGTCGCAGGGGGCGAGATTGAGCTCGGCCCCACACGTGGGACACAGACCCTGACAATCGTCCCGGCACAACGCGTAGCCGGGGACGTGCAGCAACCACTGTTCGCGAAGCGCGGGCCGGAGGTCGAGCTCCGCCGCGCGATCGTCGATCAGAAACACATCGGGATCGTCCTCGACGCCCTCCGTCCCCGCTTCCGCGAAGATCAGGTGCGCGTCTTCGGACACGTGGCCCATCGCATCGCCCAGACAGCGGCGGCACGCCAGCGCCACGTCCCCCTCGATCGTGCCGTGCCAGTAGAACTGGCCCGGCCCGGCCGCGGACAGCCGCCCCTTCACGCGGAGCGGCGACGACGGCTTCGGGTCCCCCTCCTCCCACACCGGATCGTCGGGCGACAGGGTGTCGTCGACGGCCGCGGCACGCTCGGTGAGCGACCGAATGTCAAAGGACAGCATAGCCATGAAAACTACTTGTCGCCCTTGGACTTATCAAGTCGGCGGCCTCTGCGCGTCCGCAGCCTTCGGCGCCTCCGCCCGGGCGGCTCACCCCCAGAGCAGATCGGTCTCGGCGAAGAAGAAGCGGGCCTCCCGCTGCGCGTTCTCGTCGGAGTCGGAGGCGTGGATCGCGTTCCGGCCCTTGGACTCCGCGTAGAGCTTGCGAACCGTGCCCGGGGCGGCCTCGGCGGGGTCGGTCGCGCCGATCGCGTCGCGCAACCCCAGCACGGCGTTCGCCTTCTCGAGCACCATCGGCATGCACGGGCCGGAGGTCATGAACTGGACCAGCTCGGGATAGAACGGGCGCCCGCGGTGCACCGCGTAGAACTCGCCCGCCTGCGCCTGCGTGAGCTGCATGACGCGTGCGGCCCTGACGGTAAAGCCCTTCTCCTCGAGCAGCGCGATGATCTTGCCCGCCTTGCCCGCGCCGAACGCGTCGGGCTTGATGATCGTGAGCGTGGTGTTGCCAGCCATGAATGCCTCGTTGGGTGCGCCGGGATCGTCCCGGGTCAATTGCCGATCAGCTTGCGAACGATGTCCCCACGGGTGAGAAAGCCGACCAGTTGGCCCTCGCGGACCACGGGGACGCGGTCGACGTCCTTGTTGCTCATGAGCGAGGCGACTTCGGCGATGGGCTGCTCGGGCGCGACGCACATGACCTGGCGCGACATCACGTCGCGCACGCTGCGCGGGCCGGCACCGGGCGCCATCACCGATCGTACGTCGGCGCCGGAGAACACCTGCATCGTGAGCAGGTGGCGGATGATGTCGCGCTCGCTCACCATCCCGATCACGCGGCGCTCCGCGTCGATCACCGGGAGCGCGCCGAGGCCCGTCCGGACCATCATGCGCGCCGCCTCCTTGAGCGGCGTGTCGGCGACGACCGTTCGCGGCTGGTCGCTCATCACGTCGCGCACGGTGAGCTGCTCGGGAAGCTGGTAGCTCGCGAACGCCTCCAGGTCGACGAGCT
>DASTSX010000123.1:0-9640 GCA_035760455.1 Gemmatimonadaceae bacterium | reverse complement strand
CACGTCTCCAGCTTCTCGGCCACGGCGCTGCGCTTCTTCTCTGCGTCCACGAGCGCGCGCCGCTGCCGCTTGAGGTACGCCAGTCGACGCACCCGGCCCTCGCTGCCGCGCTCGAGCGGGTTCGCCGCGCTCTCGAGCGTCGCGATCTCGCGCTCGAGCACGTCGCGCGAGCCGGCGACGTCGTGCCGCGACAGCTCCTCGAGCGAGAGCGCGAGCGACCCCACCCGAGCGGCGAGCGCCGACGCCGAGCGCGCCACGTCGGCGAAGCGCTCGCGCTCCGCCTTGGGCAGCGCGTTCAGCCGGCGGATCACCTCGTCGCGATCCGCGATCGCCTGCCGCGCGCGGTCCCCGCTCTGCCCGCCGAGTGCCGCCGCGGCGTAGCTCGCGGGGGGCGAGGCATCCATCCCCGACGGCAGCGCCGGCACGCCCGAGCGCGCGAGGGCGCGCCGCTCGGCGCGCTGCTCGCGCAGGCGCGCCCGCGCCGTGGGGTTGAACATCGCGCGGACGTACTCGACGAACTCCTCCATCACCTCCATCAGCTCGCGGTCGCGCGGCTGACGGAAGACGTCGCGCCAGTCGAACCCCTCGCTCCAGAGCTTCGCGTACTGGAACGCGATGATGATGCTCCAGAGGACGGTGAAGAAGAAGAAGTCCTGATCGCTGATGATCGAGAACAGCACGATCACGCCGTTGACGAACAGGTACGGCGCGATCTTGCGCCGGAAGGCAACGACGTGCGGGTTCTCCCACCGCCGCAGCTCGTCCGTCGTGGGCGCGCCCTCGTGCAGACCAACCAACTCCCCCGACTGGCGCGCCATCGGTGGGTAGTTCGCGCCCGCGAACCCCTGGTCGAACGGCGGCGCGTAGCCCGGTGCACGGTCCGACGTCACGCCGCGCGAGGCGCGAGGCGGGGGCGAGTGCGCCGACGGCTGCCCCGCAGCCGGCAGCGGGGACGCGCTCGCACCGGCCGACGTGCGTCCCGCCGGGGTCGGCAGCGTGCCCGTGTCCAGCGCGGTCACGAGCATCGCCGCCGTCGGGATGCGGTTGGCCGGCTCCTTCTCGAGGAGCCGCATGACAATCGCGGCGAGATCTTTCGACACGTCGCTCCGCCGCTGCTCCACCGGGATCGGCCGCTCCGAGATGTGCTTCACGAGCATCGCCGGCGTGCTCGACGCGACGAAGGGAGGCTCGCCGGTCAGCATCTGATAGCCGAGGATCCCGAGCGAGTAGAGATCGCTCCGGCCATCGATCTCGCGCTCGCCAGCGGCCTGCTCCGGAGACATGTACGCCGGCGTGCCGATCGCCATCCCGGTGGCGGTGAGGCGGCTGTCGCCCTCACTGTCCATCGCGCGCGCGATGCCGAAGTCGGTGACCATCGGGCGCCCCGACGTCTGGTCGAGGAGGATGTTGTCGGGCTTGATGTCCCGGTGGACGACGCCCCGGTCGTGCGCGTAGGCGAGCGCCTCGGCGACCTCGCGCAGCACCTTCCGCGTCTCGTCGACGGTGAGCACCCCCCGTTCATGCAGGCGTTTGGCGAGGTTGTCGCCGCTCACATACGCCATCACGAAGAAGACGAGGCCTTCCTGCTCGTCGACCGTGTAGATGGGGACGATGTTCGGATGGGAGAGCTGGGCAGCCGTCTCGGCCTCGCGCAGGAAGCGCGACTTGATCTCGCTGCGGAACGCCAGCTCGGGCGGCAGCAGCTTGATCGCGACCTGCCGCTTCAGCCGTTTGTCCTTGGCGCGATAGACGATGCCCATCCCACCACGGCCGATCTCGCAGTCGAGCTCGTAGTGGGCCGCCAGCGCGCGTTCGACATGGGCGCGCAGTTCGTCATCCGCGGCAGAGGCGAGCGGGTCAGGCACTCGGCGAGGGGGCAAAGTGAGGCACGAAGCGGACATAGTAGCACTGCACAAGGGCGCACGAAAGGACAACCGCCACGGCGGCAGGGACACTACGTCACGATGACCGCAAATGGTGTCAGCGTCTGCCGTGCTGTCGTGGCGCGGCTGGAATGGAGTGTGCGACCTGACACGGTCCCGGCCCGGCTACGATGGCAGTATTCGGTCGTCGCAGCGGGGCCGTCCCCTTACCGTCAGGTTTCGACATGGCAACGCGCCAGACGCTCCCCGTGCTCCCCTTGCGGGGCACGGTGATCTTTCCCGGCCTCACCGCCCCCATCGCCGCCGGCCGGCCGGGGACGCTGCGGGCCATCGAGTCGGCGCTGAAGGGCGACCGCCTCGTCTTCGCCGTCGCACAGCGAGACAACACGGACGAGCCCACCCCGGAGATCCTCTACTCGATGGGAGTGATCGCCCGCATCGGCCAGATCCAGCGCGGGCTCGGCGGTGTGCAGCTGCTGCTTCAGGGCGAGCAGCGCGCGACGGCGCTCCAGTACGTCATGACCGAGAACTACCTGAGCGCCGTCGTGGCGCCGGTCGAGGAGATGGCGCCGGTCGACGAGAACGACCCGGCGTTCGTCGCGCTGTACAAGGAGATCCGCGAGCGCGCCGCCGAGCTGGGCGAGCGGCGCGGGCTCCCCGAGGAGGTCGTGCACCAGGTGCTCGACGCCGTCACCGACGCCGGCAAGTTCGCCGACCTGGTGGCTGGCTACATCGAGCTGCCCGTGGCCGAGCGCCAGGGCCTGCTCGAGAACCTCTCGGTCGAGGACCGTCTCCGCCGCGTGCTCGTGCACGTGCAGCGGCAGATCGGCATGATCGAGATGCAGGAGGAGATCAAGTCGCAGGTGCAGGAGGAGCTCGGCGAGCGCCAGCGCGAGATGTACCTGCGCGAGCAGATGAAGGCGATCCAGAAGGAGCTCGGCGACGACGATCAGAGCAAGGAGATCAGCGAGCTGCGCGAGAAGCTCGACAAGCTGGAGCTCCCGCCGACGGCGCGCACCGAGGTCGAGCGCGAGCTCGGCCGCCTCGAGCGCGCCGGGCGCGAGTCGATGGAGGCGCAGGTCATCCGCACGTACCTCGAGTGGATCGCCGAGCTGCCGTGGAACACGCGCTCGGACGACAACCTCGATCTGTCTCGTGCGCAGACCGTGCTCGACGAGGATCACTACGGGCTGCCCGACGTGAAGGACCGCGTGCTCGAGTTCCTCGCCGTCCGTCAGCTGCGGGCGCAGGAGCTCGCGAACGAGGTCGAGACGACCGGCGAGGTGCCGGTCGGCAGGATCAAGGAGCATCGCGACGACGCGACCCCCGCGCTCGGTCCGGTCGACGACGACCGTCCCGTGACCGACAAGAAGGAGGCGAAGGCCCGCGCGATGGCGAAGGGGCCGATCCTCCTCTTCTCCGGCCCGCCGGGCGTCGGCAAGACGTCGATCGCGAAGTCGATCGCGCGCTCGCTCGGGCGCGAGTACGTGCGCGTGGCGCTCGGCGGCGTGCGCGACGAGGCCGACATCCGGGGGCACCGCCGCACCTACGTCGGCGCCATGCCCGGCCGCATCATCCAGGGGCTCAAGCAGGCGAGGACGCGCAATCCCGTCTTCCTGCTCGACGAGGTGGACAAGCTCGGGCAGTCGTTCCAGGGCGATCCGGCGAGCGCGCTGCTCGAGGTGCTCGATCCCGCCCAGAACGACACGTTCACCGATCACTACCTCGGCATCCCGTTCGACCTGAGCGAGGTGCTGTTCATCGCGACGGCCAACTTCATCCAGAACATCCCGGGCCCGCTCATCGACCGCATGGAGGTCGTCGAGTTCGCCGGCTACACCGAGCGCGAGAAGGCGGAGATCGCGAAGAAGTACCTGATTCCGCGCCAGCTCGAGGAGTCGGGGCTCAAGAGCAAGCACGTCGTCTTCACCGACGACGCAGTGATGAGCATCGTGTCGAAGTACACGCGCGAGAGCGGTGTCCGCCAGCTCGAGCGCCAGGTGGGCGCGGTGGCGCGCAAGGTCGCGCGCAAGCTCGCCTCGGGCGAGACCGACGACTTCTCGATCAGCGTCGAGGACGTGCGGGAGCTGCTCGGGCGGCCGCGAGTGCACCCCGAGCGCGCGAACGAGGAGAACGAGATCGGCGTCGCCGCCGGCATGTACTACACGCCGATGGGCGGCGACATCATGTTCGTCGAGGCGGCGATCCGTCGCCTGCACGGCCATCAGCGCGCGTCGGACAGCCCGGACGAGAAGGTGCAGGTGAGCGGATGGGGCAACGTGTCGCTCATCCTCACCGGCCAGCTCGGCGACGTGATGAAGGAGAGCGCGCGCGCGGCGCTCACCTACGCCGCGACGCACGCCTCGACGCTCAAGATCCCCGAGGACCGGCTCGGCTCGATCGAGGTGCATGTGCACGTGCCCGCGGGCGCCATCCCGAAGGACGGCCCGAGCGCCGGCGTCGCGATTTCCGTCGCGCTCGTGAGCGCGATGTCGGGGCGCGCCGTGCGGCGCGACGTCGCGATGACGGGCGAGATCACGCTGCGCGGGCGCGTGCTGCCGATCGGTGGGCTGAAGGAGAAAGTACTCGGGGCGCACCGCGCCGGCATCACGACCATCATCCTGCCGAAGGAGAACGAGGCGGACATGGAGGACATCCCGGCGGAGGTGCGCGATCTGCTCACCTTTCACTGCGTGTCCACGCTGGACGAGGCGTTCGGCATCGCGCTGATGCCGGCGGTGAACGGCGCCGCGGCGCCGGTGCCGCGCACGCTCATGGAGGAGGCGGAGCAGGCGTCCGAGGTGGGGGCGCCCGCCTGAGCGGCGCCCCACGCCCTCGGGGACTATCGCGCCGGCACCGAAGGTGTTACTGTACGTCTCAGCGACGCACCCCGTGCTTCTGCTCGGGGTATAGTTCCGACGGACAGGGGCCTGCATTGCGCGGGCCCTTTTTCGTTTCGCCCCGCGTCGCAGCGCACGCGGCACAGTGCCGGGCGCGCAGGGCGGCCCCCGCGTGAGGGCGCGATTCACGTGGACATGTGGACGACGGCGCGAATGCGTCACCGGCCACGAACATCATTGAGGAGTTCAGCTATGCGTACGACCGGCACCGTGAAGTGGTTCAACGACACCAAGGGCTTCGGCTTCATCACCCCCGCGAACGGCGAGAAGGATTGCTTCGTGCATCACTCCGCCATTCAGGGTCACGGCTTCAAGACCCTCGCGGAAGGCGAGTCCGTGGAGTTCGACGTGGTCCAGGGCGCCAAGGGCCCGGCTGCGGAGAACGTCGTCAAGCTCGGCCGCTAAACGGCGAGTCGGACGGTCCGGACGCGATGTCGCGCTGAACTCGTCCATCGATACTCGAAGGAAGCCGGCCCCGATCGCATCGCGATCGGGGCCGGTTTCTTTGGTGAGTTGGTGAGTTGGAGAGGGAGCTCGTTGGTCGGTTTTCTGAGTGAGTTGAACGGCAAATGCTACGAACCGGCGTGGAGACTCCACTGAGTAGTCTCTTCGCCGGTTCGTAGCCGTTCGCCGTTCAACTCACCACTCAACCGACCAACCAACTCTCTATCCAACTCACCAACTCACCGTCTTCAGGGCATCAACGCCCCGAACACCGCCAGCTTCCACGGCACGCTGCGCAACGGCTCGGGCTCGGTGCCGGGGAGGAAGTACTCCGTGTAGCGCCGATCGGGCGGTGTCGTCGTGTCGGCGAGCGTTCCGGTCGCGCGGTCGAGCTCCGCGGTCACGAGGCCGAGCGGCGGGGTCCACGCGGATGACGGCACGGGACGGTTCGCGTAGTACTTGGCCATCATCGCGCCCCAGATGGGCGCGGCGAGCGAGCCGCCCGCGACGCCCGGGGCGATGGTCTTCGGCCGGTCGAAGCCGAGCCAGACGCCAGCCACGAGGTCGGGCGTCATCCCCATGAACCACACGTCCACGTTGTCGTTCGTCGTGCCCGTCTTGCCCGCGATCGGCAGGCTCGCGGGCACGGCGCGGCGCGCCGAGGCGCCGGTGCCCCGCTCGGCCGCGTCGCGCATCATGTCGCGCACGATGAACGCGATGCGTGGGTCGATCACCGACTGCGGCACCGACGGGCCGCGCTGCAGCACCACCTTCCCGCTCGGGTCCTCGATGCGCGTCACCAGCCGCGGCTCGACGGTGCTACCGAGATTGGCCCAGACGGTGTACGCGGCGACGTAGTCGAGCGGCCGGACGACGGAGGCGCCCAGCGCGCTCGCCGGCACCTGTGCGATCGGCGAGTCGATCCCGCCGCGCTGCGCGATCGCCGCGACGGAGTCGAGCCCGACGCGCATCGCGAGTTGCACCGCGACCGGATTGCGCGAATGGATGAGCGCCTCGCGCATCGTGATCGCGCCGAGAAACTTGCCGTCGGAGTTGTCGGGGCTGTAGACGCGGCCGTTGTCGAGCCGGATCCGCAGCGCGGTGTCGGGCACGATCGACGCGGCACTGAGGCTGTCCTCGAGCGCTTTCGCGTACACGAACGGCTTGAACGACGAGCCGGGCTGCCGCATCGAGAGCGTCGCGCGATTGAAGGGCGCGAGCGCGTAGTCGCGCCCGCCGACGAGCGCGCGCACGTCGCCCGACTGCGGATCCATCGCGACGACGGCCCCTTCCAGCGCGTCCCGCTTGTCCTTGGCGGCGGCGAACGTCGGGTGCTTGTACCCCTTCCGCTGCTCGACCTGCGCCGTGCCTTCCGTGAGCGCCTCCACCGCGGCCCGCTGCAACGCCGGGTCGAGCGTGGTGTGCACGCGGAAGCCGCCGGTGGCGACGTTCACGCCCAGGCGCTCGGTGGCTTGCCGGACGGCATCGACGAAGTACTGCGAGGGCGCCGAGGCGCCGCCGTCCTTCGCCGTGCGCACCGGCTCCTGTCTCGTGCGCGCGGCGACCTGCGGCGTGATGAAGCCCTGCTGCGCCATCAGGCCGAGGATCAGGTCGCGGCGGGTCTTCGCCCTGTCCGGAAAGCGCGTCGGGTCGTAGCCCACCGGCGTCTTCGGGAGCGCGGCGAGCGTGGCGGCTTCGGCGAGCGTGAGCCGCGACGCCGGCTTGCCGAAGTAGTGGCGCGACGCCGATTCCACGCCGTACCAGCCGTGGCCGAAGCTGATCGTGTTGATGTACGCCTCGAGGATCTGCTCCTTGCTGTAGTGGCGCTCCATCTCGCGCGCCGCCTGCTGCTCGCGGATCTTGCGCATCGGGCTCAGATCGCGTCGGTCGATCTGATCCGGGTGCATGTTCCCGACGAGCTGCTGCGTGATCGTGCTGGCGCCGCCGCGGCGGTCGCCGGTGATGCCCTCGAGGATCTTCCCCTTGATCGCGCCCGCCACACCGATGAGGTCCACGCCGTCGTGCTGGTAGAAGCGATGGTCCTCCACGGCGACGAACGCCTGGCCGACGTACTTGGGCAGCGTGCGGATCGACACGCTGGTGCGCGACTCGCGCCCGATCTCCCCGATCAGCGAGCCGTCGCGCGCGTAGACGAGCGACGACTGTGGCTGCGGGACGATCTGCCAGACGGGGCCCGTCGATTTCGGCGCGGCGCCGGGCGTCTGCGCCGACAGCGGCGCGACGAGGAGGAGCAGGAGCGGGAGAGAGGCGCGGACCATTCGGCGAAGTCTATCGGGCGGCTGGAGAAGGTCGAGCGACGTGGGTCACCAAGCGCGGGCGGTGCCCGGTGTGTGGTCGGGCGACGACCTCGGGACGGCCCGGGCGCCACCGTCGTCACTCATGACTCACCACTCGGCACCCACGACCTGTTGCCCCCGACTGGTCTCTTAGACGATTGTTCAGCCCATGGCCCCCTTCGTCACCCTCGCGCTCGCCCAGTTCCAGCCTCGCAAGGGCGACTACGCCGGCAACCTCGCGCGCATCGGCGAGCTGCTGGCGCAGGCCGTCGCGCTCGAGCCTCGGCCGCAGCTCGTCTGCTTCCCGGAGTCGGCGCTGAGCGGCTACTTCCTCGAGGGCGGAGTCCGGGAGCACGCCGTCACGGCGGGGCGTCTCGCGGCGGACCTGCATCGCGTGCACGCCGGCGGGCCGCCGGTGGACGTGTGCGTCGGGTTCTACGAGGTCTGGCGGAACAAGCTGTACAACAGCGCGCTCTACGTCTCGCTCGGCGAGACGATGCCGCTCGTCCGACACGTTCACCGCAAGGTCTTCCTGCCGACGTACGGGCTGTTCGACGAGGAGCGGTTCGTCGAGCGGGGACGCGACATCCGCGCGTTCGACACCGGCTGGGGCCGCGCGGCGATCCTCGTGTGCGAGGATGCCTGGCACTCCCTGAGCGGAACGATCGCCGCGCTGGACGGCGCTCAGCTGATCGTCGTGCCGTCCGCGCCGCCGGCGCGCGGCGCATGGCCCAAGACCGACGAGGTGCCCGGTCCGGCGAGCGTGTCGCGATGGGAGCGGCTCACGCGCGACATGGCCGACGAGCACGGGCTGTACATCGCGCTGGCGAACCTCGTCGGGAGCGAGGCCGGCAAGCAGTTCCCCGGCTGCGCGATGCTCGCCGGTCCGAAGGGCGAGGTGCGCGCGCGCGGCCCGCTCTGGCAGGAGGCGCTCGTCACGGCCACGATCGACCTCGCCGACGTCACGCGTGCGCGCGCCGACATGCCGCTCATCGCCGACCTCGAGACGATGATGCCGCACCTGCGTGAGACGATCGCCAAGGTGGACGCCGGAACACCGCACCTGCTGGCGTACGACGGCATGGAAGCGCTCGCGGAGACGATGGGGGATCCTGCCCCGTCCCACGGCGATGGCGCACGCGCGCCGAGGCCGTATGGCGGCCCGAGGGTGTGCGTCGTCGCCGGTGACGCCGGCAGTGGCCCGCCGAGGCTCGACATCGATCCGAAGCTGGTCGAGAGCTGGCTCGTGCGCTTCCTCCGCGACGAGCTGGAGCGCCGCGGGTTCGGCAAGGTCGTCGTCGGCGTCTCGGGGGGTGTCGACTCCGCCGTGACGGCGTTCCTCGCCGCACGGGCGTTCGGCCCCGACAACGTCGTCGGCGTGCGCATGCCGTACCGGACGTCGAGCGCGGAAAGCCTCGAGCACGGCCAGCTCGTGATCGACGCGCTGGGGATCGAGGGCCGTACGGTTGACATCAGCGCCGCGGTCGACGGCTACCTCCAGCACGAGCCCGACGCCGACCCCGCGCGGCGTGGCAACGTGATGGCGCGCATGCGCATGATCACGCTGTTCGACCTCTCGGCGAAGTACCGCGCGATTCCGCTCGGCACGGGCAACAAGACCGAGCGACTGTTCGGCTACTTCACCTGGCACGCCGACGACTCGCCGCCGATCAATCCACTCGGCGACCTGTTCAAGACCCAGGTCTGGACGCTGGCCCGCCACCTCGGCGTCCCCGAGGTCATCGTCGGCAAGGCGCCGTCGGCCGATCTGGTCGTCGGGCAGACCGACGAGGGCGACTTCGGCATCAGCTACGCGAAGGCCGACGAGCTGTTGAACTGGATGCTCAGCGGCTATCTCGCCGACGATCTCGTGGCGCGCGGCTTCGACGCGGCCGAGGTGGCACTGGTCCGCAAGCGCCTCGAGACCACCCACTGGAAGCGCCGGCTCCCCACCGTGGCGATGGTATCGGCGTCGGCGATTGGAGAGAGCTATCTGCGGCCGGTGGACTATTGACACTGCCACTGAAGTACCCGGTACTTCCGTAGCAGGTACCCGGTACCAGCTGGACGCTCCGGGAAATCCGGTCGTCCACCCCGCTCCTCAAAGGTGCGGATC
>DASTSX010000122.1:0-5496 GCA_035760455.1 Gemmatimonadaceae bacterium | reverse complement strand
GCGCTCCATGACGCCCACGTCCACCGCGATCGGCGACGTGACCGCGGCGAAGAAGGCCGCGAGATCGTCCGGGTGCGCGGCGAGGTGGGGGGCGATCTCGGGCGTCAGCGCGGCGATCTCGTCGAGGAAGTCGCCCACGCGCCAGACGAAGATCCCGGAGTTCCACAGATAGCCTTCGCGAAGCATCACCTCGGCGCGCGCGCGGTCGGGCTTCTCGACGAAGCGGACGACGCGCCTGGCGTGCGGGCCGGCCGGCTCGCCCGGCTGGATGTAGCCGAATCCCGGATCGGGACGGACCGGGACCACCCCCACCGTCACCAGCGCGCGCTGCGACTCCGCCGTCTCGGCGGCGTCGAGCAGCGCGCGGCGAAAGCCGTCGGCGTCGCCGATCGCCCAGTCGGCGTGCACGCTGATCATCAGGTCGTCGCGCGACCCGCGCTGCGCGATGAGGTGGGCTCCCCACGCCAGCGCCGCGGCCGTGCCCGCGGGCTTCGGCTCCGCGACCAGGTTCTCGCGCGGCAGCGCGGGCGCCAGCTCGGCGATCGCGTCGACCAGGCCCGCGTTCGTGAGCACCAGCGTGCGCTCGATCGGCACGATCGGCGCGAGGCGCGCCAGCGCGTCGGCGAGCATCGGCTCGGCGGTCGCCAGCGGGAGGAGCTGCTTTGGCCGCTCGGGAGTGCTGATCGGCCAGAAGCGCGAGCCCACGCCTCCGGCGAGCACGACCGCCCAGCGGGTCATGCGCTCTCGGCGGCTGGCTCGTCGGGTGCGATCCCGGCCAGCTCGGCGGCGCGCGCGTAGAGCCGCTTCGGGCTGAACGGCTTCGTCATGAACTCGCTGGCGCCGAGCTCGAGGGCGAGGTGGTGCTGCTGCTCCTGGCCTGCCGCCGTGAGCACGATCGTCGGCAGATGCTTCAGCCGCTCGTCACGCTTCATCTCGGCGAGCACGTCGAGGCCGCTGAGGTAGGGCATCATCAGGTCGAGGAGCACGAGACGTACGTCCTCCTCGCGGCGCAGCACTTCGAGCGCCTCGCGGCCGTCGTACACGAGCGTGACCCGGAAGGGCCCCTGCTCGAGCTTCATCTTGATGATGCGTCCGATGTGCGGCTCGTCATCGGCGACGAGCGCATGCGTCAGTGGGATCTCGTTCACGATCAGACGAGGGCCGCGATGTGTTCGCGATTCCGACGAAGCTCGAACAGCAGTTGGCCGATGTTGGCTTGTGGCCGGACGAGGACGAAGAGCACCGCGTCGGCGCTCAGCACCGACACGACGGCGAGCCCGGATTGATGCTCGAGGACGGCGGTGGTCAGCGCGCCGCGATTCGCTGCGGCGCCGAGCTCGTCGGCCGGACCGATGATCGCCGGGATCCGCGCCGCGAGATCTTCGGCGTCGAGTCCCGGCATGCTCTGACTATCGATCAGGAGGCCATCCCGTCCGAGGATGACCGCTGCCTCGACCCCCTCGCGCTGCCGGATCGCCGCGACGAGGTCCCGAATGCTCGGCATGCCCACTCCGTGAAAAGTGGAGCGGAAGCTTACGGTGGAGGGGGTCGAAGTCAAGCGAGGACATCGGGTTGAGTTTGCCCGCGTCGGGGCCTATCCTACTGATCGCCATCATAGTATCACGTTCAGTCCTCGTCATGCTGCCGACCCGCCTGCTGCGCGTCGTCGTCGTGGCCCTTGCGACCCTTGTCGTCGCCTGTGGCGACCCGACGCGTCCGAGAGCCACCACGATCAACCTGTTGCTCTCCTACTCGGTCCATGGGCTGACGGGGGCGCCGCCGGCCACCGCGAACGCGGTCAACCTGTACATCGGGCCGACCCGCGCCGATGCGTCGTTCGACTTCGACGTCGCGCTCGACCTCGATGCGACGGGCAAGATCCTCGTGTATCCCGTGCGGGCCGTCGCCGGCCCGCTGGCCGGAATCGTCCCGACGCGGGTCGGGCTGCAGACGGTCAGCGGTACCTTCGAGGCGCTGCGCGAGGCGCCGGAGCGAGGCTACGACACGCTCAGCGTCCGCACCATCACGCCGGGCACCGTCGTCGCCGTCGAGCTCGTCGATCTCGTCTCCGGCCTCTGCATCTACTCGCTCACGGGATCGTCCACCTACGCGAAGTTCGTCGTGGACAGCGTGAACGCGGCCACGCGGCGCTTCTACGTCCGCTCGGTCGCCGACGCCAACTGCGGATATCGTTCGCTCGTCGCGGACTCGCTCCCGACGTTCTGATGCACGATGTGCGGCTGGTCCGCGAGCGGCTCGGCGACCTGCGTGAGGCGATGCGGCGCCGCGAGGCGCTCGACGCACTGGGCCCGCAGCTCGACCGATGCGAGGGGCTCGAGCGCGACCGTCGCCTGCTGATCCAGGCGGTGGAGGAGCGCAAGGCGGCGCGCAACGCGGGCTCGCAGGAGGTGGCGCGTCGCAAGCGTGCCGGCGAGTCCGCCGACGACCTGATCGCCGCCGGACGCGCGCTCGGCGACGAGATCGCCCGTCTCGAGCGCGAGCTCGCCGAGGCGGAGGGACAGCTCGCGGCGATCCTGCTCGAGGTGCCGAACGTCACGGCCGCGGACGTGCCCGCCGGCGGTGAGTCGCAGAACGTGATCGTGCGGAGCTGGGGGCAGCCGCGGCCGTCCGAGGGTGTGCGGCCGCACTGGGAGATCGCCGCCGAGCACGGACTGTTCGACCTCGAGCGCGCGGCGAAGATCAGCGGCTCCGGGTTCGCCGTGTTCCGCGGCAGCGGCGCCCGGCTCGTGCGGGCGCTGCTGAACTTCTTTCTCGACGCCCACACGCGCGAGCACGGCTACGAGGAGATCTGGTCGCCGGTGCTCGTCAACCGCGCAAGCATGACCGGCACCGGCCAGCTGCCGAAGTTCGAGGACGACGCATACCGGATCGCCGACGACGACCTGTATCTGATCCCCACGGCCGAGGTGCCCGTCACCAATCTCTATCGCGACGAGATCCTGGAAGCGTCCGAGCTGCCGAAGGCGTTCTGCGCGTACACGCCCTGCTTTCGCCGCGAGGCCGGCTCGGCGGGGAAGGACACGCGCGGCGTGCTGCGCATGCACCAGTTCGACAAGGTCGAGCTCGTGCGCTACGCCACGCCCGAACAGTCCGACGACGAGCTGGCCAAGCTGCTCGGACACGCCGAGTCGATGCTGCAGCGACTCGGGCTGCCGTACCGCGTGAAGCTGTTGGCGGCGGGCGACACGGGATTCTCGAGCGCCCGGACATACGACCTCGAGGCGTGGGCGCCCGGGGTCGGCGCGTGGCTCGAGGTGAGCTCGTGCAGCACGTTCACCGACTTCCAGGCTCGCCGCGCCAACATCCGCTTCCGGCCGGCCAAGGGCGAGAAGCCGCGCTTCGTCCACACGCTGAACGGGTCGGGACTCGCCTTTCCGCGGACGATGGCCTGCATCCTCGAGCACTATCAGCAGCCCGACGGCACCGTCGTCGTTCCCGACGTCCTGCGGCCGTATGTAGGATCGGACCGGATCGGCTAGCCGATGCGCCGCGGCGCTCCCGAGGTGATCGTCGGGCTCCTCCTCGTCGTGCTGCTGTCGTCGTACGTCGTGTACACGCGGCGCGTCGTGCGCGACCTCCGGGTCGAGGCGCAGCGGTCGAGCCGGATGTACGCCCGCGTCCTGCGCGCGCAAACTGACACGAGCGCCGACGCCGGCACCGAGGCGCTCTTCGATCTGACGAAGAGCATCATCGGGCAGGGGGTTCCGATCGTCGTCACCGACGTCAATGGGCGGCCCACCTACCACGCGAACCTGCCGCTGGACACCACGCTCGACGAGCAGACACAGCTCCGTCGCATCGTCCGCGAGCTCGATCGGCAGAACGCCCCGGTGTCCGACTCCCTCGTCGGGCAGATCCATTTCGGCAACACACCGCTCGTGAAGTGGCTGCGCATCATCCCCGCGCTGCAGGCGCTCAGCGCCTTCATCCTCCTCCTCGCGGGCATCTATATCGTGCGCACGCGCGGCAACGCGGAGCGCGAGCGCGTGTGGGCGGGGATGGCGCGCGAATCGGCGCATCAGCTGGGCACGCCGCTCTCGAGCCTCGCGGGCTGGATCGAACTGCTCGAGGACCGCGCGCCGGACGAAGGCACGCAGAAGGCCGTCGCCTACATGCGCGCCGACCTCGAGCGATTGGATCGGGTCGCGCACCGCTTCGAGCGCATCGGCCGGGAGCCGCGCCGCGATTCGGTCGACGCGCGCGAGCTGGTGGAGCGGATCGCGGCGTACTTCCGCGCGCGCGTGCCCAAGCTCGCGCACGCCGTCACGATCGAGGTGAGCCCGGCGCCCGCTCCCGTCGACGTGCGGGGCGACGCCGTGCTCCTCGAATGGGCGATGGAAGTGCTCGTGAAGAACTCGATCGACGCGCTCGCCGGTCGCGGCGGTACCATCCGGCTCGGCGCCGATCCGCGGCCCGAGGGCGGTGCCTGCCTCCGCGTCGCCGACGACGGACCGGGCATCCCGCGCGAGCTGCGCAGCCGGATCTTCGAGCCCGGCTTCTCGACCAAGACCAGCGGCTGGGGGATCGGCCTCTCGCTCGCACGGCGCATCGTCGAGGAGAATCACGGCGGCACGTTGCAGCTCGCCGCCGCCGACCGCGGCGCGACGTTCGAGATTATCTTACCCTGATGGACATCGCGACCGACGATCCGCTGCTCGAGGGACTCAACCCTGCGCAGCGCGAGGCCGTGCTGCACGTCGACGGGCCGCTGCTCGTGCTGGCGGGTGCCGGCTCGGGCAAGACGCGCGTGCTCACGACGCGCATCGCACGCCTCATCGATCAGCACGGCGTCGACCCGAGCCGCATCCTTGCCGTCACGTTCACCAACAAGGCGGCGGGCGAGATGAAGGATCGGATCGCGCGCCTGCTCGGTCGCGCGCCCGCGGGCATGTGGGTCGGCACGTTCCACGCGATCGGCGCCCGCATGCTGCGCGCGGCGCCCCATCTCGTCGGACGCACCGCCGCCTTCACGATCTACGATCAGGACGACACCCAGGCCGTCGTCAAGCGCGTGATGGAGCGCAATGGGCTGAACGTGAAGCAGTTCACCCCGCGCGGCGTGCACGCGGCGATCTCCGACGCGAAGAACGCGCTCGTCACGCCGGACGAGTACGCGAACCTGGCGATGGATCCCTTCTCGCGCGCCGCGGCGGTCGTCTATCGCGACCTCGGTGAGGCGCTCCGCCTCGCCAACGCCGTCGACTTCGACGATCTCCTCGTGCTGCCGGTACGGCTGCTCGCCGAGAATCCGGGCGAGCTCGAGAAGTACCGGCGGAAGTTCCGGTACCTCCTCGTCGACGAGTACCAGGACACGAACCGCGCGCAGTATCAGTTCGTCAAGCTGCTCGCCGGCGGCCACGGCAACCTCTGTGTCGTCGGCGACGACGACCAGTCGATCTACGGCTGGCGCGGCGCCGACATCCGCAACATCCTCGACTTCAACAAGGACTTCCCGGAGGCGCACGTGGTGCGTCT
>DASTSX010000121.1:0-9715 GCA_035760455.1 Gemmatimonadaceae bacterium | reverse complement strand
CGAGGATGTGGCAGTGGAACATCCACATCCCGGGATAATCGTCGTAGCGAACGATGATGCGCACCGATTCGTGCTTGCGGACGTTCACCACGTCCTTCCAGCTGGGAAACGGCTCCGGCTTGCCAGCGCGCTCGAGCACCTGGAACTGGAACCCATGCAGGTGGAATGGATGGTCCATGCCCACCACGTTCTCGATCTCCCAGATCTCGGTCGCGTCGAGCGGCCCGCGCACGTCTACCCGATGCATGTCCATCACCTTGCCGTTGATCAGGCCCTGGCTGAACACGATCACGTGCCGTGTCGTGGCGGCCGCGCTGTCGAGCGGCGCGACGTGGCGGAGCGTCGCGGGCACCGCAGGCGGGACGGCGGGCGGCTCCGTCGTGTAGGCCACCGTCAACAGGTCGCGCGCGACGTTCCAGTCGCGTGGCCTCGTCTGCGGCACGTACCGGTCGTACGGGAGCGTCTGCAGCACGGCCCGATCGCCAGGAGCACCGGTGCCGCGCACGAGGAGCTCGACGCGCTCCGAGTTCGCGACCTCGATCTCGTGCACCTCCACGGGGCGCTCGAACAACCCGCCGTCATTCCCCACATGCAGCAGCGTGTGGCCGGGGAGGGCGAGGCGGTACACTCGCGCGGCAGCGACGTTGATCACGCGCCAGCGCTCCATCGTCCCGCTCCGGATGCGCACGGCGGGGGCGAGCTGTCCATTGACGAGCAAGACATCACCTTCCCGCCCGTTCACCTCGTCGATCTGCCCCTGCAACGAGTGGGGCTTCGAGAAGTCGACCGATCCATCCGCGCGGAACCGGTTGTCCGACAGAATCAGCAGGCGTTCGGGCACGCCGCGAAGCGGATCGTCGCGTGCGCGCACGACGACCGCGCCGAAGAGGCCTTTCGCGATCTGATATCCCGAGCGAACGTCGGGATGCGGATGATACCAGTAGGTGCCCGCAGTCCCCGGTTTGATCGTGAAGACGTAGTCGTAGCTCGCACCAGGCGCGACGGGATGGAGCGGGCTTCCGTCCATGACGGCCGGAATGTGGAGACCATGCCAGTGGATGGTGGTCGGCTCCGGCAGCTCGTTCCTGAAGTGCACGATGACACGATCGCCCTCGTATGCCTCGAGCGTCGGACCGGGGACGCTCCCGTTGTAGGCATACGCGTCGGCGCTCGTGCCCGGTACGAGCGACAGCCGCGCGGGCGAGGCCGTGAGCGTGACCTCGACGGTTCCGGGAGCACGGGACGTGTTCCGCAGCACCGGCGGGTCGACGAGCGGCCGCTCGGGGAGCACCTCTCGGGCGGCCAGCGCAGCGCGACCGTCCCGAGCGTGCCCGTACGATGTCGCGAGCGACAGGGCGATCGCGAGCGCAGCGACAGGCGGCTTCACGCGCTTCTGCATGGGTCAAAGCCGTTCGGACCGGACAGGGCCAGCGAACCGAGACTACACGATCCGGCGCGCGGCGCAAGAGCGCATCGACGGCGCGCCCATGCTGTCGCTGCGACAGCTAGCGGTGCGTCCAGTAGCGGTCGTCGGTGATGAGCACGTCCAGCGACATCGCGTCGGGGCCGCGCTTCTCGCTGTAGTCGGCGATGTGGATCGCCGCCGTCTCGATCTTCCGGCCGCGGTCGTCGAAGAGCTCGAGCGGGAGCTGATCACGCGCGGCGATGTAGCGCGCGAGCTTGATCTGGTCGAACGGCTCGCCGCCCGGCATCGGCGTCGCCTCGACGAAGAGACGGAAGATCGGCTGCACGAGCTCGTAGCCGAACCCCGGATGGAACTGTCCCCACACGCGCCGGTCGATCGCGTCCACCTCTTCGAGCTCCGACCAGCCGACCACGATGCCGTTCAGCTTCAGCGTGTGACGCATCTCAGGACTCCCGGGCGATCCGCCGCACCATCACGAGGTCGGTCTGCAGGTCGGTGCCGAGCAGGAACGGCTGCGTGCCGGCGTGATGGAACCCCCACGACTCGTAGAACCGGAGCGCGCGATCGTTGTGCTTCCACACGCCGAGCCACACGGCGTCCTTCCCCCGTCCCGCCGCCTCGGCGAGCGCGCGTTGCATCAGGACGGCGCCCACGCCGCTCCCGAGCGCGCGCTCGCGCACATACAGCCGCGCGATCTCGAGCGCCTCGCCGAGGCTGATGCTCGACGGCGGCGTGCGCTCGCGCAGCATCAGGTAGCCCACCGTGTCGCCGCCACGCTCGGCGAAGTAGACCGTCGTGGCGGGATCCTCGAGCTCGGCGCGCTGGATCGGCTCGCCGAAGGCCGCGGCCATGTACGCGGCGAAATCGTCGGGCGGGTTGGACGCTTCGAACGTCTCGCGGAAGGTCGAGCCACCGATCTCGGCGAGGAGCGCGGCGTCGTCCGGCCGCGCCGATCGGATCGTGATGGGGGAGGAGGTCGGCCCGCTCATCGCTCCAAGCTACGAGCGACGTCAGCGCCGCGCGAGCGCGCGAAGACCGAGCGCGCCATTGAACCACCGCACCAGCGGCACGAGCCGCGCGTAGTCGCGCGCGAGCCGGTCCGGCAGCCTCGGTCCGAGCACCTCGTCGTCGCGGAGCCTGCGGCCCACCGTGAACGACTGATGGCGCAGCAGGTCCGCCGCGGGATGATCGTCGCGGTAGCCTCGCGGCATGCGCGTCAGCATCGCCTCCTCGTCGAGCGTGCCGAACCGCCGCTTCACCGACGGGTCGGCCAGCACGCGCCGCAGCGTGCGATGATCCTCGTCGATGCGTTCGCGCAGCCGCGCCAGCGTCGGACGCGGCGGCATCCAGATCCCGCCGCCGATCATCGAGCGACCCGGTTCCATGTGGAAGTAGAATCCGGCGCCGCCGTGCGGTGTCGTCGACCCGACGCCGCGCCCCGCGTCGCCGTGGTAGAACCAGGCCGCCGCGTTCGTCTTGTACGGCGATTTGTCGCTCGAGAACCGTACGTCGCGATGGATCCGGAACAGCGACCGCTTCGGATCGCCGACGAGCTCGGGCGCCAGGCCCGCAAGCCGCACGTCGATCTCCTCGACGAGCGCGGCAAGGGGCGCGCGCACCTCCTGCTCGTAGTCGGCGCGGTGCACCTGGAACCACTCGCGCGTGTTGTTCCGCTGGAGTGCGCGCAGGAAGCGCATCGCGGCGGGGCGGAAGCCGCGGAACTCGCCCTCGCTCATCGCTCGGCGGCGAGCGCCGGGATCGCGTCGCCGACGAGGCGGCAGAGCTGCCAGTCGTGGAGCAGCTCGGCGCCGAGCGATCGGTAGAATCTGATCGCGTCCACGTTCCAGTCGAGGACGGACCACTCGACGCGGCCGTAGCCCCGCTCGATCGCGACGCGCGCGAGGTGCTGCAGCAGAAGACGGCCGAGGCCGCGGCCGCGGTACTGCGGGTAGACGAACAGGTCCTCGAGGTAGAGGCCCGGTCTGGCGAGGAAGGTGGAGTAGCTCTGGAACCAGAGCGCGAAGCCAGCGGGCTCGTCGCCCGCGAACGCGAGCACCACCTCGGCGGCCGGCCGCGCGCCGAACAGCGATTCGCGCAGCAGCGCCTCCGTCGCGACGCACTGCTGCGCGAGGCGCTCGTATTCGGCGAGCCCGCGGATGCAGGCGAGGATCGCGGAAACGTCGGCGGAGGTCGCGGGCCGCAGGGTGAAGCCGGCAGCCTCGGCGGGGATGACAGGGCTCACGACGGAGGACGGGACGGACGTTCGTACTGGTTGCGCCGCACGGATGAGGATAGTTTAGCGCTTCCCGCCGAGCCTCAGCCAGCCGTGAACGATCGACCGCCGACCCTGAACGACATTCTCGCCGGACACTTCGTCCTGAAGCGAGACATCGGCGGCGGGCGATACACGCTGAAGCGCGAGATCGGCCGCGGCGGGGCGGCCACGGTGTATCTCGCGCGCGACGAGCGCCACGAGCGGTTCGTGGCGATCAAGATCCTCCATCCCGAGCTCTCGCACGCGCTCGGCGCGCAGCGGTTCCTGCGCGAGATCAAGCTCACGGCGAGCCTCCAGCATCCGCACATCCTCCCGATCCACGATTCGGGCGAGACGGCGGACCAGCTGTACTACGTGATGCCGTTCATCGAGGGCGACTCGCTGCGGCAGCGGCTCGGTGCCGACAACCGGCTCTCGATCGAGGAGGCGGTGCGGGTGGGTCGCGAGGTCGCGGGGGCGCTCGCCTACGCGCACGAGCGCGGCATCGTGCATCGCGACATCAAGCCCGAGAACATCCTCTTCTCGGGCGGTCACGCCGTGGTGGCGGACTTCGGCATCGCGCGCGCCATCGACCGGGCGAGCGAGAAGATCACGCAGCAGGGCACGATCACGGGCACGCCGGCGTACATGAGCCCCGAGCAGGCGCGCGACCGCGCGTTCGACGGCCGGAGCGACGTGTATTCGCTCGCCTGCGTGCTGTACGAGGCGATCGCGGGCGTGCCCCCCTTCCCCGGCGAGACGCCGCAGCAGCAGCTCTCGGCGCGGCTGACGAAGACGCCGCCCTTGCTGCACGAGTACCGGCACGATGTCCCGGGGCCGATCGAGACGGTGATCGCGAAAGCGCTCGCGACGTCTCCCGACGACCGGTATCCCGACGCACGCGCCTTCAGTGCCGCGCTCTCGGCCGCGATCGGCCACTCGGGCGAGACGCTCACCGCGCGCGCGGCACGCCGGTCGTGGCGGAAAAGTCCGTGGCCGTGGGCTGCGGGTGTCGCGCTCGCCGCGTTCGCCGTCGCCATGTCCCCGCCGGTGCGCGTGCGGATCGAGCGGCTCACGGTGCGCGTGGATTCGGCGCAATACGCGGTGGTGCCGTTCCAGTACGTCGGCAGCGCCCCACCCAATCCGGCCGCCGACCCCGCAGCGGGCGGCGTGTACGAGTCGCTCAAGCGGTGGGAGGGGCTCAAGCTCGCCAGCGACGTGAGCGTGCAAGACGCCGTGCGCGACGACGACGGCGACGACGCCCACCTGGTGGACGATGTCATGCGCGTCGCCCGCTCGGTGCACGCGGGCCGGGTCGTGTGGGGCCGCGTGACCACGGGACGCGACTCGTCGGTGGTGCGCGTGGGGTTGTACGACGCGCTCACCGGCGAGAGTCTGCGCGAGGTCACGCGGAGCGTGTCCGCGCGCGGTGCAAACGGGCTGCGGGGAATCGACTATCGCGCGCTGGTGGCCGATCTGCTGCGCAGCCCGCACGCATCCGACATCTCGGCGCGCGCGGACCTGGGTACGTCGTCGTACGCGGCGTGGCAGGCGTTCCAGCGCGGCGCGGTCGCCCTGACGCGGTGGGACGTCGGCGCCGCGACGACGGCGCTCGACAGCGCCGTGACCCTCGACCCCGCGTATCCGCAGGCCAACCTCTGGCTCGCGCAGGTGAAGTCGTGGCGCCGCGCGCCGGCGAAGGAGTGGGCCACCGCGTACATCGCCGCCGACAAGGGCCGCGCCGCCCTCGACCCGCGCGAGCGGCTGCTCGCCGACGCGCTCGGCGCGCTCAGCCGCGACGACTACCCGGCGGCGTGTGCGAGCTATTCGGCGCTGCGGTCCCGCGATTCGCTCGACGCGATCGCATGGCTCGGGCTCGCGTCGTGCCAGGCGTATGACCGCCTCGTCGTGCGGGCGCCGGACTCGCCCACCGGGTGGGGCTTTCGCGGCAGCTACGAGGCCGCCTGGCGCGCCGCGACGCGCGCGCTCGAGCTCGCGCCAGAGTCGTTCGGCGCGCTGCCGAGCGAGTTCCTGCGCCAGATCGCGCTCATGGAGCACAACCGCTTCCGGACCGGCCAGGCGGGCGCTCTCCGCTTCGGTGCGCTCCCCGACCTGCGCGGCGACACCGTCGCCTACGTGCCCTACCCGATCGCCGAATTCCGCGTCGGGCGCTCCACCGCGACGTACGACGCGGCGCTGCGCCACAACCGCGATCGGATGCTGTCGCTGCTCGAGTCGCTCACCCAGCGCATGCCCGGCAGCGCCGACGTCTTCGAGGCGATGACCGTGCTGCTCGAGACGCGCGACGAGATCATCGGCACGCCGAACGGACGCTACTCGGCGCTGTCGGCGCTCGAGCGGGCCCGCGCGCTGAGCACGGACCCCGAGCAGCGGCTGCGCCTCGCCGCCGCGGACGTCCGCCTGCATCTCAAGCTCGCCGATTTCGCGCGCGCCACCGCCACTGCGGACTCCGTGCTCAACGCGGAGCGTCAGAGCCCGGCGAGCCACGCGTCCCAGCTCGCGGCGCTCGCCGCGTTCGCCGGCCGGACCGGGCTCGCGATCCGGTACATGCGCGCCAGCGGGCCCTCCAGCCTTCGCCAGGGCGCGGAGGTGGTGCCGGCGACGAACGATGCGCTCGCCTCGCTGCTCGTGCGCGCCGCGCTCGGCGTGTGCGACGACTCGGCGCGCGCGCTGCCGGCGGCGATCGTGCGCACGCTCACCAGCTACGTCGGCGCCGCCGACCGGCAGCAGACGGCGGACGCGCTGCTCGAGCGTCCCGTGTCGCTCGCCGTGCCCTGCACCGGGCCCGGCGCGACGCAGGTCGTGAGCAGGCCGTCGGGGCCACTGATGCTCATGCAGCACGTGGCGGCACGCGGCGACCGCGCCGGGGTGCGGCGGATGCTCGACTCGCTCGCCGAGACGCGCCGCGGCATGCGTCCCGGCGGCGTGTCGCTGGACTACATCATCCAGGAGGCATGGCTGGCGGACTTCGCGGGCGATCCGCGCCATGCCGCCGATCGCCTCGACATCGCCCTCACCGCGCTTCCCACGCTGTCGTCGTTCATCGTGACCGAGCCGGTCATGGCCGCGTCGGTGGGGCGCGCGATGGCATATCGCGCGGAGCTGGCCGCCCGGTTGAACGACCCGTCGTCCGCCGAGCTCTGGGCGAGCCGCGTGCTCACCCTGTGGAGCCGCGCCGACGCGAGCCTCGAGCCGACGCTGGTGCGCATGCGTCGCCTCGCGGCGCGCCAGCCGCTATCGTAGTCGCCGTTCGGTCGCGCCGGATCCGGCGCGGCGCGCCGTTCTCCCATTCCCCGACTCTCGTGAGACGACCACTCGCCGTCCCCGCCGTCCTGCGTTCCGGACTCACCGCGCTGGCCTTCGGCGCACTGGCCGCGTGCGGCGAGCGCGGCCGCGCGCCGGACAGCGCGCGCGCCGCCGCCGATTCCGCCGCTCCCGCGCCGTCCGCGGCACCCAACACGCTCGCCGTCGCCGCCGCCGGGCTTCCCGGGCAGCTCACGAAGCCGATCGATCAGTACAGCGGCGACGAGTTCTTCGAGTTCGTGCAGCGGCTCCAGTGGGGCGGTGGCGCGGAGCGCGAACGGAAGTGCAAGGGCAACCCCGGGTGCGACGGCACGAACCCGACGCGCCGGACCCCCGTGCGCGTCGACGCCGTGAACGGTCAGGACTCGCTGAGCGCCACCAACGTCCCGGCGAACGGCGTCGTGGCGGTTCGCGCGCTGAACCGCGGCACGCTCGACGAAGACCGCTACGGCTTCAAGCCGAACCCCCGGCTCGAGTACTACCTGATCGTCCTGCCGGGGACGGGCGGCAATGGCCGCTGGCAGTTCGAGGAGCTCGACACCACACCCGGCGCGCGTCGGCACAGCAGCATCGGCACGGGGACCTTCCGGCCGTGCAACCATCCCTTCCGCCCCGGCCGCGTCAACCGCGCGAACTTCTACACGTGCGCCGAATCGCTGCGCAGCGACTCCGTGCAGCGCTCGAACCTGCTGCTGTTCGATCCCCCGACCGATCCCGTCTGGGTGGAGTGCACGGCGGGGTGCTGCATCGGGGATTGAACTGCCGCGGCGAGTTCCCGCTACGACTGACGAACCTGGTACCCGGTACCAGTCGTCGGCTCCCGGAAGTCTGGTCGGCCAGCCTGCTCGTTAAGGTGCGGATCCCTCGACTGCGCTCGGGATGACGGCGGCGCCGGCGTTCGCCGTCATCCCGAGCGAGCGGAGCGAGTCGAGGGATCCGCACGTCGGCGCGCCCTTCCGGGAGCCTGCGACCGGTAGCCGGAACCTAGCAGTTCACTCGACCCCATACCTCTCCCGCAGAATCCTGAGGTGATGCCTCGGGTGCCCCACCACGACGTACGCGAGCGCCCGCACGCTGATCGCGTTCCCGTTGGCGATCCCGGTGCGGAGCCACGCGTCCTCGGGCAGCGACTCGAACATCAGCGCGCTGCTCTCGCGCACCACCGCGAGCTCGCGCACCAGATCGGCGATCGTCCGAGCGTCCGAGCCGGCGGACTTCACGTACTCGTTCTCGGCGAAGCCGGGGACCTCCGTCCGGTCCGCGCGCGCGAATCGCAACGCGCGATAGCCGAAGATTCGCTCGGCGTCGATCAGATGGCCGATCACCTCGCGGATCGTCCACTTGTCCGGCGCGTAGCGATGGCCGCCGCGCGATTCCGGGATCCGTTCGAGCGCCTCGATCAGCTCGCGCCCGCCCGAGCGAAGCACCTCGAGCACGTCCCCCTCCGGCACCGAGGCGATGTAGCCGTGATAGAACGACGCGTACTCCGACGCGTCGGGACGGCCGCGGTACGTCGTGGTCATCGCGTTCGTGGACGAGGGCTCAGCGCGCGACGGCGAGCGTCGTCGCCGCGCGGCGGGTGGTGATCAGGACGGTGCCGGCCGCGGCGATCGCCAGCGCGACCCACTGCGCGGACGTCAGCGGTCCGACCACGTCGCCCTTCGCGCGGAAGAACTCGACGACGAACCGCTCGACGCCGGCGAGCACGCAGTACATGCCGAACAGCCATCCCGGGCCGTGCGCGTGCCGCCGCAGCCGCCAGAGGATCCAGAACATCACGAACCCCAGCGCGACCTCGAGCAGCTGCGTCGGATACACGCTCACCACGGAATCCGGTGGCAGCGTCGCCGGCAGGTTCGCGTGGAACTCCGCGTTCATGTTCGCCACCGTCGACGCGGGCATGCCGCGCGGGAACGCCACGGCGAGCGGCCCGTCGTACACGCGGCCGTAGTCGTCGCCCACTGCCCAGCAGCCCGTGCGCCCGATCGCGTACCCCGCCGCGATCCCCACGGCCGCGCCGTCGGCCACGCGCAGGAACTGCTGCTTCCGCCACCGGATCACGAGCCACGACAGCAGCACGGAGCCAAGGAAGCCGCCCCAGTACACGAACCCCGCGCGGCTGAACAGCGCGGAGCCGAACCCGCGCCCCGCGATGGCCTCGTTGATGGCGAAATAGACCTTGCCCCCGACGATCGTGCCGATGAGTGCCGCGAAGGTCACGTCGTTCATGATCTCCGCGTCGTCGCCGCGCTGCTCCAGCACCGTCTGCGCGACGAAGTGCGCGATGCCGAACGCGGCCATCATGGCGATTCCGAAGCCCGTCAGGTCGAGCGGCCCGAGACTGAACACGAACGGGTCGTGCACGATCGGCGTGGCGAGCATCAGGATTTCACTCTGCGGTTGACGTTGAGCTTCGTCCACACCACGACGGCGGCGCAGTCCCCGCCCGTCGTCTGGAACTCGACCGGCATCGAGCCGCCGCCGGGATACACCTCGATCGCCGCCACGTCCTGCGGCCGCACGAAGGAATCGAGGTCGCCCGCCTCGAGCTGCTGCCACCGTGAGCCATCCACGTAGATCGACACGCACCCCTGCCGCCCCACGTTGCGCGTCGACGTGATGTACATGCGGCCCATCGAGCCCTGGACGCGGAGGCCGGGGGTCGTCGTCAACAGGTCGGTGAACTGGATCGCCCTGCGCGCCTCGATCTG
>DASTSX010000120.1:0-2569 GCA_035760455.1 Gemmatimonadaceae bacterium | reverse complement strand
CGAACTCGCGGCGAGACAGAGGGGTCGGTTCCATACGATGGGGGCTGTGGGGCAGCGAACAGCTATTCAATAGCACCTGTTCACCACCGCCGGCTAGGAGCGCGTCAGGTGCAGATCCCTCGACTCGCTACGCTCGCTCGGGATGACGGAGGGACTCGCTGGGCTCGCTCGGGATGACGGACCGGCGTCATCCCGAGCGGAGCCCGCAGGGCGGAGTCGAGGGATCTGCACCCAGACTGTCATCCCGAGCGGAGCGCGAGCTCGGCTCCGGTGCCGCGCTTGTGGACGTGGTCGGCGCTACACAGTTTGACCCATGGCAATCCCGCTTCCCCGGGGCGCCGTTCGTCAGCGCACGGCGCGTACGCGTATGCCACGATGACGACCACCCGCCGCGAGTTCGTCGCGCAGCTCGGTGCGATGGCAGTGCTCGGTCGAACCATCGGCGGGCCGACATCCGCGAGCGCCGTGCAACCCGATGCCGCGCCCGGCGCCCCCCTGCCCTGGTACCGCCGCACGCTCCGCTGGGGCCAGACCAACATCACCGAGATCGACCCGCCGCGCTACGACATCGCCTGGTGGCGCCAGTACTGGCGTCGCACCGCCGTCCAGGGCGTCATCGTCAACGCGGCAGGCATCGTCGCCTACTACCCGAGCCGCTTCCCGCTCCAGTATCGCGCCCAGGCGCTCGGCGACCGCGACCTGTTCGGCGAGCTCGCCCGGGCCGCGCGCGCCGACGGGCTCACCGTCGTCGCGCGGATGGACTCGAACCGCGTCCACGAGCCGGTGTTCCGCGAGCATCCCGACTGGATCGCCGTGGACGCCGAGGGGAAGCCGTATCGGAGCGGCGAGCTCTACGTCACGTGCATCAACGGACCGTACTACCGCAGCTTCCTGCCCGACGTCATGCGCGAGGTGATCGAGCGCGCGCGGCCGGACGGCTTCACCGACAACAGCTGGAGCGGGCTCGATCGCAGCAGCATCTGCTACTGCGAGAACTGCCGGCGCGGGTTCCGCGACGCGACGGGCCAGGAGCTGCCGCGCCGGCGAGACTGGGACGACGTCGCCTTCCGGAAGTGGATCGAGTGGAGCTACGCGCGCCGGATCGAGCTGTGGGACGCCAACAACGCGGTCACTCGCGCCGCGGGCGGCGAGGACTGCGTCTGGGTGGGGATGAACGGCGGCAGCATCGCCGGTCAGGCGCGGAGCTTCCGCGACTATCGCGCGATCTGCGCGCGCGCGCCCATGGTGTTCCTCGACCACCAGACCCGCCGCACCGCGGAGGGGTTCCAGCACAACGCGTTCACGGGAAAGCTCATCCACGGCATGCTCGGTTGGGACAAGCTCGTGCCCGAGAGCATGCCGATGTATCAGATCGGCACGCCGATGTTCCGCCTCGCGACGAAGACGCCGGCCGAGGCGCGCGCATGGATGCTCGCGGGGTTCGCCGGCGGCATCCAGCCGTGGTGGCACCACGTCTCGGCGTATCACGAGGACCGGCGGATGTATCGCACCGCCGAGCCGGTGATGCGCTGGCACCGCGAGAACGAGCGGTACCTGATCGATCGCACGCCGATTGCGAGCGTCGGCGTCGTGTGGTCGCAGCGAAGCGTGGACTACTACGGGCGCGACGCGGCCGACGAGCTCTGTGAGCAACCGCTGCGCGGCTGGATGCACGCGCTCGTGCGCGCGCGGATCCCCCACGTGCCGGTGCACGTCGATCAGCTCGACGGCGCGACGGGATCGCTCGCGGTGCTCGTGCTCCCCAACCTCGGCGCGTTGAGCGACGCGCAGGTCGCATCGATCCGGCGGTTCGTCGAGCGCGGCGGCGCGTTGATCGCGACGGGGCAGACGAGCCTGTTCGACGAGTGGGGCGACGCGCGGCCGGACTTCGCCCTCGCGGATCTCCTCGGCGTGTCCCGCGCCGGCACTACGACGGCTGCACGCGCCGCGTCCGAGCGCTTTCGCGGCAACGCGGCGGCGCAGACCTACCTGCGTCTCACCCCGGAGCTGCGCGCGGGAGTGGACGGGCCTCACGTAGCCGGCGAGCCACGCGTCATGGGTCCACGGCATCCCGCGCTCCGTGGCTTCGAGCAGACGGACATCCTGCCGTATGGCGGCGCGCTCGAGCCGCTGCGCGTCGCCACCGGCGCGACGGTGCTGGCGACGTTCGTTCCCGCCTTCCCCGCCTTTCCCCCCGAGACGGCGTGGATGCGCGAGCCGCGCACGGACCTCCCCGGACTGGTGATCGACGAGCAGCGCGGCCGGCGCGTGGCGTTCCTCCCCGCCGACATCGACCGGCGATACGCGATCGACAACCTGCCCGACCATGGCGACCTGCTGGCGAACCTCGTGCGGTGGGCGGCGCGCGACACCATCCCGCTGCGCGTCGAGTCGCCGGGCCTGCTGAACGTCGAGCTGTATCGCCAGGCCGAGCGGCTGGTGCTGCACGTGGTGAACCTGACGGGGGTCGGGAGCTGGCGCGCGCCGATGGAGGAGATCGTGCCGGTCGGGCCGGTCGTGGTGAGCCTGCGCGATCCCGTGCGCGCGGCGCGGCGCGTCGTGACCTGGC
>DASTSX010000119.1:0-24774 GCA_035760455.1 Gemmatimonadaceae bacterium | reverse complement strand
GGTGCCCCCCGCGCGCACGGTCGGCGTGGGCTTCTTCCCGGAGGACGACCGCTCCGAGTTCATCATCGCGCTGGAGACGCCGCCGGGCTCGAACATGGCGTACACGCGGCTCAAGGCGCAGGAGGCGGCGCGCATCACGCGCACGCATCCCGAGGTGCTCTACACCTACACGACGCTCGGCGGCGGCGCGTCGGGCACGGTCGACGAGGGGAACATCTACGTCCGGCTCAAGCCGATCGAGGAGCGCGACCTGAGCGCCGAGCAGCTCGCGCAGGTGTTGCGCAACGAGATGAAGCACGTGGCGGGGGTGACGCTGTCCGTCTTCACGAACGACTTCAGCGGCGGCCGGAAGGAGCTGCAGTTCCAGCTCAAGGGGAACGACATCGTCGCGCTCAACCAGGCGGCGGAGCAGGTCGCGCAGATCGTGCGCGCGACGCCGGGCGCGGTGGACGTCGGTCTCTCCACCAAGGGCCAGAAGCCGGAGCTCGAGGTCAACCTCGACCGCGGCGTCGCCGGAACGCTCGGCGTCACGGTGGGGCAGGTGGCGCAGTCGCTGCGGCCCGCGTTCGCCGGGATCGATGCGGGCGATTGGGAGGATCCCGCGGGGGAGATGCGCGACGTCCAGGTGCGCCTCGCCCCCGAGTCGCGGCGGAACGCGGAGGACCTGCATCAGCTCCCACTCGTCGTGATGGGACCGAATGGCGCGCCGACCACGATGCCGCTCGGGCAGGTGGCGACGATCCAGCAGGGGATCGGCCCGGCGATCATCGATCACTGGGACCGTGATCTCGTGGTCACCGTGGAGGCGAACACCTCGGGGCGCGCGACGGGCGACGTGACGCGGGATGTCGAGAACGCGGTCGCGAAGCTGACCCTGCCGCCGGGCGTGCGGTTCGGGCTCGGTGGCGACTCGCAGGCGCAGAACGAGGTGTTCGCGCAGATCTTCACCGCGCTGTTCGTCGCGGTCGGGCTGATGTACCTCGTGCTCGTGCTGCAGTTCGGCAGCTTCCTCGACCCGCTGGCGATCCTGATGTCGCTGCCACTCTCGCTCATCGGCGTGCTGCTCGCGCTCGCGATCACGGGGAACACGATCAACATCATGTCGCTCATCGGCGTGATCCTCCTGATGGGCATCGTGGCCAAGAACGCGATCCTGCTGATCGACTTCGCGAAGTGGGCGCGCGAGAAGGAGGGGATGCCACTGCGCGAGGCGCTGATCGAGGCGGGCGCGATCAGACTGCGGCCGATCCTCATGACGACGTTCGCGCTCATCGCCGGCATGATCCCGGTGGCGCTCGGCGGTGGCGAGGGGGCGCAGTTCCGCGCGCCGCTCGGCATCGCGATCATCGGCGGCGTGCTGACGAGCACGATGCTCACCCTGCTCGTGATCCCGACGTTCTACGAGGTGATGGATGAAGGGCGCCGCTGGCTGGCGCGCAAGTTCGGCTTCACCCCGCCGATGACGGCGGAGCATCCGATCCCACGCGGCGCGCACGGCCACGCCGTGCCGGCGATGGGCGACGACTGAGCGGCAGGTGCCCGTTCCACCTGTCGATCCACGGGCGCCGCAGCGCGCGGCGCTGCGGCGTGCCGTGCTCCACCTCGTGATGGGGGTCGTGCTGATCCACGCGGTGGCGATGACGATCTACTACGGCACCGGCATCGCCCACGGCCCGTCGCGCACGCGGACGATCTTCGTGATTGCGTGGTCCGTCGCCACCGCCATCGTGGTCGGGGTGCTGTTGAGGAAGGTCAGGCAGGTGCGGTGGCAGGGAACGCGCTGAGGCCTGACGAGCGGTGAGTTGGTGAGTGCGATGGTGTGATAGTTGCTCGGTTTCTGAGTGAGTTGAACGGCGAATGCCACGAACCGGCGTGGAGACTCCACTGAGTGGTCTCTACGCCGGTTCGCGGCTATTCGCGGTTCAACGCACCAATCAACCGACCAACCAGCTCCCTATCCAACTCACCGACTCACCGCCTTTCAGGGGGCGAACAACGGATAGGGGTTCACGGGTGCTCCCTTCCACCATTCCTTCACGTTGTTCGAGCGGGCGATGGCGAAGTGCAGGTGGGGAACGGTCGGCGGGGCGTTGCCCGTCGTGCCCACCGTGCCGAGGACCTGCCCACGGCGCAGCGGCTGGCCGTCGGCGAGGCCGTTGGCGTAGGTGTCGAGGTGGGCGTACATCAGGATGAAGCGCTCACTCGAGTCGGCGGCGTAGACCATTTTCCCGCCTGCCTTGCTGTCGAAGAGCTTGAGCACGCGCCCGCCTGTCGCCGAGAGCACTGGCGTGCCGCGTTGCGCCGGGATGTCGAGCGCCTCGTGGGTGCGGCTGCCGCCGCCGCGCCGCTCGTCGTACGTGTTCCGAAGTGCCGACGCCTCGATGCCCTGAACGGGAATGAGGAGCGCGCCCTTGGCGAGGAGCGGCGTCGGCACCGCCACGCCGGACGGTGTGCCCGGTGCGCCCGGTGCCGCAACAGCGGCGCCGTTCGGTGCGCCGTCCGACGCGACGATCGTCGTGTCGATCTCCGTGATGCTGTGCGCGGAGTCGCTCTGGAGCGCGGCCATCTCCTCCGGAGTCCAGGGCGGACCGCCGCGGATGTACGTCGCGCTGTCCGGCCCGAAGCGAGCCGTCGAGGGCGGCACCGGCGTGACGGCTGCCGGCGTCGTGCCCACGGCGCCCGCGGCGCTGTCGGCGGTCGCCTTCTTTTTGGTGTCGGATGCGTCCTCGATCTCGACGCACGACGCCGCGAGCGTGACGCCCAGCAGCGTGGCCACGACGAGACGCCTGGGTCGGTTCGCGGAGATCGTCATGCCGGACGGAATGGCAAGTCCGGTGCCCCGCACCGTCCAGTCCGATCAGTGCGGCGTGACGTGCCGGCGCTCGGGGACGTGGGCGACGCCGGCGTGATCGGGCTGGGCCCGCTCCGCCAGCAGCTTCGTGGTGAACCGCTGGCCCTCCGAGATCCGTTCCACCTCGAGCGCGATCGCTTCCACCGCCTGCTCGAGGCGCGCCATGCGCTCCTCGTCGACCACGAGGCCGCGGGTCGCGGGGTCGTGCCGCCTCAGGAGCGACGCACCACCGAGGGTGACGAGACGGACGATGTAGGTCAGCGTGGCGAAGAAGCCCAGCGCGACGATGACCTTGCCTGGATCGCTCATGAAAAGACGGGCTCGGGGAGAGGCGGGTGCGCCCTCCCCCATACGACGCCGCCTCCCGGCGAGTGTCAGTGCCCGACGCGGGCGGACACCTCGTGCGTGCCGGTCGTTCCCCGCGCGTGCCGCGCGATCTCCGCCGCGCGCGCCATGGCCTCGTCGAACGACGGCAGCACGTTGTCCGGGCCCAGCTCGTCGAACAGCCCCGAGCTCGTGAGCACGATCCGCGGCTGGTCGGACACCTCGCACAGGATCACCGTCGTCCGGTCGTGCATGCTGCGCCGCACGAGCTCGCGCAGGGCGTGGATCCCCGTGGAGTCCATCGCCGGTACGTGGCGCATTCGCACGACGAGCGCCCGCGGCCGCTCCCGGATCTCGCCGAGCACGTTTCGGAAGCGCTCCGCCGCGCCGAAGAACAGCGGGCCGTTGATCTCGTAGACGACGACGCCCTTCGGCAGCTGACGCGCCAGCGCGGCGACGTCCTCGTCGTCCACGCTCGTCCCGTCGGCATGCTCGCGAGTGATCGCCGTCACGTTGGTCACCTCGGCCATGCGCCGCATGAAGAGGAACGCCGAGAGCACCATCCCGACCTCGATCGCGACGGTGAGGTCGACGACGACGGTGAGAAAGAAGGTGGTGAGCAGCACGATCACGTCGCTCTTCGGGCCGCGGAGCTCGCTGCGGAAGGTGCGCCACTCGCTCATGTTGTAGGCCACGATCACGAGGATCGCGCCCAGCGTCGCCATCGGAATGAGCGCGGCGAGCCGGCCGAGGAACAGCGTCAGCAGGAGCAGCGTGACGGCGTGCGTGATCCCCGCGACCGGGGTCCGGCCCCCGTTGCGGACGTTGGTGGCGGTGCGGGCGATCGCGCCCGTGGCCGGGATGCCGCCGAACAGCGGCGCGACGACGTTGGCCGCGCCCTGCGCGACGAGCTCCAGGTTGGACTTGTGCCGCGTCCCGATCATCCCGTCGGCCACCACGGCCGACAGCAGCGATTCCACTGCGCCGAGCAGCGCGATGGCGATGGCCGGCTGCACGAGCGACGTGATCTCCGTGAAGCTCAGGCGCGGCATCACCGGCTGCGGCAGATGCGCGCTGATCGCGCCGAATCGCGAGCCGATCGTCTCCACGGGCAGGTCGAGCATGTGCACGGCGACGGTCGTCGCGACGAGCGCGACGAAGGGCCCGGGGACCCGGTGGCTCACGAACGGCCAGAGCTGCATGATGAGGAGCGCCGCCGCCGCGATGCCGACGGCGTACCAGTTGGCCGACCCCAGGTGCGCGACGTACGAGGCCCACTTCTCGACGAAGGGCGCGGGGACGGCACCCATCCGGAGCCCGAGCACGTCCTTGACCTGGCTCGAGAAGATCACGACGGCGATGCCGCTCGTGAACCCGATCACCACCGGATGCGGCACGAACTTGATCGCGCCGCCCAGGCGCGCGGCCCCGAGGGCGATGAGGATGACCCCCGCCATGAGCGTGGCCACCATGAGACCGTCGACGCCGTACTTCTGGACGACGCCGTACACGATGACGACGAACGCCCCGGTCGGGCCGCCGATCTGCACGCGCGAGCCCCCGAACGCCGAGATGATGAAGCCGGCGACGATGGCGGTGTAGAGGCCGCGATCGGGGGTGACGCCGCTCGCGATCGCGAAGGCGATCGCGAGCGGGAGGGCGACGATGCCGACGATGACGCCGGCCTGGAGGTCGGCGGCGAGTTGACGTCGGGTGTATCCGCGGAGGGTCGAGACGATCTCTGGGACGAACATCGGCGAGCCGGATCACGATCGGTGATGCGCACACGCTCGACGATCGAGCATCGCGCGCGACACCCGCTGCGCGCCACCACCGCGGCTGGGGGCGCGCTGCAAGCGGTTCATCAATCTGCCGACACTAAAGGGCGAACGGGACCGTGCCGGCACTTTCGATGGGCCGACCGTCCCCCCCTTCCCCTCCTTCCGCACGGCGGACCCAGTGGGCGCGCGATGACGCCGCCCGCTTCGAGTCCCCGAGAGAGCTGTCCATGGGGCGAGTCCGATGCCCGTACGATGCCTCGACCCGCGCTGTCCCGAGACGGCGTGGCCGGTGGCTGCTCGTCGCCGCGGCGCTGTGCGCCGCCACGGCGCGCCCCGCGCCTGCTCAGCGGATCCAGTTCCGCCGGCTTACGCCGGATCACGGGTTGTCGAGCTCGCTCGTACAGGACATGCTGCGCGACAGCCGCGGCTTTCTCTGGCTCGGCACGCCGAAGGGGCTGAACCGGTACGACGGCTACACCTTCACAGTGTACCGGCACCGCCCGGGCGACTCGACGAGCCTCATCGACAACGACGCGACGAAGCTGTACGAGGACCGCGAGAAGACGATCTGGATCGGCACCCCCTTCGGGTTGAGCCGCTACGATCGCGACCGCGACGAGTTCCGCAACTACAGCGTGGTACCGGGCGACACGGTCGCAGTGAGCGCGATCCTCGAGGCGCACGGTACGCTGTGGCTCGGCACGGCGCGCGGCCTCTATACCTTCGATCGGCGCAGCGGGCGGGCGAGACCGTACTCGCCGGCGCTGACCGGCATCGACATCCAGGACCTTTACCTGGACCGCGTGAGCCACCTGTGGATCGGCGGGAAGCTGAGCGGGGCGCGCGAGCTCGATCCGCGGACCGGCCGGGTGACCGTCTGGGTGCGCGACACCGACGTGCGGAAGATCGTCGAGGACGCGACGGGCCGGCTCTACGTGGCGATGATGGACAGCGGGCTCACGCGGATCGATCGCGCCTCGGGGCGCGTGACGCGGTATCGGCACGATCCGCGGGACACCACGACCCTCGCGGTCGATGCCGTGCGCACCCTCCTGCTCGACGGCACGCGCGGGCTCTGGATCGGGACCGAGAACGGAGGGCTCGACCACCTCGACTTCGCGACGCAGCGGTTCGCGCACAACCGGTTCGATCCGAACAGCCCGTCAGGGCTGCGCAGCAACTCCATCTGGTCGCTGCTCGCGGATCCGAGCGGCAGTCTGTGGGTCGGCACCTTCAACGGCGGGGTCAACATCTCGCGGCCGAACGGGAACGCGATCCGCCGGTACCGGTCGGTGGCCGGCAATCCGAAGAGCCTG
Organism: Gemmatimonadaceae bacterium; assembly: GCA_035760455.1. Classification (GTDB taxonomy): domain Bacteria; phylum Gemmatimonadota; class Gemmatimonadetes; order Gemmatimonadales; family Gemmatimonadaceae; genus AG11. The sequence goes on along the minus strand of DASTSX010000119.1, from coordinate 18,502 downwards.
AGCTACAACTCCGTGATGGCCTTCCTCGAGGACTCGCGGGGGCGGCTCTGGGTCGCGACCGACGGCGGCGGCCTCAATCGCTTCGACCGGGCGACCGGCACGTTCACGCGATACACGACGCGGTCCAGCAACCTGAACTCCGACGCCGTGCTCTCGCTGACGGAAGATCGATTCGGGAAGATCTGGCTCGCCACGTGGGCCGGCGGCGTGAGCCGGTTCGATCCGGCGACCGGACGGTTCACCGCCTTCACGCCGCAGAACAGCGGGATCGCCGACCATCACGCGTTCTCGGTGCACGCCGATCGGCAGGGACGCATCTGGGTCGGGACCTTCCAGCGCGGGCTGCAGTACGTGGACCCGGCGACGGGCGTGTTCTCGAAGCCGATCGCGCTCGGACGGCGCGAGGAGAGCCAGGTCCGCGTCATCACCGAGCTGCGTGACGGCGCGCTGCTCGTGGGCACGACGACCAGTGGCGCGCGGATCGGCAACGGGCTGATCGAGGTCGATCCACGCACCGGTCGGCTGCGCCGCTATCCCGTCGGGGCACGCGGCATCAGCTCGCTCGCCGTGAACGCCATCGTCGAGAGCGAGCCGGGCGTCGTCTGGATCGGTACCTCGAACGGCCTCGATCGCCTCGACCGCCGCACCGGCCGGATCGAGCACTACACGGAGGCCGACGGGCTGCCCGGCGTGACGGTCAACGCGATCGTCGCCGACGGCGCCGGCCGGCTGTGGATCAGCGGCGATCAGGGTGTCTCGCGCTTCGATCCCGTCGCGCGCCGAGGCAAGCACCTCACGGTGGCCGACGGGCTCCAGGGGAGTGAGTTCAACTTCACGTCGTCGCTCCGGACGAGAGACGGCGCGATCTGGTTCGGCGGGATCCAGGGCTTCAACGTCATCACGCCCGAGCGCCTCAAAGAGAACCGGCACGTGCCGCCGGTGGTGCTGACCGGGTTCCAGCTGTTCAACAAGCCGGTGGCGATCGGTGCCGAGGACTCGCCGCTCCGGCGGAACATCACGGAGACGAAGCGGCTCGTGCTGCGGCACGACCAGGGGGTGTTCACGCTGGAGTTCGCCGCCCTCGACTTCTCCGCGCCGGAGAAGAACCGCTACGCCTACAAGCTCGACGGGCTCGACGCGGAGTGGAACGACGTCGGGAGGAAGCGCGTGGCCGCGTACACGCACCTCCCGCCCGGGTCGTACACCTTCCGCGTGCGTGGGGCCAACAACGACGGGGTGTGGAATCACGCGGGCACGTCGATCGACATCGTCGTGACGCCCCCCTTCTGGGCGACGTGGTGGTTCCGCGGCGCCGTCGCGCTGATGGTCGGCGCGGTGGTGGTCGCGATCGTGCGCGGCGCGCAGCGCCGGCACCGGCACCTGCAACTGATGAACGAGCAGCTCGGTCTGGCGGCGGAGCGCGACCGCGAGCGGCAGCAGTATCTCGAGCGCAACGTGCTCGACATCCTCGGCGCGATGCAGCGTTTCTCGGCGGGGGACTACTCCGTCGCGCTCGGCGTCCAGAGCGACGACGCGATCGGCAAGCTGCGCTCCGGGTTCAACTCGGTCGTCGCGGACCGCAAGCGCGCCGAGGAGGAGCTGCGCCAGAGCCAGAAGATGGAGGCGGTGGGGCGGCTCGCCGGCGGCGTGGCGCACGACTTCAACAACCTGCTCACCGTCATCAAGGGGAACGCGGAGCTCGGGCTGGCCGACATCGACTGCAAGGAGGCGGTGAAGGAGGAGCTCGTGGAGATCGAGCGTGCCGCCGAGCGCGCGAGCTCGCTGACGCGCCAGCTGCTCGCGTTCAGTCGCAAGCAGATCCTCAAGCCGCGGACGCTCTCGCCCAACGAGATGGTGACGGACATCTCGCGGATGCTGCGCCGGACGGTCGGGGAGGACATCGACCTCAAGCTCGTGCTCGATCCCGAGCTGGGGTCGGTGCGCGCCGACCCCGGCCAGCTCGAGCAGGTGCTGCTCAACCTCGTGGTGAACGCGCGCGACGCGATGCCGCGCGGCGGCGAGCTCCGGATCGAGACGCGGAACGTGAGCGCGGCCGACGTCGAAGGGTTCTCCGACGCCGAGCGCGTGCCGTACGTCGCGATCGTCGTGGCCGACACGGGGACGGGGATGGCTCCGAGCGTGCGCGACCGCGTGTTCGAGCCGTTCTTCACGACCAAGGAGCAGGGGAAGGGCACGGGGCTCGGCCTCTCGACGGTGTACGGCAGCGTGAAGCAGAGCGGCGGGTTCGTTCGCGTGGAGAGCGAGGAGGGCGCGGGAAGCACGTTCACCGTCTACCTGCCGCGGCAGCAGCAGCCCGAGGAGCTGCGGGTGACGGGGGAGATGGAGGCGTACCATCCCGGCTCGGCCACCGTGCTGCTGGTCGAGGACGAGGATGCGGTGCGCCGGCTGGCCACGCGGGTGCTGACGCGGTCCGGATATCACGTGCTGGCGGCGGCCGGGGGCGACCAGGCGCTCGAGGTCGCGGCGAGCTACGCGGGGACGATCGACCTGCTCATGACGGACGTCGTGATGCCGGGGATGAGCGGCCGGGAGCTGGCGGAAGTGTTGCTGCCGGCGCGTCCGACGATGCGGTTGCTGTACGCGTCCGGGTATACGGAGGACGCGATCGTGCGGCACGGCGTGTCGCGCCTCGAGACGGCGTTCCTCGAGAAGCCGTTCACCCCCAACGCGCTGCTGCAGAAGGTGCGACAGGTGCTCGACACCGGTCAGCCAGATCCGACGCTGCAGCTCGTGGGCTGACCGCGCTCAGCGCGCGACGCGCCGGAGCAGGATCTCGAGCAGCGCGTCGGCGTCGACGCCGCGCCGGAGCTGGGTCGGGGTCATCCCCGTCATCCACTTGACGTGCCGGCCGAGCCCGACCGTGTCGGGATAACCGAGCCGGAGCGCGAGGGTCTTGAAGCGGTTGCCCGGCGCGCGGAGGTAGTGGTGGGTCCAGGCGACGCGTGCGGCGAGCATGACGACCTTGGCGGGCGCGAGCCCCGCCCGCAGCATCCAGCGATCGAGCTGTCCCCGGCGCCGGCCGGCGACGGTCGCGAGCTGATGCACGGTCCGGAAGGCCTGGGGGGCGCGGAAGAGCCGCGCCACGGCCTGCACGACCTCGGGAGGGGCATGAGCGGCGTCGAGGCGGGGCAGGACGACGTCGAGCATGCGCTCGCCGAGGAGGCTCGCGGCGACCTGGTCGAGCAGGGCGCGGAGCCGCTCGCGCGTGTCGTCGAAGCCGCGGAAGATGACCTCGTGCGCGCCGGAGCGGGCCAGGGGTAGCACGGCGCGGATCCCGTCGCGCGTGTAGGTCGCGTAGAGGATGGCGGGGACGGAGCGGAACTCGGCGAGGAGGGTGAGGAGGGGGGAGGGCTCCCGCTCGTCGAGGGCGCTCGGCTCGTGGTCGGCCGAGCGGGGGTCGAGCACCATGAGGTCGATCGGCTGCGAGCGGAGGGCCTGATGCAGCTCCGCCCATCCGGCGACTTCGATCAGCTCGTCGTCGGCGGTGAGAACGGCGCGGAGGCGCCCCAGTGAGGCGGGGGGCAGGCGAGCGGCCACATGCACGAACGCGGGAGGGGAGGGGCGGCGGAAGGTGCGAGGCGTCTACAAGAGACGAAAAACTGACGTTGTAGCACGCCATGCGCCATGCCGACCTTCGGGCCACTCCGTGGACACCTCATGTGTTCGCGTTCCCACCCCCCCCGCCGGAGGTTCACCATGATGCGTCGTCCCGCCGTCCTCGTCGCGCTCTCGCTCGTCTCGCTCGCGCTGGCCGCGTGCTCGGACGCCACCGGACCGACGCCCAGCGCCCAGCGTCAGATCAGGCCCTCCGCGGCGCCCAGTGCGGACGTGTGCACGGGCGGCTCGCTCGACGCATCTGGAAAGTGCTGATGCCGCCGATCACGGAGCGCCGAACTTCGGCGCTCCGTGATCAGAGCCCGGCGTGCGCACGCAGACGCGACAGGGCATCGGCAACCGCGAATATCTCCGTCGGACGCTGGACACCTTCTGGCTCACTGCGAACGAACGGAGGTGTGACCCTCTCGACGTCGCCGAGCGCTCTCTCGGCCTTGAGCACGAACTCGTTCAGCCCGTGCCGGCTGGCGACGTCGAGCATGCGACGAAACGCGTCAGTGGCCTCGCTCACGCGCCCGAATACGCAGAGACCATGGGCCCGGGTCTCGTGGTAGACCGTGTCCACGTACGGCGGCAACTCGATCCCAGCGACGGCGCGATGGTACTGTTCGAACAGGATCTCATTGCGCTCGAGATAGGCGAGCTCCATGAGATTGATCTGGGCCATCCAGCGCACGGTCAGCTCCTGCGCCGTGGCGCCGGCGACGAGATACGCGTCGCGCGCCTCGTTCCAGAGCCCCATGTTGGTCAGTGTCAAGCCGATGTTGAGCAGGATGCGATCACGATCGAGCGGATCGGTGGTGCACTCGAGGGCTTGATGACCGAGTATCGCGGCGGTGGTGTGATCACCGAGCTGAGTGGCTAGGCGCGCGCGATCCAACAGCGCCTTCGCGCGGACGGTGCCGTGCTCGCCGACCTGCGTTTCCTCGAGGATGCGATCGAGCATGCCCGCGGCCGCCGGAAGGTTTCCACGTGCGACCGCCAGCTTCGAGAATCCCAGCTCGCTGAGGAGCAGATACTGCTCGCTGCGCGCCTCCCGCGCCGCTTCGCGAAGCACCCCGTACGCGTCGCGCGCCTCATCCAGCTGCCCGAGCATGCGATGGCAGAACGCGACCATCAGCATCGAGTCGAGCAGCCGCTCCTCGTCGTCCGCGGTCCGCGCGTACTCGATCAGCGTCGCGTGCACGTCGCGTGAGAGCGACCAGCTCGACTCGTACTGCAGCAGCTTGCCGTACGCCGCGAGGATGCGCCCCACCTCATAGCCACGGAGCCGGTCCTCGTCCGAGCCGCGCGGCGGGTGCGCCCGCTCCAGCACGTCCACCAGATGCGTCAGACAGCGCCCGATCGGGTCGCCCGGCGCGATCCGCTCGATGCGCTTGCGCACGCGGCGCACCTCGAGGACGCTCGGCGCGACGGCGCCGCAGCCGTGCTCGACCCAGAGATCGAACAGCTGCAGCGCCGCGTAGCCGCCGGTGACGGCGTGCCAGCGCGGCGCGTTCTCCTCGCACGCGCCGAGCGCCTCGAGGTAGGCGAGATGGGGCAGCGGGCGCCGTGAACCAGGATCGAGGGTCACGCCGAGGCTCCTGAGAACGGCGACACGCGGTCAGCCGCTGAGTTGACGGAGAGAGTCGAGCTGCAGAGTGTGAGCACGCGGGCTTCGCGCTCCGCAAACATGCAGCGGAGCGACGCGCGCGATCAACCCTCGTTTTTCTTCACGTACCCTCGATTTTTCGTCCTGTCGTTCGGCGCGTGCGCGACTCGGACGCAGCCGGCTCGAGGACGGCGGGGGTGGGGAGCGACGCTCGCGCTCCCCACCCGGCGGCCGCTACACCTTGGCGCCTTCGGACTTCATCGACTTCATGAAGAGCGAGCGGCCCGTGGCGGCGTCGACGATCTCGTACATGGCGAGGACCCCGATTGCGGTCCCATCAGCGAGCTTGATCGGTGCCTTGCCGGCGCGCACCCACGTCATCTCCCCGGCCGACGACTCCTGGCGCTCGATGATGTCGAGGTTCGCCTTGCCGGTCTTGACCACGGTCTCGTCGTCGCGGCGATACTTGGCCGCCTGGTGCCGCCAGGGCAGACGCTTGTCGAAGTCGTCGATGCCGATCAGCTCGGACGCCTTGAGGCCCGCGTCCTTCGCGGCCTGCTCGTTACATCCCCCGAAGAGCAGCTTGGGCCCGGTCTTCCAGAGGATGCGTACGTTGGTGCGCGGCGGCGCGACCTCGCGCACGTAGCCGTCGAGCTCCGCGCGCAGCTCGTCCGCCGACGCGCTCGCCCAGCGCGACGCACGCGACTTCATGGAAGGGTTGAGATCGGGCCACGACGCCGAGGCCACCTGCTGATAGGCCAGGAGGATCGCGCGTAGCTCGTCGGCTGAATAATCCATGCGACGCTCCAGATGCGAGAAAAAGTGGAGGACCGCCGGAAACAGGAGCATGTTCGCGGCGAAGGGGCTGATGGATTGGGACGACACGATTTCGAGGGCGCAACACCGGCCCACTGCCGCCGGAAGTGGACGGCGATTCGTCCAACGACTAGGACATTCGGACGCGAGTCGCAGATCGCCCCGTCCGGCAACGCATTGCGCCGTCACGGGTTACGACCGGTGGGTCGACGGGCACCACCCGTGCCTTGGCTACGGACGGCATCCCTGGTCCGGGACGCCCCTTTCCCGGAGACTCTCATGCGCCTGCACTCGTACTTCCCCATCCCGCTGCTGTCCGCCCTCGCTCTCGCCACGCTCTCGCCCGCCGCGCACGCGCAGTCGCGCGGCAGCGCGCTGCCATCCGGCAAGGCGTTCGACCTGACGCCGTACGTCGGATACATGGTGTTCGGCGATCTCGTGTCCGGTCCGCTCGGCACCTCGCTCACCAACGCGCCGGCGCCGGTCTACGGCGCGCAGCTCGGCATGCGGCTGGCCCCGAGCGTCTCGCTCGTCGGCAACATCGCGACGACGAGCAGCGACATCGAGGCGGGCATCCCGTTCCTCGGTGGCTTCTCCGTCGCGCGCAGCACGATGCTGCTCTATGACGGCGGGCTGCAGCTCGACATCCCCGTCACGACGATCGCCGGCACGCGGATGTCGCCGTTCCTCCAGGCGGGAGCGGGAGCGATCCGCTACGACATCTCGCAGTCGTTCGTGAACACGAAGGCGACGAACTTCGCCGCCAACGTCGGCCTCGGCGCGGACGTGGGCATCGGCAACAACATCGGCGTGCGCCTGATGGCCAAGGACTACATCGGCAAGTTCGACTTCAAGGACGCGACGTTCATCGACTTCGAGGGGAAGACGGCGCACAACTTCGCGTTCTCGGCGGGGTTGAGGCTGTCGTTCTAGCGCGCCTTCGGCTCTCCCTATCGCGTCCTCAGACTCCGCAAGTACATCACCACCGACCTGATCTCCCCTTCGTTCAGCACGCCGCGGAAGGAAGGCATGCCCGGCTCGTAGCCCTGCGCGACGTCGGCGGCGGGGTCGAGGATCGAGCGGGTGAGGTAGGCGTCGTCGGCACGGACGGCGGGCTTGCCGGCGAGGCGTCGCTGCGAGCCGTAGAGTCCCTTGAGCGACGGTCCCGTCTTGCCGGCCGTCGTGCCGTCGATGGAGTGGCATCCCATGCAGCCCACGCGCTGCACGATGCGGGCGCCGTCCGCCGCCGATGACGCCGCGATGGTCGTCGTCGCCGTGGCCGTGGCGCGACGGGCGCTGGCGCGCCAGTCGAGCGTGCCGAAGCCGGCGGCTCGCAGGTCGAGCGGGTCGACCGACTGCACCGTGAGGTAGAGCGCGTTGCGCAGCGGCGTGCCCGTCGCGCTGCGCAGATCGTAGTCGAGCTGCATCTGCATCACGGGCCGCATGTCGGGCACGACGACGAGCAGGGTGCGGCCGTCGCGTGCGAGGTGCGTCGCGACGTTCGTCCGGTCGTGTCCCGCGCTGCCGTCGCGCTTGAAGTGTCCCGAGCCGTAGCTCGACGTGCGGCGATAGTTCCACGACTCGACCTTGACGCGCCCCGCGGCGCGCGCCGTCACCGCATCGAGCGGGGTAGCGAAGCGCACGAGAATGCCCTGCTGACCCGCGCGCACCGCGACGGGCAGCGTGCTGGGACGACCCGTGTAGCGCAGCCGCGTCAGACTCGACACGTCCTTCGCCTTCGACTGCCAGATCTGGAACCCCGCCAGATACAGCTGTCCGTCCGTCGGATGCACGCGCCCCTTGAGCGTGGGCGTGGTGAACGTCCCGGGAAGAGGAATGATCGCGCCCTGGACGGCGCTCGGCGTGCTGTCGACGAAGACGCGGAAGGGGCCGGGGCGCGCGTACGAGAGATGAACGAGCGCGTCACCGCCGAAGCCCATGCGCTCGCCGGTGACCCACACCTCGCCCGCGCCCGACGCATCCACCTCGTGCGGGATCCAGACGAGTGGGGACGCAGCCACGGACGTGTCCGAGCGATGCGCCGTCGCCGGCACGCCGTAATAACCACCCTCGCGCAGCAGGAAGACCGGCGTGGAGGGAACGTAGTGCCCTTGCTGGTCCGACGACGCGATCAGCCCCGTGCGCGGATGCACGCCGATGTTCGGCTCACGGAGCCCGGTGGCATACGTGCGGATGCTGCGCCCGTCGGCGGAGATCTCCTGCACGGTGCCGCCGTGGTTCGAGCCGGCGCGGAAGCCCGGCATGAACTGAGGCGACGTCTTGGGACCCATGTCGAGCGCGCCGCCCATCGAGATGTAGAAGCCGCCGCCCGGCTTGGCCGCGAGACCCAGCGGATACTCGCGCGACTCACCCGACTGGATCACGAGGTTGCTGAAGTTCTCGTACCAGTCGGCCTCGCCGTCGGCGTTGACGTCGTGCAGCCGCACGATCCCCTGGCGGTCGAGCACGTAGATCGTGTCGCGCACGATCTGGAGGTTGAGCGGCTCGTACAGGCCCGACGCGAATCGGCGCCACTGCACGCGGCCGAGCGTGCGGTCGATCCCGGACGCGATCCAGACGTCGCCGTCGAACGTCACGGCGGCAGCGCGGCCGTCGCCGAAGAAATCGACGTCGCTCACGCGCACGTTGCGTCGCCACGGGTTCGGCACCGGGAGCGTGATGCGGTCCACCACGTAGTCCGCCGTGTCGGGTGAGACGACGCCCTGCGTCGTCACCGTGCTGTCCCAGCGGCGCGGGCCGCCGGTCTCGAACGGCGCAAGCGTGACGGGAGCCTGGAGCATCGACGCGATCGCGGCACGATCCGCCGCGCCACCGCGCCACGCCACGATGCGGAACGTGGACGCGGGACCGGCGGACAGGCGCAGCGTGACGTAGCGGTTGGAATCGACCTGCAGCCGCGCGCTCGGCGGCGCGCCGGCGACGCTCACGACCGTCGCGGTGTCGCGCGCCGCGCCCTGGTGGAGGGTCGCCGTCGATCCCGCCACGTCGGCGGCGGCGACGCCACCGACATCGGCGACGACGAGCGTGATCGGCTGCGCGATCGGACCCGTGCGGATCGTGCGCGTGATCCCGACCTGCGTGCCCGCGGCGACGCTGCCGATCTCCTCGCCGATCGCCGTACCGGCGACCGTGTACGACAGCACGGCGCGGTTGCCGGCGACGCGCACGCCGTTCCAGCGCCCCGCCGTCGCGACGATCGGCCCGCGTCCCATGTCGTCGGGATTCCGGCCCGGCGGGCGTGGGTCGGCGAACGACGGTGTGCCGGCGGCCCAACCCGCGTACATGCCGTTCGCCACGATCGGCGTTCCGAGCACCCGCGGGATCTGGTTGTTCTTGTTGAACGGCTCGTTGTACGAGACCTGCGCCATCGTCGTGAGCGACATGAAATCGCCGCGCCACGCCGCCGAGAGCCGCAGCAGGTCGGTGTCGAAGCAGGCGTAGCTCTCGTTGCCGAGCGCGAGCACCACGCAGCGCACGGCGAGGTTCCGCTGCGGGAACGAGGCGCCGACCTTGCCCGCATCGAGCGTCGTGACGAAGTAGGGAAAGTCCCGCTCGACGAAGTCGCCGAACAGGCGCTCCTGCACGCTCGCGCTCCCGGGGCGCCAGAGGGCGGCGACGGCCCCGAGCGCGAGAGCGGCGCCACAGAGGGCGCCGCTCAGCGAAATCCGCACTGCTCTCACCACGGGCGGCTCATCCTCCCATCACGGGGACCAGCTCGGAGGCGCTCCACGGCTGCCAGCCCTGCCGGTACTCGCGCGTGAGCCAGCGGTTCGCCTCCGGCACGTTGGTGACCTGCATCTTCCCGCCGTCGTAGAGGATCTTCTTCGACTGTCCCGCGCGCAGCGCGACGATGCCGAGCAGCATCGTCTCGGTGAGCTTGGCCGCGTAGTCGAACTGCGAGCTCGCCGTCCCCTCGCCCTTGCAGGCGTTCGCCCAGTTCGCCTCGTGCGACGTGGTCACCCGCGCGAAGGTCTTCGGCACCTTCTCCGCCTCGGCGGCGAGCGATTCGGGATAGACCTTCGGGTTGTTGCCGTAGGTCTCGTAGGTCAGGTAGCCCTTCTCGCCCACGAACACGCCGCCGCCGCCCTCGCGCGGCAGTGGGATGTCGGCCGACAGCACCGGAAGCAGCCCGCCGTCCAACCAGGTCAACCGCACCGGCGGCTGGTTGCCGCGCGCGGCGAACTCGTAGGCCGCCGTCATCGCGAATGGATAGGTGCCCGGATCCTTCTCGGTGCCGCCCCACGGGGTGGACGACGCGATGATGCTCGTCGGATAGTCGAGACCGAGCGCCCAGAAGGGCTGGTCCATGATGTGCGCGCCCATGTCGCCGATCGAGCTGACGCCGAAATCCACGTAGCCGCGCCAGCTGAACGGATGGATGGCCGGGTGGTACGCGACCTGGCGCGTCGTCGGTCCGAGGAAGAGGTCCCAGTTCACGCCCTGCGGCACCGTCTGCGACTCGGCGGCCATCTCCCTCAGCACGGCCAGATCCACCTGGCGCATGTTCCAGCGCGGCGGCGAGCCGTCGGCAGGTGGCGTGACGACCGGGACCGGCTGGGGACGCGGGATGCCCTGGGCCCAGTGGCGCGCCGGCCGGTCGGTCCACGTGTGCACCTCGCGGATCGGGCCGAGCACGCCGGAGGCGATCAGCTCGTTGATGCGCCGCGTCCCCTCCATGGAGTGGCCCTGGTTGCCCATCTGCGTGACGACCTTCGTCTCGCGAGCCGCTCTCGCCAGCAGCCGCGCTTCCTGCACGGTGTACGTGAGCGGCTTCTGCACGTAGACGTGCTTGCCGGCCTTCATGGCGATGTAGGCGGCGACGGCGTGCAGATGGTCCGGCGTGGCGATGACGACGGCGTCGATGTCCTTCTGCTTGTCGAACATCGTCCGGAAGTCGTCGTACTTCTTGGCCTTCGTGTACGCCTCCTTGAGCTTGATCGCCTCCGGGGGCACGGTGGTCTGTCCCTGGCGCGGCCGCTGTCGGCTCGCGAGCGAGCGCTCGACGTAGCCGTAGTCGATGTCGCAGACGGCGACGATGTTCTCGCCGGCCTGGAGAAGCGCGGTCATGTTCGACAGCCCCATCCCGCCGAACCCGATCATCGCGACGTTGAGCGTGCGGCTCGGCGGCCGGTAGCCGACGCCGCCGAGGACGTGCCGCGGCACGATCATCGGGGCCATGGCGAAGGCGGCAGCGGCGGAGGCACCGTCGCGGACGAAGGTGCGGCGGGAGATCGGATTGGACTCGTCGGTCATCGCTTGGGATCCTGTGGGCGCGGGAACCCGAAATTGGAAGGAGGGGGCGCTGGTGCGCAATGCGCGGGTGCGCGGGTGCGCGGGTGCGCTTGTGCGCGAGCAGGCTGATGCGTGGCGGGTCGGCGCTCTCCGCGCCGGAGGCACCGACCGCGCGTCCGGGCGCATCCCACCGGTACCGCGTACGCAGTACGTCAGTCGTACCGGGTACTTGAGTGACAGTTCACGTCCACTGTCGTACCAGGACTTCAGTGGCAGTTCACGCCCACCCCCCGACCGCGCACGCGACCAGCCGGCTCCGGAATCCGTCGACGCTCGCCACGGGTGCCACGGGTTGCTGCGCGCCGACGTCGCACGTGGACACGCAGCACGCCGAGAGCCGCCGGACGTCGTCGAGGCTCACGCGGCCGAAGGCATCGTGCGCGAAGCGGTCGTTGATCTGCTCCACCAGCATCGCCGCCTCGTTGCCGACGCCGCGCATCACCGTCTGGAGCCCGCCCGCGATCGCGTCGATCAGCGCGCCGGACGGCCGCCGCAAGCCGCGACCGATCCCCGCGTAGCGCACCACCGTCGACGCGATCTCCGAGGCGCGGTAGGCGTTGCACGCGTCGATCACGCTGCGCGTGCGCTGCGCATGCGGCAGCCAGCGCTTGCCGCCGCGCAGGTACTGCTGGTGCGCCACGCAGACCACGACCACCTCCGCCGTGGCCAGCGCGTCGGCGAGGTCGCGGTGGAACACGGCGGCGAGGCCGGCGCGAAGCAGGTTCGGATCGGCCGCGCTCACGTGCGGGTCGTGCAGGCTCACCCTCGCGCCGCGCGCGACGAGCAGCTGCGCGAGCGCGATCGTCGGCGAGTGGCGCGCGTCGTCCGAGTCGGCGCGGTAGGCGACGCCGAGGAGTGCGATCGAGCGCCGGGTCACGGAGCCCGAGAAGCGCTCGACGAGCGCGAGCACCTGCGCGGGGGACTCGTCGTTGATGCGACGCGCCTCGAGGATCAGGCTGTGCGCCGGCACGACGCCCTGCTCCAGCGCGCGCCACCAGAGGAAGGGCCCGTCCTTGGGGAGGCTGTGCCCGCCCACGCCCACCGTCGGCACGAGCAGCCCGCCGCACGGCGCGGCGCTCGCGCCCCGCTCGGCCGCAAGGCGCGAGTTCACCTGGCGGCGGACGGCGAAGAAGTCGATGTCCTGCGCGTCGCAGAAGCGCGCGACCTCCGCGGCGTAGGCGATACGTACGTCGCGCGAGGCGTTCTCGAGCGTCTTCACGACCTCCGCCGTCGCGGCGTTCGTGCAGTGCAGGGTGCCCCGCGTCACGACGCGCGCGTAGATGGCCGCGACGCGCGGGCCCGTCTCCGGGGACAGCGTGCCGATCACCTTGTCGGACGACGCGATGCGCTGGACGATGCCGCCGCGAGTCAGGCGGCTCGGGCTGTGCGCGAGCAGCACGTCGCGCCCCTCCTCGAGGCCGTACTGCGCGAACAGCGGGCGCACGATGGTCTGGAGGGTCGTCGGGGCGAGCGTGGACTCGATCACCACGAGCGGCACCGACGCCGCGGTGCGCCGCGCCAGCGCGGTCGCGACGCCATGCAGCGCCTCGAGGAGGTGCGAATAGTCCGGGCTCGTGCCGCGACGCTCGGTCTGCACGCACACGAGCACGACCTCCGCGTCGCTGATGTCGGCGTACTGCATCGTCGCGCGGAGCCGACCGCTCCCGGCACCCTGGGCCACCAGGTCGTCGACGTCCGGCTCGAGCGCGCCGATCGGTGAGCGCCCCGCGTTGATCGCGCCGACCTTCCAACCCGAGGTCGCGGACGGCCGCTGCACCACGGTCACGCGCGCGGGCGTTCCGTCGGGCGCCCAGAGCTCCGCCGATGCGAGCAGCGCCGCCATCGGCAGACCGACGACGCCGGGCCCGACGACGGCGATCTCGCGCACGAACACCGGGGCCGGGCCATCGTACAGGGTGAGCGCTGGTCGCGCCGAAACGATCGATCTCGCGTGCATCATGGAACGTCCGGTCCGCGTCGACGGGAGGTCATCGCACGGTGCGGTCGAGCGAGGCCGCCTCCGTGGGGAGTGAAGGAGTGATGGGCCGCCCGCCGCGACCGCGCGCGCGCAGCCAGGCCAGCTCGGCGAGCAGCCCGAGATGGTCCGTGATGCCTCGCACGACGGCGAGACGCGAGCGGCCGAACAGACGCGCGTCGAGCGTTACCGGATGCTCGACGATCGCCGCGCCGTCGAGATCGAGGCGCGCGAGCGTCTCGGTCACGCCGATGAAGCCGCCGCGGCGCACGGGGAGGCCGAGCAGCCGGCTGCGCCGGTAGACCCGGAAGGAGCTCGTGTAACACGTGAGCGGTTGGCGCAGCGCGGCGCGATAGAGCCCGGCGAGCGACTTCGCGAGTGCTCGCCGCCACCATGGCAGGTGGCGCGCCGACCCGTCGACATGATAGGGCGAGGCGACGACGACGTCGATTCCCGGGCGGAGGCGGGGGATCATCCGCGCCAGCTCGTGCGGATCGTACGTGCAGTCGCAGTCCATCGAGCAGACGATCTCCGTCGTCGCGGCGAGCACCCCGGTGCGGATGGCCGCGGCCGTTCCGCGATTGCGGTCGTGGCGCAGCACCGTGACGTTCGCCCACTCGCCGAACAGGCTTCGCATGACGCCCCGGGTGCCGTCCGTGCTGCCGTCGTCGACGAGCAGAAAGCGCAGGTCGTAGGCACCCCCGATCGAGTCCTCGAGCCGGCGCAGCGTGTTGGCGAGATACGGGAGCACGCGCTCCTCGTTGAAGCACGGGATGACGACGGTCGCGGCCACGCGTGGCAGGCTCCGCGCCGCGGTCACGAGCGCGGGGGCGCGCGCGGGGGCGACCGTGTTCGGGCGCGCCACCCGTCGTTCCGGCGGCGTCGCCGGCGCCGGCTCGACGTCGAGCCACTCGCGGGCGGAGACGAAGCGTCGAGCCGCCAGGTGCTCACGCAACAAGGCGGGCATCCGATGCAGGTTGCGATAGTGGCGCAGCCGGGCGAGCGGCGAGGCGGCGTCGATCCTCGGCTGCTCGGGGTCGAGCTCCCAGGAGTGAAAGTAGAAGACGAGGGGCGCCCCGCACGCCTTGCGGTCGCAGCGCGCGATCGCGCGGCGCACCAGCGCCGGCGGAAGCTGGCGCATCCAGTTGCCGCCGGCGATCGGGAGCGCGCATCCGAACAGCGACACGCTCGACACCGGCAGCTCCCAGAGCTCGAGCCCCGAGCGCGTGGGTCGGAGGTGCGGGCGCGTGGTCGCCGGCGCCGCGGCGTGCGACCGGAGCAGCGGCCGCATGCTCGAGTCGTACACGTAGCCCTGCTCGGCGATGACGTCCAGCGCCCAGCCGTCGGCCGGCGTGAGCCAGCCCGAGACGCGGCAGCCGAGCACCCGCTCTCCGGTCGCGCGCTCGATCGCTTCGCGCGCGCGGGAGAGATCGTCGGCGAACGCGCCAGGGTTCAGCTCTCGAATCGCTCGGTGCTGGTATCCGTTGCTCGCCACCTCGTGGCCGCGCTCTCGGACCGCGCGCACCAGCTCGGGGAACTGCTCGGCCACCACGCCGAGCACGAAGACGGTCGCTCGCGCGCCGTGCTCGTCGAGCAGATCGAGCAGGCGGGTCGCGGCCAGCACGACCCGGCTCTCGAAGCGATACCACTGACCACGTGGGATCAGCGAGCCGAACGCCCCGACCTGGAAGTAGTCCTCGAGCGACACCGTGAGCAGCGCGATGCGCTCCGCGCGCGGGAGCGCGACGGAGCGACCGGTCAGATCACGGGTGTGGCCGAGGGGGGAGTACACGAGGGGAGCGGAAACCAAGGGGAGGAGAGGGGCCGTGCCGCCTTCCACATGGGCAAGATTCGTCGCCACCCGGGCTGGAGCGCGGCAGATTGCCCCACCCGATCCGCCAGTGCCTCAAGTCGTTGTCGGACATCCTCTTGCGGGCTTGGCGCCGTCGGCGGCGCGCTGCCATTCGGGTCCTTCGCCGAGGCCGTGCCCGACCGGCGGGCGGGCGTCGTGTCGCGACCCCACCACAGATTGGCACCCGCCTCCGACAGCCCCGCGTCCCGTGCCGCAGGTTCCGGACGCGCCGGTGACCTGGCTCACAGATGGCGCACCTCCTGCTATTCGGCGCGACATGAAACGCCTCGCGGCCCGCTCTCTGGTGCTCGTGCTGCTGTGCGCGCCCACCGCGCGCGCCGGTGCCCAGGCAGTCGACACGCGCGCGCCCGTCTGCGACGGGCGCCTGGTGACGCGCGTCGAGATCAGGCCGGGGCGTCCGCCCTTCAAGGGAACGGCGGCGAAGTGGCGCGCCGCGGCCCGAGCAGTCGGCCTGCACCACGCCACCACGCGGGCGCACGTCATCCGGTCGTTCATGGCGCTGCACGTGGGCGGGCCGTGCACGGAGTTCCGGCGCGCGGAATCGGAGCGGGTGCTGCGTGCCCAGCCCTTTCTGGCCGACGCGCGCGTCCGCGTCGTCCCGGACACGGGCGGCGGCATCGCGGCGCTCGTCGAGACAACGGACGAGATCCCGGTGCTCGTGGGCGGGCGATTCCGCGGGGTCACGCCCGACGCACTGTCGCTCGGCAACGCCAACATCGGCGGGATCGGGTTCAGCGCCGATGGTGCCTGGGAGCGCGCCCGTGGCTACCGCACGGGGTACGGGGTTCGGCTCGTGAAGTACGCCGCGTTGGACCGCCCGTACGTGGCGAGCATCGACGCGTACCGGCACCGGCTCGGTCACGACGCCGGGGTCGAGCTCGGGCATCCGTTCTTCACCGACCTGCAGCGGATCTCGTGGCACATCGGCGCCCGCAGCAGCACCATCTACCCGCACATCGCGCGACCGGCGCGCGATCCGCTCGCGCTCGAGCTGGACGAGCAGCGATGGGACGTCAGTGGCGTGGTACGGCTGTTCAATCCCGGAACGGTCGCGCTCGTGGGCGGCGCGCTCACCGGACGACGAGTGGTCCCCGGGGTCGCGGGGGTGATCGTCTCGGACACGGGCTTCGTGACCGACACCGGCACCGTGCTGCGCGGCCGCTACTCGCCATTCAAGGTCACGCGCGCGGGCGTGATCCTCGGCCTGCGGCGGGTCCGCTACGTAGAGGTGCACGGGTTCGACGCCCTGACCGGCGCGCAGGACGTGGCGGCCGGGCTGTCGGGGGCGCTCTACCTCGCCCGCGGCTTTCCCGGGATGGGGGAGGGCGACGTCTTCTTCTCCAGCGCGACCTACGCGGGAATCGCGCGGCGGGGGATGCTGCTGGCGAACCTGGCCGAGGTGGAGGGTCGCCGCGACAATGTGACGCCTGGATGGAACAGTGTGGTGGGAAGCACCCGGACCGCGCTCTACCTCGGCGAGGGGCCCGGCACGGTGCTGATCCTGTCGGACGAGCTCTCCGGCGGCAGCCGGTCGCGGCTCCCCCTCCAGCTCACGCTGAGCGAGCGGCGCGGGGGCATCCAGGGCTACCGTAGCTCGGGAATCGCCGGAGAGCGGCGGAACGTGGCGCGCGCCGAGGTGCGGCACAGCCGGACCTCGGTGATCCGCGGCGCCGACGTGGGGGTCGGCGCGTTCGGGGAGGTCGGGACGCTCATGGCCGGCGGGGCGCCCTATGGCTGGACCGGTTCTCGCTACAGCGTGGGGCTGAGTCTGCTTGCCGCCTATCCGACTCGGTCAAAACGACTGTATCGGGCGGACCTGGCAATTCCCCTCGCCAGGGCCGGAGCGGGCGGCGGGCGGATCGAGCTTCGATTCACGAGTGAGGACCGCACCACACGCTTCTGGGAAGAGCCACAGGACGTGGCTCGCGCCCGGACGGGTGAGGTCCCCTCGACCCTGTTCGCCTGGCCGACGCGGTAGTGCAGTCCGCGCGGCGCCTCCCCGAGGGCCCCGATGCGATCGTTCAGCTTCGAGGTGGACCAGCGGTGACCTGGCCCAGCCGGCGCCCCGTACCGGGAGCGGCGTCTCGCATGCCGGACTTCGAGGCGTTCTTCGAAGCCCTGCCCGCACCGTGCATCGTGTTCGCGGCCGACGACCCGCGCTACACGATCGTGGCGGTCAACGACGCCTACCTCAGCGCGACGAACAGCGTGCGCCACGGCGCGCGCGGCCTGCTCGGACGCCCGCTGTTCCAGACCTTCCCCGATCCGCTCTACGATCCGATGGCCACCGAAACGGCGAATCTCCGGATCTCGCTGCACCGCGTGCTGCGGCACCGCGCGGCGGATCGGATGGTGGTGCAGCGGTTCGAGACGCGCGACGCGGAGGGGAACGTGGTCGAGCGCTTCTGGTGCCCGATCAACGCGCCGGTGCTCGACGACGACGGCGAGGTCGCGTTCATCGTGCACCACGTCGAGGACATCACGGGCCGAGTCGATGCGGCCGGCGCCGTGCCGGCGTACGGTGTCGGGAAGGCGTCGTTCGTCGAGTACACCTTCGCACAGGCGCCGGTCGCGATGGCCGTGCTGCGCGGGCGCGACCACGTCTTCGCGTCGTGCAACCGCGCGTACGCGGCGCTCGCCGGCCACCGGCCGCTGGTCGGTCTCTCGGTGCGCGAGGCGTTCGCCGACGTGGACGTCGAGACGATCTACGCCCTGCTCGACGAGGTGTGGACGACGCGCCGGCCGTACGCCGTGAACGAGTTTCCGATCAACCCCGACGGCCCGGGACCGGAGATCTACTACAACTTCATGTACCAGCCGCTCATCGACACGGAGGGGACCGTCACCGGCATCGCGGTGATCGCCAACGACGTGACGGAGCTCGTGCAGCAGCGCAACGCCGCGGAGCGCGCGCGGGCGGAAGCGGAGATGGCCCGCCGCGCCGCCGAGGACGCGAGCCGCGCCACGTCACGGATGCTCGCCACCCTGAGCCACGAGATGCGCACGCCGCTCAACGCGATCGCCGGATACACCCAGCTCCTCGGCGCCGGCGTGCGCGGGCCGGTGACGCCGGCGCAGCTCGAGGACCTGCAGCGCATTCGCCAGAGCCAGCTGCACCTGACGGGGGTGGTGAACTCGGTGCTGCGCCACGCGAGGCTGGAGCAGGGGACGGGAACGTCCGACCTCGACACCGTGCCGGTGGCCGACGTGTGCGCTGCGGTGGAAGCGCTCGTGATGCCGCAGATGCGGGACAAGGGGCTCACGTTCTCCTTCACGTCGAACGCGCCGGACCTGTTCG
>DASTSX010000118.1:0-5740 GCA_035760455.1 Gemmatimonadaceae bacterium | reverse complement strand
GCCCACGACGTAGCACTGGTTCTCGATCGCGCGCGCGGGGAGCAGGGCGTCCCAGTGCGGCCGGCGTCCCGCCGGCCAGTTGGCGATCACGAACATCGCATCCACGTCCGGCGCCACGGCGCGGAACAGCTCGGGGAAGCGGAGATCGTAGCAAATGAAGAGGCTGATGCGGACCCCGCGCACCATCGCGGTCGCCGATCCGTCGCCGGGCTCGTAGCTCGCGTGCTCATTCGCGTACGCGAACAGCTTCTGCTTGCGGTACGACGCCTCGAGCTCGCCGCCGGGTCCGAAGAGCAGCGCCGTGTTCTGGAAGACCTCACGTCCCTCGACGCGCTCGCGCGCGGCGACGCCGGCGAGCACGTGCACCTCGTTCTCCGCCGCGATGCTGGCGAGCGCGCGCACGTGGGGCGAGTCGAGGGCGACGGCATGCTCCCTCGGCTCCATCGTGAAGCCCGAGAGGCACATCTCCGGGAGCGCCACGAGATGCGCTCCGTGGCGTGCTGCGCGCCGGATCAGGTCCGACGCGCGCTGCAGCGAGGTGACGGGATCGTGCCAGCTCGTGTCGTACTCGCCGAGCACGACACGAAGCTCGTTCGTCACGCCGGCTTTCTCCCGTGCAGCACGTCGGGATCGGTGAGCGCGCGCCGCACGGCCTCCGCGCCTTCCTTCACCATCGGCGTTGCACAGCTGTAGGCGAAGCGGATGGCGTCGTCGCACGTCTGGCCGAACGCCACTCCAGGCGCGCTGCCGATCCCGATGGCGGCGAGCTTGTCCGACAGCTCCGCCGCGTCGGCGACGCCGAGACGCTGATAGATCGACGGATCGAGCTCGGCCCACACGTAGAACGCGCCACCGGGGGTGAACGGCCGCACGCCTTCGATCGACGAGAGCGCGGCGATCAGCGCGTCGCGCCGGACGAGGTACTCGGCGCGCATCTCGGCGAGCTGCGACTGGTCGCCGGTGACGGCGGCCAGCGCCGCCCACTGGGCCAGACTGTTCACGCCGTTGATCGTGCAGCGCAGCAGCTTCGGGATGCGGTCGTGCAGGAGCGGCGACTTCGTGACGATGTAGCCCGTCCGGAGCCCGCTCATCGCGTAGCTCTTGGAGAACGAGAAGATGCTGATCGTCTTCTCGGCGTGCTCCGGGACGAGAGACCCGATCGAGAAGTGCTTGTGCGGCTCGTAGATCACGTCCTCGTACGCCTCGTCGGAGACGAGCCAGAGGTCGTGACGCTTGGCGATGTCGGCGATCTCGCGGAGCGTCTGCTCGGAAAGGACGGCGCCGGTCGGGTTCTGCGGCGTGTTGAGGAAGATCGCCGTCGTCCGCGGCGTGATCGCCGCCTCGATCTCGGCCGTGTCGTACTCGAAGTCGTGATCGGCCCGGAGCGGGACGCCGACCGTCACACCGCCGGCGAGCCGGATGTTCTCGGCGACCTCGGTCCACATCGGGTCGGGCAGGATCACCTCGTCGCCCGGCGAGAGCAGCGCGCCGAATGCGACGTAGAGCGCGTGCATCGCGCCGTTCGTGAGGAAGATGTCCTCGTCCGTGATGCCGACGAGACCGTTCTTGCGCACCACCTTCTCGGCGAGCGCCTTGCGGAGCTCCGGGATGCCGCTGTTCGGGATGTAGTGCGTCTTCCCCGCCGCACCCGCCTTGTTCACTGCCTCCAGCACGTGCGGCGGCACCGAGAAGCTCGGATCGCCCGACTCGAGGCGGTAGACTTTCTTCCCCACCGCCTGAGCCTTGAGGAGCCGTTCACGAATCTGCACGATCAGGCCGAGCGAGATCTCGTCGAGCGGATGTTGGGCGACTGCGGACGGTGGCATGCGCGGGCTCTCCGGAATGTGCGGGCGCGGGGAAACGAGAACTGGGGCGGCAGGGCTCGAACCTGCAACTTCCCGATTAACAGTCGGGCGGTCTGCCAATTGACCTACACCCCATCAGTGATGCTGGCGGCACGATGCCGCGTCGTGCGTGCGACCCTACGGAACCTCTGCCTCACTCGCAAAAGCGCCCGCCAGGTGAGACCTGGCGGGCGCTCCTCAGCGTGACCTGCACACGCGCGCTAGCCAAGTCTCCCGGAGAGGCTCCGATTAATATTATTGCCTGGCTTAAGCGTGCAGTTCTTGGTCATGTGCGTGTCTGGCTGGCGCGCGTCGTGCGCGACAGTGACATGGTAGAGATGAGCCGGGCATCTGTCAAGAGTTCGCTCGGCGCGAGCGCGCGTGCGGCGCGCAGCGTTCTCGCGGCGCGACAGCTCACCAATCACCGCCCGCGGGAAGCCATGCCGACAGTCGCTCCCGAAGGTGCCGCAGCGCGCGACCCATTCGCGCCTCCACCGTCTTCACCGAGATGTCCAGCGCGCTCGCGATCTCCGGATAGGTCAGTCCGTCGCGCCGACTCATCTCGAACACCTCGCGCTGCGGCGGCGAGAGCTCGGCCAGCGCATCGGCCACCGCCGCCTGCAGCTCGCGGGACGACACGCGCGCATCGGGGCGCGGCGCAGCCGTCGGCGGCCGCACGTACGGCTCGGACTGCCGGACGGTCCGACCGTGACGCAGGTGGTTGAGCGCGCGATTGCGGGTCGACTGGTGGAGATACGCGCGCAGCGGTCCGGTCAGCACGAGCTCCTCGCGCCGTCGCCACAGCTCGAGCATGACGTCCTGCACCACCTCCTCCGCGAGCGATCGATCGGCCAGGAGCCGAGCCGCCGTCAGCACGAGCCACGAATAGTGTTCCCGGAAGATCGCCGCGAACGCATCGTCGTCGCTCTGGCGCAGCCGCGCGAGCAGTTCCGATTCATCCACGGCGGGCGTATCGTTGCTGGCCTGGTCCGGGCATGGCCGAGCAATCTAATCCTCGACGGTCCGAGCACGAGGCGAGCCGGGCGGCAGGTCCGGTGTAGGGTGTCCTTCCATTCGGGTGTCTCTGCAGCATGACCGACGAGCGCGCGCAGCCGGATCTCGACGCCCGGTGGGAGGGTCTCGCCCACTATCTGGCGGGCGAGAGCGATCCCGAGGAGCAGCAGCGTATCCGCGACGAGCTCGCGCGCGACGCGGAGCGAGCGGCGCTCGTGAACGCCCTCGACGCCGCGCTCGCACCTCCGGTCGAGACGCCGCTCTCCCCAAGAGAGGTGGAGACCGCCCTCGCCTCGGTGATGGCGCGCCGCGACCGCACGAACGACGACGCGCAGACGCCCGCCGTGCTCCCGTTCCGGGCCCGCCCTTCGGCGCAGCTCGGCCAGCTCCGGTCGCGCTGGCGGCGCGCTGCCCTGAGCGCCGCGGCCGCCGTGGTCGTCGTTGCCGGCGCGAGCATGCTCTGGCGGGCCACGCGGGCCGGCGAGCGCGGCGCGTCCGTCGCCCAGGTAGCGACCGCCGCGGAGTACCGCACCGTGGCCGGCGAGATCGACACGCTCACGCTGTCCGATGGCTCGACGGTGGTCCTCGGCCCCTCCAGCACACTGTCGCTCGCCGGCGCATTCGGCGCCGACACGCGCGAGACCACGCTCGACGGCCAGGCCTTCTTCGACGTCGTGCACGACGATGCGCGGCCATTCGTGGTGCGGACGTCGGGCGCGACGCTGCGCGACGTGGGGACCAGCTTCGACGTTCGCAGCGACGCCCGCCACGGCACGCGGGTCGCGGTGGTGACCGGCGCGGTGGACGTGACGGCGGCCCGGCGGAACGCCGGCGCGCCGACGGTGCTCCACGCGGGAGATCGCGCCGAAGTGACGGAGGACGGGATGCGCGTGGAACGGGGAGCGGTGACGCGGGACGAGCCGTCGTGGACACGCGGCGTTCTCGAGTTCCGCGACGCGCCCCTCGCGTTGGTGGCGGAGGAACTCCAGCGCTGGTACGGGGTGAAGCTCGTCGTGACCGACTCCACGATCGCCGCGCGCCGGCTGACCGCCACCTTCCAGGGCTCCAACGCCGACGAGCTGGGACGCGTGCTCGCGGCCGTGCTCGGAGGGACGGCCACGCGCACCGGCGACACACTGCGACTCGGTGCGCGCGCCGCGCGATGATTCGCGCGTGATGCCACGCGCCGGGGTGCGCGCGCGATTCGCGCGCCCCGCGGCCGCGATCGTCCTGGCGTGCCTGGCCGGCGCTCGCGCGACGGCGCAGCCGAGTCACCCCTGCACGGCGCCTGTCGCCGCGTCGGCGACACCGCGCGCGGCGTGGCCTGCGCCGCTCGACGCGCCCATCACGCTCCGCGCCCGCGGCATCTCGCTGCGCGATGCGCTCGACCGGCTCGCCGCCATCTCCGGCGTTCCCCTCGCCTACTCGAGCGATCTGCTCCCGCTCGACCGGCCGGTGTGCGTCGTCGCCGAGCGTCAGCCGCTCGGCCAGGTGCTCGCCACGCTCCTGGCGGGCACGAACGTCGAAGCGCTCGTCGTGGCGAGCAAGGTCGTGCTCGCGCCATCGGCGACCGCGCGCCCGATCGAGACGGCGAAGGTGAGTGTGCTCGAGCGCGTCGTCGTCACCGGGAACGCGATCGCCGCCTCGCGCCGGCCGCTCGCGGTCGGCGTCGAGGTGATCGACGGCGAGGAGATGCGCGCGGGCGGGTTCACCGGCCTCGCCGGCGCGCTGGACGCGTACGTCCCCGGCCTCTGGCTGTGGGACCAGGCACCAGGCAGTCTCGTCGCGCAGTACGGCGGGGTCCGCGGGGCCAGCTCGTTCTCGACCAGCTACCCGAAGATGTACATCGACGGCGTCGAGGTCGCGAACCCCCTGCTCGTCACGCAGCTCAACCCCGACGTCATCGACCGCGTCGAGGTGATTCGCGGCCCGCAGGGCGCCGCGCTCTACGGCTCGGATGCGATCAGCGGCGTGATCAACGTCATCACGCGGCACGACGGCGCGTCGCCCTCGGGATCCCGCGTGCAGGTGAGCAGCCTCGCGGGCGCGAGCGCGAGTCAGTTCGGCACGAGCCTCGTCCCGACGCACGATCAGCGCATCGCCGTGCGCGGCGGCACGAACGTGCGATCGGCCGGACTCGCGCTCCAGTTCGGGCAGACCGGCGCGGTGTTCCCCTCCGCACAGAGCCGGCAGGTCACCATCGCCGGCGACGCCCGACGCGTGTTGTCGAGCACGACGCTGAGCGGGAGCGCACGACTGTTCGATCGTCGTGCGGGCGTCGGCAACAACCCGTTGCTCGTCGGGCTGAACCCGCCACCGACGAACGACTCGTCGTACAGCGGGCCGGGGCGGCCCTGGCGGTGGCGGTGGGTCGGTGATCGTCGCGCCTCCCGCGCCGCGCGACGGTGACCAGCACGTGCGACTCTACACGGCGGGCGGCAGCGCGACGATCGCGACGGACGGGGTGTGGACGCACACCCTGCTCGCGGGGCTCGACGGCTATCGCGTCGACAACGTCGCGGACGCGACGAACCCCTTCGACGCCGGCGTCGACCCCTCGCGGCGCGGCGCGGCCGGGAGCGCCGACCGGACGACGCTGCGCGCCAGCAGTGTGGCGCAGCTCGGCGGAAGCGGGGCGGTGCCCGCGACGACGATCACGTTCAGCGTCGAACAGTCCGTGCTGCGCCAGCAGCTCGCGACGACGTACACGTCGTCGCCCTCGCCCGGTCAGCGGTATGCGTCGGTGATCGACGGTCGCGCGACCGCCTGGAATCACAACACCGGGATGCTCGCGCAGGCGAGCACGGCGTGGCGCGACGCGCTCTTCGTCACGGGCGGCCTGCGGCTCGAGCGCAACGACGCCTTCTCCGGCGAGGACCGCT
>DASTSX010000117.1:0-2688 GCA_035760455.1 Gemmatimonadaceae bacterium | reverse complement strand
CGGCGCGACGGAGCGCCGCGACCACGTCGTCCTCCGACAGATCGGTCGTGAGCCGGAATGCGAAGTCGTGGTCGAACTCGTCGGCCTGCAACGCCTCCAGCGCCGGCGAGATCGCCCCGACCTCGCCCAGCTTCTTCGCCGCGTCGACGACGAGGAACGCACGCACCCCCTTGAGCGGCGTACCGGCGATGAGCCGCACGCGCACGAGCAGCCCGGATCCGTCCGGCGCCGGCGCGGTCCAGGCGTCCGGCACCGGGATCGCGAACTCGCTCGTCATCGGGATCGGCAGCTCGCTCGTCACCGCGAGCGACGAGTACGCGGGTGTGCCGCGCCCGGCCTCTGCCTGGAGCTGCGCGACCATCGGCGCCACATCCACCGCGTCCACGCCACTGACGGCGGATTCGATCGCGCGCTCCAGCAGGTCCGCGGCGCGGAACAGCAGATCCATCAGCCGCGCGTCCACCGTGCGGTCCCCTTTCCGCACGAGGTCCAGCAGCGTCTCCAGCTCGTGCGACAGCGACGCGACGGGAGTGTAGCCCATCGTCGCGCTCATCCCCTTGATCGTGTGCACGCCGCGGAAGATCGCGCCCACGGGCTCGTCCCCACCCACGCCGCGCTCGAGCTCGAGCAGCGAGTGGTTGATGGCTGAGACGTGCTCGCGGCTCTCCGTGAGAAAGAGCTCGGCGTACTGGGCGCTGTCCACGCGCGTCAGTCGGCTGGGAGGAGGGAGGTGTGCCGCGCGCGGCGGCCACGGGGCGGGAGCTCGGCGCGCGGGCGCGCGCCGAGGGGACTGCGAGGCGACGCGGGCAGCGTCACCCCAGAACGCGCTGGACGGCTTCGAGGACCCGGCTGGGTTGGAACGGCTTCACCACGAAATCCTTCGCGCCCGCCTGGATGGCCTCGACGACCAGCGCCTGCTGCCCCATGGCGCTGCACATCAGGACCTTGGCGTTCGGATCGAACTTCGTGATCTCGCGAACCGCGTCGATCCCGCCCATGTCGGGCATCACGATGTCCATCGTGACGAGATCCGGCCGCAGCGCCTTGTACTTCTCCACCGCCTGCACGCCTGTCTCCGCCTCGCCGACGATCTCGAATCCCGCCTGTTGCAGGATGTCGCCGACCATCGTGCGCATGAAGATCGCGTCGTCGCAGATGAGAACCGTATGACTCACTCGATTGCCCCCTCTAGAGCAGGACCTGCGTGACCAACGTGTGAATGTCGATGAGAACGACGACGTCGCTCTCCAGATGCCCGAGGCCACGGATCAGCGCGTCGCGCGCGCCTCCGTGGGCCTCGACGTGCTCCTCCGAGATGCCCTGCACGTCCATCACCTCGTCCACCGCGACGCCGACGACGC
The DNA here is from genome assembly GCA_035760455.1 of Gemmatimonadaceae bacterium. Taxonomy (GTDB): domain Bacteria; phylum Gemmatimonadota; class Gemmatimonadetes; order Gemmatimonadales; family Gemmatimonadaceae; genus AG11. The sequence continues at coordinate 1,327 of DASTSX010000117.1, read as the reverse complement.
GCGCGCCGTGGGTGGCGAGGATGATCGACCCGTCCCGAACCGGCGGACGCGCCGGGTCCAGGCGCGTGCCCAGGTCGAGGACGGTCACGATCGTCCCGCGCAGGTTGATCAACCCCTGGACGAACGGCGGCGCGCCAGGCAATCGCGTGGCGCGCCGGTACGGAATGATCTCCCGCACCGCGTCGATGTCGCAGCCGTACACCTTCCCCGCCACGCGGAACAGCAGCGTGCGCGCGGTGGCTCGCGATTCAGGAAGCGTCTCGGAAGAAGCCAAAGTGCTCCAGCGGATCGGTGTCGACGAACGATTGCTCGGGCTCGCCCGCGACCGCGGCGAGCGCCCGGACCAGCTCCGGCGGGAGCGGCGATCGCACCTCGACCGGCGTCCCCGTGACGGGATGCCGGAAGCGGAGCCACGCCGCATGCAAGAAATGCCGCTTCGAGGGCAGTGGAACCAGACGACGCCCGCCCCCTCCGCCGTAAGTGTCGTCCCCCACCACGGGATGCCCCAGTGACGAGAGATGCACCCGGATCTGATGCGTGCGCCCGGTGTGCAGATGCGCGCGCAGCAGGTCCACCGAATCGAAGCGGGCGAGCCGCACGAAGTCCGTCCGTGCCGCCCGTCCCGTACTGACGATCGCCATGCGCTTTCGGTCTCGCGGGTCGCGCGCGATCGGCTTGTCCACCGTCACGCGGTCGGCGTCGAGGTGACCCCAGCACAGCGCGGCATACCGCCGGACGATCTCGCGGCGGCTCATCGCCGCCCCCAGCACGCGATGGGCTCGGTCCGTCTTCGCGACGAGCAGGAGTCCGGAGGTCTCCTTGTCGAGCCGGTGGACGATCCCTTCCCGCTCCTCGCCGGCGAGGTCCGACAGTGGCCCGCCTCGGCCCTTGAGCGCGTTCACCAGCGTTCCGCTCCAGTTCCCCGGGGCCGGATGCACCACCATCCCGGCCGGCTTGTCCACCACCAGGATGTCGTCGTCCTCCACGACGACCATCAGCGGGATCGACTCCGCCGCCACCTCGCGGCCGGCGGGCGGCGGGATCTCGACGACGATGCGCTCCCCCGCCGCCGGTCGATAGCTCGCCCGCTCGGCCCGCCCCTCCACGCGCACGTGGCCGTTGGCGATGAGCGTGGCCGCCTGGGTGCGCGACACGTCGAGCGCAGTGGCGACACAGAGGTCGAGTCGCGGCGCGCTCGGCGGCGCGATCAGCTCGTGGCGGGCACTGGTCCGGCCTGCGCCGGCGTCGGTCACGCCTCGGGCCCCGGCGCTCCCGGCGAGGGGTCGCGCTCGGCGACCGCGGCCCGCGGCGCCGGCGCCGCGGCGGC
>DASTSX010000116.1:0-2094 GCA_035760455.1 Gemmatimonadaceae bacterium | reverse complement strand
CCAGCGCGCCGACGGGCAGTGAAAGGCCATCCACGCGGTCGTACGCCGGCAGGAGCAACCCCTGCACGCCGGCCAGCTGGAGGAGCGGAATGCGGTCGCGCCGGCGTCCCTGGTAGGTCAGCTCGTAGCGCTGGCTGGTCGCGGCGATCGCGTAGTTGTCGTCACGATAGCTCTCGGTGGCGCCGGCCACCGTGCCGAGAAACGTGCGATACACGGCGCCACCGATCGCGACGGCGCGACCGGACACCTCGGAGCCGGTGCGCAGGAACAGGTCCCCCCCGACGACCACGACATCGCCCTGGACGCGGCTCGAGAGATAGGTCGACCGGCCCAGCACGAGGAGGCTGGTGCTCACGACGCTGTCCCGCGGCAACACGAGGGTGCCGCTTCCGGCGCGCAGCGCGTGGGGCTGCGCTGCGACGTTCCGCACGATGGAGGCGACGCGTTCGGGGCCCGGCTCGCGCAGCACGACCTCCTGCGCGCCCAGGACGGCGGGCGCGAAGAGCGCGGCGAGCAGCGCGCGCCTCACCGCGCGACGAGGTCGAGGAAGTTGCGCAACAGCTGCTTGCCGTCGGGCGTGAGGACGGACTCGGGATGAAACTGGACGCCCCACACGGGATGCGTCCGGTGGCGCAGTGCGTGAATCTCCGATTCGTCCTGCTCCGCCGTCGCCACGACGCGCAGCGACTCGGGGAGCGACGAGCGCTCCACGGTCAGCGAGTGGTAGCGCCCGACCTGGAGGGGCGACGGCAGCCCCGCGAACAGATCCGACCCGTCGTGATTGATGCGCGACGTCTTCCCGTGTACGGCGCGCGACGCGCGCACCACGCGGCCGCCGTAGGCCTCGCCGATGGCCTGGTGACCGAGACATACCCCGAGGATCGGCGTCGTGGCGCCCCAGGCGCGGATGACCTCCACGGTCACGCCGGCCTGCGCGGGCGCACACGGACCCGGCGAGAGCACGATCCCGTCGGGCGCGAGCTCACCGACCTCCTCCACCGTGACCGCGTCGTTGCGACGCACGAGGACGTCCGCCCCCAGCTCGCCCAGATACTGGACGAGGTTGTAGGTGAACGAGTCGTAGTTGTCGATGACGAGCAGCATGGACGCGGATGCGGACGGGTCGAGTCGCGGGATTCATCCCCTCGGATGATAACTCCGGTGGACCTGCCGCAGGTACTCCCGGTCGACGTGCGTGTAGATCTGGGTCGTGGCGATGTCCACGTGGCCGAGCATCTCCTGGACTGCGCGCAGGTCGGCGCCCCCCTCGAGCAGGTGGGTCGCGAAGGAATGGCGGAGCGTGTGCGGCGAGACGTGCTTGGTGATGCCCGCGCGCTCGACGTAGCCGCGGAGGATCTTCCATGCGCCCATGCGCGTCAGCGGCCGCCCGCGGGCGTTGAGGAACAGGATGCCCTTTCCCTCCCCCTTCTCCAGCTTCGGCCGCTGCTCGCGAAGGTAGATGGCGACGGCGCCGATGGCCGATCGTCCGATCGGCACGAGCCGCTCCTTGCTGCCCTTGCCGAACACGCGCACCAGGCCCTCCTCGAGCTGAAGGTCGCGCACGCCGAGGGTGATCCATTCGGACACGCGGAGGCCGGCACCGTAGGCCAGCTCGAGCAGCGCCCGGTCGCGGAAGACCATGTTGTCGTCGAGCGTCGGCGCGGCGATGAGGCGCTGCACCTCGTCGACCGACAGCACGTCGGGGAGCTCGCGCCACCGCTTCGGCGTCTCGAGCCGCTCGCTGGGATCGCGCACAATGACGCCGTCGCCGAGCAGGAACCGGAAGTACGAGCGGACGGCGGACACGTTGCGCCGGATGCTTGCCGGAGAGAGGCCGAGATCCTTCAGGTGGTAGACGTACTCGCGGAGGATGCGCGCCGTGATGTCGAGCGGGGCGGCAACCCCCTTCACGTCGGCGTACTCGGCGAAGCGCTCGAGATCGCGGAGGTAGGCCTCCTGCGTGCGTGCGGACAGGCCCTGCTCGAGCGCGATGTAGTCGGTGAACCGCTGGAGCAGGAAGCGCCGCGCTCGCGCGTCGGCGTCGGTCATCAGTCGGCTCGCCTGCGCCGGCGGAGCCACCACACCAGAGCGATG
>DASTSX010000115.1:0-9880 GCA_035760455.1 Gemmatimonadaceae bacterium | reverse complement strand
CGCTGACGCCGAGTCGGAGGAGGCGTGGAACGAGCTCGCCGTACCGCGCGACGTAGCGCTGCGCGTACTCGCCGAAGCCGTGTTGGATCAGCACGACGGCGCGCGGATGCGACGCGTCCCACGCGTAGCCCCGAACGCCGGTGCCGATGTCCCACTCGCGGTGGGCGAGCTCCGGGCTCAGGGCGCGCGCTTCGCCGGGCTGAGCCCGCGGTAGACGCCGCGCACGTTCAGCGGAAACCACTCCGCGTAGCTGCCCCACTGCTGGTACTGGGGGAGCTGCACGGTGCGTGCGGCTTCTTCCTCGGACGCGCCGCGAGCGATCGCGGCCGAGACGGCGGCGCGCAGATCGTCGTAATAGCGAACCTGTCGGTCCACCGTGGACTTGTCGCCGGGCGCACCGTGGCCGAAGACGATCCGCTGATAGTCGAGCGCCTGCAGGCGCCGCAGCGTGTCGAAATGGTCGGGAAAGAACCAGTCGGGGAGGTCCCGGTAGCCGACGCGGTCGTTGCTCACGAAGTCGACGGCGAAGACGACCTTCTGCTGCGGCAGGTACGCGACGATCATGTTGTCGCTGTGCGCCCGGCCGAGGAACCGGAGCTCGATGGGACGCGCGGCGTCATGCAGCGTGAGCTGGTCGGCGAAGGTGACGTCGGGTGCCGGCAGCGCGGTGTCGGGCTGGGCCAGGAGACGCGGGCGCGCGTTGGCGTGGGCGATGATCGGCGCGGTGCCGCCGAACGCACGGCGCAGTACGGCGGCACCGCTGGCGTGATCGGCGTGATGATGGCTGTAGGCGATGGCGCGCAGCGGCTTCCCCGGCGCGACGCGCTTGATCTCGGCCGCGAGCGTGGCGGCCGCCTCGAGCGAGATCGGGTCGACGGCGACGACGCCGGCGTCGGTCACCACGAAGAACGCGTTGTGTCCCTGCCAGCGGAACTGATATACACCGTCGACGATGGTGGTGGTCTCGAAGCGCGGCTGCTGCGCGCCGAGCGGAGCGGCGGCGAGCGAGGCGGCGATGGCGACGAGGATGCGGCGAATCATGGAGGACCTCCGGGGTGCGTGGTGCGAATATGTCGGTACGCAGGGCGGATGTCACGGCGGCGAGCCAATGCATCGCGAGCGGTCGCGGGCGGATAGCTTTCCCGGGCGGCAGGTGCTCCCGGACGGTGAACGAGGACGAGATGAACCGTGAGTGACGGGTCGCCCTATCGCGGCCGCATCGCCCCGACGCCGACGGGGGACCTGCACGTCGGCCACGCGCGCACGTTCGTCTACGCGGCGCGCCGCGCGGAGTCGGTGGGTGGCGCGCTCGTGCTGCGGATCGAGGATCTGGACCCGCTGCGCTGCCGGTCCGAGTGGACCGAGCGCGTCATCGACGACCTCGCGTGGCTCGGCGTGCGCTGGAGCGAGGGACCGTTCTACCAGACGCGGCGGCGCGGCGTGTACGAGGCCGCCTGGCGCGCGCTGCGCGATGGGGGGCACGTGTACCCGTGCACCGTGTCGCGCCGCGAGATCCGGGATGCCGCGCACGCGCCGCACGACGACGACGACGCGGAACCGATCTTCCCGCCCGAGCTGCGTCCGCCGTCCGGAACGGGTCACGACGCCGAGTCGCCGGCCGGCGTGGTGTGGCGGTTCCGGGTGCCGCATGGCGAGACCGTGCGCTTCACCGACGCGCTTCGTGGCGCGCAGTCGTACACGGCCGGCGCGGACTTCGGCGACTTCGTGGTATGGCGGAAGGACGACGTGCCGGCGTACGAGCTCGCCGTGGTCGCCGACGACGCGGCGATGGGCCTCACCGAGGTGGTGCGGGGCGAGGATCTCTTGCGGTCCACGGCGCGGCAACTGCTCGTGTATCGCGCGCTCGGCGCGACGCCGCCGGCGTGGTGTCACGTCCCGCTGGTGCGCGACGCCGACGGACGCCGACTCGCGAAGCGGCACGACGCGCTCTCCGTGCGCGAGCTCCGCGCGCGCGGGCTCACGCCGGCGGAGGTGCTGGCGCTCGCCGAGGCGGATCGAACACAGGCGTTCAGCACGACGCGAACCCGGAAACGACCGCATTGAGCGGAAAGAGCCGGAGCTGCTCGCTCCAGGTTCGATCTCAGAGTCCCAGCAGCTCGGCGCGCGGCGGGGTCCATGGCGGTACTGCGTCGGGGCAGGCCGTCGAGCGGCGCGGCACGCGAACGTCCGCGAAGCCGCTCCCCGAGCCGTCGCCGTAGCGCACGTCCCCGAGCATCAGGGTCGAGTCGTCGAGGGCGCGCCAGGCGGGCACACGCATGAACCGGAGCGCCGCCAGGGCCGGACAGCTCTCGCGCGCCAACGCCGTCAGCTCGGCGTGCGGCGCCGTCCACTCCGTGTCCCACTGGACCGTACGCGTGGACGTGCGCGGCGAGACCCGGAACATCGGCCCTGTGCCGTCGCGGGCGCCGCACCGCGAGACGTGCCCGAGCGACGCCGTGCCGCGAATGCGCGCCGTGGCGACGCGATAGATGGGTCCCGATCGCTCGACCGTGATGATCGTGGTGCACAGCGGGTTGGCCGGCAGCGGCGTGACGATGACGTCCAGCACCTCGGCACTGGGGTCGGCGTCGCGCACCGCACGCAATGCCGTCGCGCGAGCCCGCGCGGATCCCGCGCCCATGATCAGCGTGAGGGCGACCCACGCCGCGACCGCGGTCGCCGCGCGGGTGCCCCGCGGCAGCGCGCGTGCGATGACGACGGACGCCACGGCACCGGCCGTCAGCGCGAGCGCGGCGCCGGTGGTCACCTGGTGCACACGCCACGCGAGCACGAGGCCGAGCATGAGGACGAGCGCGAGCAGGCCGCGCGCGACGCGCCTGGTGCTCGCGAGGAACAGCGTCGGCACCGCGATCACCCAGAACCACGGCTCGACGATGAACACCGCGTCGCCGTACCGCCACCGGTTGTCGAACGGCCAGAACGGGTGCACGCCGTAGCTGTTCGTCCAGTCGAGCACCAGGTGACTGAGCGTGCTCACGAGGAGCAGCCCGAAGAGCCACGTCGCGTCCGCGCGCGGCGGCGCGGCGCGCGCTCGCCATCGCCAGATCAGCCACGCGATCGCCCACAGCAGCGCGGCGCCGACGACGGCGATCGGCACGGTGTGGGTGTGGCCGCGATGGTGCAGCAGGTACACGAGCCGGTCGGCGCCGACGCCGGTGTAGAACAGATCGGCGTCGGGGAGGTTGGCAGCGACCATCGACGAGAGCGCCGCCACGACGCGGTACCGTGCCGACGGCTCCACGCCGCTCCGGTGCGCGCGGAGCCGCAGCGCCGACTCCGCGAGGAGCAGGCCGGCGAGCGAGTGGGTGACGTTGTCCATGCGGGAGTGTAACGGGTGGCGCCGCGCCGGCGCGCGCGACGCGGCTACGGCGTCGCGCCAGCCCGCGGCTCGGCATAGCGACGGAACGGACTGTCCGCGTTCCACCGCGGCCGCGTCGGGCGGTCCGCGACCTCGCGCACGAGCCGCGCGTACAGCTCGACGAACTGGTTGGCCGCCGCATGGTCGATCGGCTGTGTCAGGTCGTCGCTCGGCGCGTGATAGCGCTCGACACGCCAGCGCCTGACCAGCTCGTGCTCGGGCGAGTCGCGCAGGAAGCCCAGCTTGAGCGACAGTGCCGGGATGCCGGCCCGGATGAAGCTGTACTGATCGCTCCGCACGAAGGAGTTGCGCTCGGGCTCGGGATCGCCCATGACCTCGATCCCCATCGCGTTGCCGACCTTGCGAACGTCGTCCGCCAGATCCGACTCCTCGAGGCCCCCGACGATCAATCGCTTGAACGGCATGATGGGGAGGAACATGTCGGTATTGATGTTCGCGACGACGCGTCGCGCGCCGACGGTCGGATAGCGCGCGTAGTAGCGCGAGCCGAGCAACCCCTTCTCCTCGGCGGTGACGGCGACGAACGCCACGGACCGCCGCGGCCCGCGCCCCTCTCGCGCGGCGCGCCCGAGCGCACTCGCGACCTCGAGCAGCGCCGCGGTGCCGGACGCATTGTCCATCGCGCCGTTGTAGATCGAATCGCCGCCGACGGGGTGCGCGATCCCTTCGTGGTCGAGATGCGCCGTGAGCACGACGACCTCGTCGCGCAATGCCGGATCTGTCCCTGGCAGGAGGCCGGCGACGTTGTCGGACACCGCGGTGCGCATCGTCGTCTGTGTGACGGCGCGGACCGAGACGGGAAGCCCGAAGCGCGGCATCGGCAGCCCGCTGTCGGCGAGCGCGACGACGTCGGCGAAGCGGTGCGGCGAGCCGGCGAAGAATCGCTCGGCCAACTCGGCGCGAACGGCGGCGCTGAGCTGCGACCGTCCCCCGAGCGGGTCGAGGGTCGTGTCGGCGAGCATCATCGACGAGGTCAGCCGGCCACCGGTCACACGCGACCACGGCACCTCGGTGGCGCGCCGCACGGCGCCGTAGAACAGGATCGTTCCGACCGCGCCGGCGGCGCGCAATGCCTCCCACGACCGCGAGCGTGCATCGGCGATCACCGAGGCTGGGATGCCCCGTGGCGGTGCGTTGATGTAGGCCACCACCTTGCCACGGAGATCGAGCCCCGCGAGATCGTCGTGACCGTGCGACGGGATCTGGAGCCCGTAGCCGACGAACACCACCGGCGCGTCGACGCGCAGCGTGGGAGCGAAGCGCGCGGAGAGAACCGCGTCCGTGCCGAGGGCGATCGCTTCCTCACGTCCATCGCGCACGACGGCGAGACGCGACGCCGACTCGTCGAGGCGCCGCTCGAGCAGTCGCACCGGCTGGAGGAAGCCGTGACCCGAGTCGCCGGCGGGCTGGAGTCCCGCACGCGCGAGCTCGCGCGCGACGTACTCGGCGGCCTTGCGGTGCTCGGGGGTACCCGCTTCACGGCCGCGCATCGAGTCGTGCGCGAGCCGCGTGACGTGGCGCCACCAGGCCGAGTCGGCGGGTGCCGTGCTCGGCGTGGGAGCCCCCGATTGCGCCTGGGCCCACGCGCTCGACGGCGCACCGATGGCAACGGCGCCGGTCATCAGGATCGCGACGAGAGAACGAGGCGGATATGGACGGAAGCGGGGAGTGCTCATGCGAGTGAGTCCAGGTGAGAAGCGCACGACGACCGTTCACGCGGTTGCCGGCAGTGCATGACGGAGGCCGTGTCCGCCCGCGCGAAGATGGCCGCCGGTTCCCGGGTGCCGACAAGCCCGCCGTCCGCTATGGCGTGCTCCTGCCCTGCGAGGGCGGCCGGGTCGCCGGCGCCCCCTCCGGGATCGCCGCGCCGTCCGTGCGCGGATCGCTGGCACCGAACTTCAGGCCCGCCGCGCCGCCCACCACCATCACCGCCTGCCCATAGCCGAACCGCCCCGTGCGCGGGCCGAACTCGCGCACCTGGTGGCCGAGTGCCCCGAGCTGCGCGCGCACGTCGGCCGGCACGCGCGTCTCGAGCTCGACGTCGCACCCGGCGAAGGTGTGCTTCACGAAGCGCCCCGCCTCGAGGGCCTGCTGGATGGTCATGTCGTGGTCGGCGACGTTGGACACGAACTGCGCGTGCGCCTGCGACTGGTTCCAGCCGCCGATGATGCCGAAGCCGATCACGGTGTCGCCTCGCGTCATCATGGCGGGGATGATGGTGTGTAGCGGACGCTTGCGCGGCGCGAGGGTGTTGGGATGATCGCGCTCGAGGGTGAAGAGCACGCCGCGGTTGTGGAGCACGAAGCCCGTGCCCGCCGGCACGAGCGCGGCGCCGAACCCGCCCGCGTTGCTCTGGATCAGCGAGACGACGTTGCCCTCCCGATCGGCCGTGGCGAGGTAGATCGTCTCATTCGCCGCGCGATTGGTGAGGCCGTCGAAGACGGACGGCTCGACGGTGCATCGAGCACGCGCCGAGTCGATGAGCTTCGCCCGCGCGGCGGCGTGCGCACCATCGAGCAGGCGTGCCACGGGCACCGAGGCGAAGCGCGTGTCGCCGACGTACCGCAGCATGTCGGCGTAGGCGAGCTTCTTGGCCTCGATCATCGCGTGGAGCGCGCGCGTGCTGTGGAACCCCCACTCGCGGAGCGGGAAGCGCTGCATGAGGTTCAACATCATGAGGGCGGCGATCCCCTGCCCTTGTGGCGGCGCCTCGTACACGGTCCACCCGCGATAGCCGGTGGAGATCGGCTCGACCCACTCGGCGCGGAAGTCCGAGAGATCCTCGAGCGACATCACGCCGCCCTCGGCGCGCAGCAGGTCGACGATGGCGCGCGCGGTCGGACCGGTGTAGAAGCCGGCGCTGCCCTCCGCGGCGATGCGGCGCAGCGTGCGCGCGAGCTCGGGGTTGCGGAACACCTCGCCCGCGCGCGGCGGCCGCTCGCCGGCGACGAGGTAGAGCCGCTGCCAGCCGGGATGCGGCGGGAGCTGCCCGGCGAACGTCGACCAGTCGTTCGCCACCACCTCGTGCATCGGGAACCCCCGCTCGGCGTGGTGGATGGCGGGCGCGAAGAGCGTGCGGAAGGGCAGCGTACCGAATCGGATGCGCAGCGCGTCCCATCCCGCCACCGTGCCCGGCACGGTTACGGTGTAAGCGCCATGGGCGGGCAGCTTCGTCACGCCGCGGCTCGCCAGCCACTCGACGGTCATCGCTCTGGGCGCCCATCCGCTCGCATTGAGCGCGTAGAGCTTCCGCTCCCTGGCGATCCACACGAGCGCGAACAGGTCGCCGCCGACACCGGCGTTGTGCGGCTCGAGGAGGCCGATCGCGGCGTTGGCGGCGATCGCTGCGTCCACGGCGTTGCCGCCGCGCTCGAGCATCGCGACACCGGCCATCGACGCGAGCGGCTGCGCGCTCGCGACGATCCCGTCACGAGTCGCGACGACGGAGCGGCCCGGCAGCGGGAGTCGCGCCAACCGGGCGGAGTCCGCGGCGCTCTGCGCGGCGAGCGGTGACGACGAGGCGAGCACCACGGCGCTCGCGAGGACGACGAGCGCGACGGGGCGCGAGCACGCGCGCCGCGCGAGTCCTGCGGGGGAGCGAGTCATCGGCGTACAGGGCTGGAGGTGCCCGTCGGCGATCGGCGGTATGCTGAGCATACGGCCCCCCGGACGACGCGGCCAGCGCGGCGCCCGGACGGACTCGTCTCCTCGTCAGAACGCCAGCACGACCCCCGACACGAGCCGCGCCTGTTCGCGCTCGAAGTCCCAGCTGGTCTCGCCCAGCAGTCGGACGTTGCGGCGCAGCACGTAGTGCAGCCCGACGCCGCCGGCGTTGTACCGCGACAGGTAGGGCGGCGACTCGCCCTGCTCGCCGAGCCGCAGCGACACGACGGGCGCATCGGCGTCTACATAGTTCCAGAGGCCCGTCACCCACCACCGACCTCCCTGCCCGCGCGGCCAGAAGATCGCCTCGGCCATCGCCGAGCTCACGGTGGTCGCGAAGGGCGCGGTCGCGCCGCCGGGACAGGGCGTCGCCGGTGTGCACGAGCCGAGGAAGGGATCGTCGTCCCACCGCCGGAGGAGCTGCACGTTCAGCTCGCCCTTGGTACCGAGCGCGATGGTGCCGTCGGGGCCGAGCACGCGGATGCGGCTGCGCGTGCCGTCCGCCTTCTCCTCGCCGTAGTAGCCGAACAGGCCGAGGCGCAGCGGGCCCGCATCCTGCGACAGCCGCAGCGCGACGTTCTTGAAGCCGTCGGGGTCGTACTGTCGCGCGTCGTTCGCCTGCGTCAGCCCTTGTCCGTTGACCACCTCGAAGACGACGTCGGTGCCGTCGCGCGGCGACCAGCTGGCCATGATGCCGCGGTCGTAGGTGAGATCGGCGCGCGTCTCGCCGACGCGCACGCGGTACGGCTGATAGTCCTCGTAGGTCAACCGCAGCTCGCGCTTGAACATCGGGTCGGAGACCTGGAACTGTCCGACGATGAGGTTCACGCCGCTCTTGCCGACGTCGGTGAACTGGAGGTACGCGTCCTCGAGCCCGGCGACCTCGCCGCGCTCGGTCGCGAGGAAGTACATGTAGTAGCTGATCTTATCTGCTATCTGGCCCCCACTGAGCACCTTCACCACCCACGGCACCTGCTGATCGACGACGGCCTGCCCCGCGGCGCGGCGCGACAGCGCGGTGACGTACGCGTCGAGCCGTACGGCAAGGGGGACGTTTCGCTGGAGCAGGAGCAGCGGATCGCCCGTGGCGATCGTGTCCTGCGGCGGCTCCCCGACGGCGAGGACGAACCCGTTCGCCGCGAACCGCTCGCCGAACGCGTTGAGTCGCGGCACCGGCGCGTGGCAGGTCGCGCAGGTGGTGCGGTACTTCCGCGCGAAGGCCGGGATCGCCTCGGCCGATGTGGGCGAGGCGAGGAGGACGATCGTGAACAGGGCGGCGAGGCGTGGACGCACGTGATGCTCCGTCTCGAAGGGCTCGCGGCGAGCGCGTGAGGGTCGAGGCCGCGAAGCTAGACCGGCGCAGCGAGGCGAGCAATCAGGCGACCCCCGACAACGGTCCCACGGATCATCCGTCGGCTGCCAGGGGTAGCAGAGGTCTCACCCCGTGCAGGCGGCGCCGAGCGCCGCGAGGAGCTCTCATGTCGTCTCGGTTCGCAATGGTAGCGGGCGTCCTGCTCGCGTCGCTCGCCGCGGTCCCGCTCTCGGCACAGCAGTCGGCGGGAGGTGCGCTGCGCGACACGAGCTCGGCAAAGGCGTCGCCGAAGACCAACGCGGCGACGGATTCCGCGCTGGTGGAGCTCGGCCGCGCGGTGACCGTGCTCGCGACGAGCGTGCAGAAGGTCGTCGAGGAGACGGCGAAGAACCCCGAGGTGCGGCGCGCGGCGCTCCAGACCGCCGGCAAGGCGGTGTCGCTCGCGCAGCGGACCCTCGAGGAGAACCAGAGCGAGATCGAGCGGCTGCTCGTCGAGGCGAGCCGCAAGATCGCGGCGATGGATCTCGAGCAGAAGGCGAAGCAGGAGAAGTCGGCGAAGCCCCAGCGCTAACGCGCCGCCGCCGGCCGCTCGCCCACCGGGCGCTCGGTCGGGCGGACGATCGTCGCGTAGACGGTCGCCGACACCACCGCCGTGACGGCCATCGTCGCCGTCATGGCGAACGCCGAGCGGCCGTCGAACCACGCGGCCACGGTGGCGCTCGCGATCGCGCCGACGACCATCTGCAGCGCGCTCACCACCGCACTCGCGACGCCGGCGATCTCCGGCAGCGGCTCGAGCGCGCCCTGCACCGCGTTCGGCCGGACGATGCCTTGCCCGACGAACCCCACCACGACGAGCGGCACGAGGATCCAGACCCGGATCGCGCCGGCGAGCGTGAGCGCGAGCAGGAGCAGCGACGTGGCGACGATCAACGCGAGCCCCCAGGCGATGAGCCGCGCGTGGGGAACACCGCGCCGGCTGAGCCGCGCGTTGGTGAGCGCGCCGGCCATGAGCCCGAGCGAGGTCACGGCGAAGAGCACGCCGTACGCGCGCCGCGACACGCCGAGCAGCCCGATCAGCACGAGCGACGAGGCCGACACGTAGGCGAACAGGCAGCCGAAGTTGAGCGCGATGACGAGGGCGTAGCCGACGGCGACGCGATGCCGCAGGACGCGCGCGTATCCGCGCAGCGCATGGCCGACCTCGAATGCGCCCTGCGGCCGGACGGTGAGCGACTCGCCGAGGCGCAGCGAGGCGACGAGCAGCAGCACCGCGCCGCCCGCGGCGAGCGCGCCGTAGATGGCGCGCCATCCGCCCGCGGTGGCGACGGCGACGCCGAGCGTGGGCGCGATGATCGGCGCGATCCCCGCCGCGAGGTTCACGTACGACTGGCGCACGCGCGCCTCGACGCCGGTGAAGAGGTCGCGCACCATCGCGACGACGAGCACGTGACATCCCCCGGCGCCGGTGCCCATGAAAAAGCGCCAGAGCAGCACGGCGCCGA
>DASTSX010000114.1:0-8581 GCA_035760455.1 Gemmatimonadaceae bacterium | reverse complement strand
TGCCGCGCGCCAGCGTCGCGGTAACCGCCGTCACCGAATCGAGCGGACCAAGCAGCCACTGCATCAGATCCACGTAGTGCGACGCCTGGTTCATGAGCGCGCCGCCGTCGAACTCCCAGGTGCCGCGCCACGGCTCGGCGTCGTAGTACTCCTGCGGGCGCGTCCAGCGGACCGTCGTGTTGGCCGAGTAGATGCGGCCGAAGCGGCCCTTGTCGATCGCGCGGCGGAGGAGCTGGATGGCCGGGTTGAGCCGGTTCTGCTTCACCACGAACAGGTGGACGCCCGATTCGTCGCAGGCCTGCACGAGATCGTCCGCCCCCGAGAGCGAGATCGCCATCGGCTTCTCGGTCAGGACGTGCCGGCCCGCCCGCGCCGCGACCATACCGTGCGGCGGATGCAGCCCCGAGGGCGTGCAGATCGCCACCAGGTCGCTCTCGACGGTGCCGAGCATCTCGTCGAGCGCGCCGAACGCCGGCACCCCTTGCTCCGCGCCCACGGCCTGGGCGCGCGCGAGATCGACGTCGGCGACCGAGACGAGCTCGAGCCCCTCGACGCGTGCGATGGCGTCGAAGTGGTTGCGGCTGATGCGCCCGCACCCGACGAGCGCGACGCGCACCGGGCCCTCGCCGACCCGCGCCGGCGCGCTCATCGCGGCCCGCTCGTGCGGCGGATCCGGTCCGCGGCCGGCTCGTACGTCGAGCCGCACGCGGCGCAGGTGCCGCGACCGCTGTCCGGCAGCCGCTCGCCGCACTGGCACATCCAGCCGATCCGCCGCGCCGGCACGCCGACGACGAGCGCATAGTCGGCCACGTCCTCGGACACCACCGCGCCGGCCCCGACGAACGCGTACTCACCGAGCGTCGTGCCGCACACGATCGTCGCGTTGGCGCCGATCGTCGCGCCGCGCCGCACCAGGGTACGCCGATACTCGTTGCGCCGCGAGACGTGGCTGCGTGGGTTCAGCACGTTCGTGAACACCATCGACGGGCCGCAGAACACGTCGTCCTCCAGCTCGACACCCTCGTAGATCGACACGTTGTTCTGGACCTTGACGTTGTTCCCGACACGGGTGCCGTTCATGACGACCACGTTCTGGCCCAGCGAGCAGCGCTCGCCGATCACCGCGCCCCCCAGCACGTGACAGAAGTGCCACACCCTGGTGCCGGCCCCGATGGTGGCTCCGTCGTCCACATAGGCCGACTCGTGCACGACCGCCTCCGGATGGATGCTCACACCTCGACTGCCGCGGCGTCGAGGATGTCCTGCTGCCACTCCTGGAGCGAGCGCACGGCGGAGCGTCGCGACCGCAGCGAGAGGATCGCATCCGACGCCGCGCTCGCGGCCGACATCGTCGTCGTGTAGGCGATCCGCTGCCGGATCGCCGCCTGCCGCAGCCGGTAGTCGTCCCACTGCGCGTGCTTGCCGAGCGGCGTGTTGACGAGCAGCTCCACGTCGCCGTTGACGATCATGTCGAGGCAGTTGGGGCGCCCCTCGTGCACCTTGAACACCGAGCTGACCGGGATGCCGCGGGCGCGCAGGTACTGCGCCGTGCCTCGCGTCGCGAACAGGCGGAACCCCATCTCGTGGAATCGGCGCGCGATCGGCGTCACCGTGTCCTTGTCGTGGTCGTTCACCGTGATGAGGATCGTCCCGGAGAGCGGCAGCCCGTTCGACGCCGCGAGCTGCGCCTTCGCGAACGCGCTGCCGAACGAGTCGGAGATGCCCATCACTTCGCCCGTCGACTTCATCTCCGGCCCGAGCACGGGGTCGGTGCCGCTGAACTTGTTGAACGGGAACACCGCCTCCTTGACCGACACGAAAGGAGGCATGACCTCCTCGGTGAAGCCGATCGCCTCGAGTGTCTCCCCGCACATCACGCGCGCCGCGTGCGAGGCGAGCGGAACACCGATCGCCTTGGAGACGAACGGGATCGTACGGCTCGCCCGTGGGTTCACCTCGAGCACGTAGACGACGCCCCCCTTGATCGCGAACTGCACGTTGATCAGGCCGACGACGTTGAACGCCTTCGCCATCGCGATCGTCTGCTCCCGCATCGTCTGCAGATCGGCCGCGCCGATCTTGTAGGGCGGCAGCACGCAGGCCGAGTCGCCCGAGTGGATGCCGGCGTCCTCGATGTGCTGCATGATCCCGCCGATCACCACCTGCTGTCCGTCCGAGATCGCGTCGACGTCCACCTCGAACGCATCCTCGAGGAAGTGGTCGATCAGCACCGGGCGCTCCTCGGAGGCGCGCGCCGCCGTCGCGAAGAATCCCTCGAGGGAGGGCGCGTCGTAGCAGATCTGCATCGCGCGCCCGCCGAGCACGTAGCTCGGCCGCACGAGCACGGGATAGCCGATCCGTTCGGCCGCCGCCAGCGCCTCCTCGAGGCGCGTCGCGGTGCCGCTCGGCGGCTGCGTCAGCCCCAGCTCGCGCGCGATCTGCTCGAAGCGCCGGCGATCCTCCGCCGCGTCGATCGAGTCCGGCGAGGTCCCCAGGATCGCGACGCCCGCCGCCTCCAGTCCGCGCGTCAGCTTGAGCGGCGTCTGGCCGCCGAGCTGCACGATCACGCCGAGCGGCTGCTCGCGCTCCACGACCTCCAGCACATCCTCGAGCGTCAGCGGCTCGAAGTACAACTTGTCCGACGTGTCGAAGTCGGTCGAGACGGTCTCGGGATTCGAGTTGATCATGATCGTCTCGTACCCCTGCTGGCGCAGCGCCATCACGGCGCGCACGCAGCAATAGTCGAACTCGACGCCCTGCCCGATGCGATTCGGCCCGCTGCCGAGGATGACGACCGACTGTCGCCCGCTGCGGGGCGCCTCGCTCTCCTCGTCGTAGCTGCCGTACAGGTAGGGCGTCGCCGACGGGAACTCCCCCGCGCAGGTGTCCACCATCTTGTAGGCGGGCCGTACGCCGAGCGCCCACCGCCGGGCGCGAAGCTCCTGCTCGGTCGAGCCGCGCAGGTCGGCGAGCTGGCGGTCGGAGAACCCGAGCTGCTTCATGCGGCGCATCGCCGCCGCGTCCACGTCGTCGAACGCGACGAACTCGCGCTCGGCGTCGAGCAACTCCTGCAGCTGCGAGAGGAACCAGGGATCGATCGCCGTCAGCTCGTACACCTCGTCGATCGAGAGGCCGCGCGCGAGCGCGTGCTTGACCTGGAAGATGCGCTCGGGCGTCGGCTGCCGGAGGGCGCCGCGGAGCGACTCGATCGAGTCGTCGCGGAGGCCGTCGTCGATCGGCCGCGCAGCGACCGCCCAGCCCGGCCGGCCCGTCTCCAGCGCGCGCAGCGCCTTCTGGAACGCTTCCTTGAACGTCCGGCCGATCGACATCGCCTCGCCGACGCTCTTCATCTGCGTCGTGAGAATGTTGTTCGCGGCGGGGAACTTCTCGAACGCGAAGCGCGGGACCTTCACGACGACGTAGTCGAGCACCGGCTCGAACGACGCCGGCGTCGTCTTGGTGATGTCGTTCGGGATCTCGTCGAGCCGGTAGCCCACGGCGAGCTTGGCGCCGATGCGCGCGATCGGGAACCCGGTCGCCTTGGACGCCAGCGCCGACGAGCGCGACACGCGCGGATTCATCTCGATCACCACCATCTCGCCGTCGCGCGGGTTGATCGCGAACTGGATGTTGCACCCGCCCGCGTCCACGCCGACCTCGCGAATGATCGCCACCGCGGCGTCGCGCATCGTCTGGTACTCGCGGTCGGTGAGCGTCATCGCCGGCGCCACGGTGATCGAGTCGCCGGTGTGCACCCCCATCGGATCGAGGTTCTCGATCGAGCAGACGATGACGACGTTGTCGTACCGGTCGCGCATCACCTCGAGCTCGAACTCCTTCCAGCCGATCAGCGAGCGCTCGATGAGGATCTGGCTCGTCGGCGACTCGGAGAGTCCGCGGCGGACGATGTCCTCGAACTCGTCGCGGTTGTAGGCGATGCCGCCCCCGGTACCGCCGAGGGTGAACGACGGGCGGATGATCGCCGGGAATCCCGTCGTCTCGAGCAGCGCGACCGCCTCGTCGAACGTGTTCGCGATCCCGCCCTTCGCGACGCCCAGGCCGATCCGGTCCATCGCCTCGCCGAACTGCTTCCGATCCTCGGCGATCGCGATCGCCCGGGCGGACGCACCGATCAGCTCCACGCCGTGCTTCGCCAGCACGCCGCGCTCCGACAGCTCCATCGCGACGTTGAGCGCCGTCTGGCCGCCCATCGTCGGCAGCAGCGCGTCGGGCTTCTCGCGCTCGATGATCAGCTCGACGAACTCCGCCGTCACCGGCTCGATGTAGGTCCGATCCGCGATCTCGGGATCGGTCATGATCGTCGCCGGGTTGGAGTTGATCAGGATCACATCGAACCCTTCCTCGCGCAGCGCCTTGGTGGCCTGCGTACCGGAGTAGTCGAATTCGGCCGCCTGCCCGATGACGATCGGGCCGGAGCCGATGACGAGAATCCGATGGATGTCAGCGCGTCGCGGCATGAATCAGGTCGTCGATGATGTCCTCTCGCGTATGTCGGGGAGCCCACCCGGTGGCGCGCCGGAGCTTGGCGTTGCTGCCAACCTGCACCGGAACGTCGACCGGCCGGGACAGCGCTGGATCGGTCGAAATCTCGGCAGAGACACCGACGCGCTGCAAGACCGATTCGGCGAGCGCGCGGACGCTGATCCCCTCGCCGCTGCAGACGTTGTACGCCTCGCCCGCGGCGCCGAGCTCGAGCAACGCGAGATACGCGTCCACGACATCGGACACGTGCAGGAAATCGCGCACCGTGTCGGCGTTGCCCATCGCGAGGGTGCCGCCGCTGGCGCGCAGCGCGAGCGCCCGGGACACGAGCGACGGCAGCACGAAGTTCGCCGGCTGCCCGGGACCGGAGTGGCTGAAGCTGCGCGTGCAGACCACGCGCACGCCGTCGCTCCGGTGCGCCTGGAGCGCCGCCACCTCCTGTGCCGCCTTCGAGCCGGCGTAGACGGTGAGCGGACGCTGCGGCGCGTCCTCCCCGAGCGGCATGGCGGACGGCTCGTGGCGCCCGTACTGCTCGGCCGACCCCACGACCAGTACGACCGGGTCGCACGTGCCGGCGCGGCGCATCCGGCCCACCTCGGTCAGCAGCCGCACGGTACCGACCGCGTTCACGCCGTACGCCTGCCCGGGGTCCCGAAGCGCGTCGAGCACGCGGCTGATCGCCGCGAGGTGGAGCACGACGTCGGGCGCCGCGCGCTCGAGCACGGTCGCGACCTGCTCCTGCTGCGTCACGTCCAGCGCCGTCCAGGTGACGGCGTCGCGATGCTCGGCGTCCAGGGGGCCGCCCGTCACCGGCGCGTCGATGCCGGCGGCAGTGACGCTCCAGTCGCGCTCCAGCATCGCGCGGATCGCCCACTGCGCGACGAAGCCGTGTCCCCCCGTGACGAGCGCGCGGCGCGTCACGACGTGCCGGCGTGCCGCTGGAGATCCGCCTCGACCATCATCTGCACGAGCGCATGGAAGCGCACGGTCGGCTCCCACCCGAGCCGATCCCGCGCCTTCGACGGGTCGCCGACGAGCAGATCGACCTCGGCGGGGCGGTCGAACCGCGCGTCGTGCGTCACGTAGTCGCGGTAGTCCAGGTCGACCGCCTGGAACGCCGCCTCGCAGAGCTGCCGCACCGACCACGTCTCCCCGGTCGCGACGACGTAGTCGTCGGGCTCGTCCTGCTGGAGCATGCGCCACATCGCGTCCACGTAATCCCCGGCGAAGCCCCAGTCGCGCCGCGCCTCGAGGGTCCCGAGCTTGAGCGTCTTCGAGATGCCCAGCTTGCAGCGCGCGGCGCCGTCCGTGACCTTGCGCGTCACGAACTCCAGCCCGCGACGCGGGCTCTCGTGATTGAACAGGATCCCCGACACGGCGTAGAGCCCGAAGCTCTCGCGGTAGTTCAGTGTGATCCAGTGGCCGTACACCTTCGCCACGCCGTACGGACTCCGCGGATAGAACGGCGTGGATTCGCGCTGCGGCACCTCGACGACCTTGCCGAACATCTCGCTCGAGCTGGCCTGGTAGAACCGCGCCTTGGGCGCCGCCTTCTTCATCGCCTCGAGAATGCGCGTCACGCCGAGCGCCGTGAACTCGCCGGTGAGCACGGGCTGGCTCCAGGAGGTCTGCACGAAGCTCTGCGCCGCGAGGTTGTAGATCTCGTCCGGCTTGGTGTCGTGGACCGCGTCGGTGAGCGACGTCTGATCGAGCAGGTCCGCCGACACGAGCTCCAGTCGGTCCACGAGGTGCGCGATCCGCTCGTACGGCGTGGTCGAGCTGCGGCGCACCACGCCGACGACGCGATAGCCCTTGGCCAGCAGCAGCTCGGCGAGGTAGGAGCCGTCCTGGCCGGTGATGCCGGTGATCAGCGCGGTGGGCATGGCGAGTGCTGGGAACCGAGTGAGTTGGTGAGTTGGATGGGGAGTTGGTTGGTCGGTTGCTCGGTGCGTGGAACCGCGATCGGCCACGAACCGGCCTGGAGATGTCTCAGTGGGGCTCCGCGGCGGTTCGTGGCATTGGCCATTCAACTCACCCGGAAACCGACCAACGAGCCCCCTATCCAGCCAACCCACTCACAAAAAAGGGAGCTCCACAAGGAAGCTCCCCTCGCGTGACGGCGCGCTGCGCCCGCCGTCACGCCACCTGCGCGCCGCGCGGAGCGCGAGGAACCTTGCCCGCGTTCAGGCAGCGCGTGCAGACCTTCACCTTCGTGACCTTGCCGTCCACGAGCGTGCGCACGACCTGCAGGTTCGGCTTCCACGTCCGGCGCGTGCGGTTGTTCGCATGCGAGACGTTGTTGCCGAAGGCGACGCCCTTGTCGCAGTGGTAGCAGCGGTTGCGTTGAATGGCCATGGTCTCAGTCCTGACAGAACTCGATGCGCGCCATCTCGGCGCCGTCACCCTTGCGGTGACCGGTCTTGAGGATGCGCGTGTAGCCGCCGTTCCGCGTGGCGAACCGCGGCCCGATCTGCTGAAAGAGCTTGTCGGCCGCCTCGCGCTTCTGGATGTGGCGGCCGGCGAGCCGGCGCGCGTGCAGCGTGCCGCTGCGCGCCTTGGTGACGAGCTTCTCGACGAACGGCCGCAGCTCCTTCGCCTTCGCCTCGGTGGTCTCGATCGACTCGGCCTCGATGAGCGAGGTGGCGAGGTTGCGCAGGAGCGCGAGCTTCTGCTCGCTCGTGCGGCGGAGCTGTCGTCCAGCCTTCCGGTGACGCATGGGTGTTACTCCTCTTCGTCGTCGGGCGCCGCGGCGGCAGCCTGGCTCGGCGGCGTGCCCCAATCGAGCACGCGGACGCCTTCGCCGTTCTCCTCGAACCGCATCCCAAAGTTCAAACCTTCACGCTCGAGGAGATCGGCGATCTCCTGGAGCGACTTCTTCCCGAAATTCTTGACCTGGAGGATCTGGCTCTCGGTCTGGCGGACCAGGTCGCCCAGGCTACGGATGTTGGAGTTCTTGAGCGAGTTCACCGACCGGACCGAAAGCTCGAGGTCGTCGATCGGCGTCTTCAGCAGCTGCTGCATCCGAGCGCCATCCGTGCCGGCGCCTTCGCCCGCCCCACCGCCCACCGGGGCGGAGCTGTGGGAGCCGAACTCCACGAAGTACTGGAAGTGCGTCTGCGCCAGCGCGGCGGCGTAGCTGACCGCCTCCTCCGGCGTGATCGTGCCGTTCGTCTCGACCGTCAGCGTCAGGCGGTCGTAGTCGGTGCGCTGGCCGACGCGCGTCTCGGCGACCGAGAAGTTCGCGCGGCGCACCGGGTTGTAGATCGAGTCGATGCGCACGAGGTCGACCGGCAGGCCCCGATCGAGCGGGTGCTGGTCCGCCTCGATGTAGCCGCGGCCCTTGTTGACGTAGAGCTCGATGTTGAGGTCGCGGTCGTCGTGCAGCGTCAGGATGTGGTGCGAGGGATCGACGATCCGCACACCCGACACCGACGACACGTCGCCCGCCGTCACGGCGCCCGCGCCGTCCTTCTGGATGTGCAGCACGGCGTTCTCGACGTCGTCGGCGAGCGTCAGCGTCAGCGTCTTGAGGTTGCCGATGATCTGGTGCACGTCCTCGACGACGCCGGGGATGGTCTGGTGCTCGTGCACGACGCCGTCGATGCGAACGCCCCAGACGGCCGCGCCACGGAGCGACGACAGGAGCATGCGACGCATCGCATTGCCCAGCGTGTGCCCGAAGCCGCGCTCGAGCGGCTGCAGGCGGAATTCGGCGACGTTCGGGTTGTCCTCGCGCTTGGTCGCTTCGACCAGCTGCGGACGGACGAGCCCTCGGAGATCGATCGTGGAAGCCATGAAAAACTCTCTAGTCTCGGGTCATTCCGGCGGCCGCGAAGGGACGCACCGGAAACGCTCTGCCCCGCCCCCAACGCGCGGCAGACTCGTAAAGGGGTTGGGGCCCCGACCTACTGGTAGTGCAACTGCAGTCTGTCAGCTTGTCGGTTTACGGTTCGACGGCCGGCCTCGGGACGCATTGGCCCGCCCGAGGTCGGCCGTAAACTGATCTACCGAAGAACCGACGACCGGCGGCCGTCAGGCCGCCCTTACTTCGAATACAGCTCGACGACCAGCTGCTCCT
>DASTSX010000113.1:0-2570 GCA_035760455.1 Gemmatimonadaceae bacterium | reverse complement strand
GCCCTGCACTTCGACGAACCGCCCCTCGCTGCTCATCACGACGTTCATGTCGACGTCGGCGGCGACGTCCTCCGCATAGTCGAGGTCGAGGCGAGCCTCGCCGCGCACGACCCCGACGCTCACCCCCGCGACGCGGCGCCGCACGGGTGTGCGCTTGAGCTTTCCGTTCGCCACCATCCAGTCGAATGCGTCGACGAGCGCGACGCACGCGCCCGTGATCGCCGCCGTGCGCGTGCCGCCGTCCGCCTGCAGGACGTCGCAGTCGACCTTGAGCGTGTACTCGCCCCACGAGAAATCGTCGAGCATCGCGCGCACGCTGCGGCCGATGAGACGCTGGATCTCCTGCGTGCGCCCTCCGATCTGCCCGCGCTCGCGTGCCGTGCGCGTGGACGTCGCGCGGGGGAGCATCGCGTACTCCGCCGTGAGCCATCCTTCTCCCCGACCGCGTCGCCAGCCGGGCACGCCCTCCTCGACCGACACGGCGCAGAGCACGCGGGTTCGTCCAAAGGCGACGAGGCACGAGCCCTCGGCGTTGGGCGCCGCGCCACGCTCGAGAGCGATGTCGCGGAGCGCGTCGGCCGTGCGGCCGACGCGGATGGGAGTGTCAGGGTTCGCCACGGAGTGTGCGGATGATGTTGGTGGTCGACTGTCCCGGAGTCAGTGGGACCACCACAACGCTACCACCCCACGCACGAACCTGCGACGCGCCGACGATCGTCTCCTCGCGGTAGTCGCCGCCTTTCACGAGGACGTCCGGCCGCAGCCGCTCGATCAGCTCGAGCGGTGTGTCCTGCTCGAAGAGCACGACGCAGTCCACCACCTCGAGGGCCGCCAGCACGTAGGCGCGATCGATCTCGCCGCGCACGGGCCGCGTCGGCCCCTTCAGTCGACGGACCGAGGCGTCGCCGTTGACGCCGACGATCAGCGCGTCGCCGTGACGCCGCGCGCCGAGCAGCACGTCGACGTGACCCGGGTGGAGGAGATCGAACACGCCGTTGGTGAAGACGACGCGCCCCGGCTGCGACGCTCTCCAGCGCTCCGCGGCCGACCAGTCGCGAATCTTGCCAGCGGGATCACGCGGCGAGGCCGCGCCGGTCAAAAGATGCCTTCGGCGTGCGGATTGAAGCGCACTTCACGCACGAACAGCGGCAGCTCGATGTGCTCGTAGTACTCCGACTCGATCTCGATGTGTCGGCCGTAGCGCTGCAGGGTGACCTCGCCCGCAGCGTCGGGTAGTCCGAGCGAATCCGCCTTGCCGCGGAGATGGCGCAGGATGGCCTGATCGGAGTTGTGCGCGGCGAACCGGACTTCCTGGCGCATCGCGTCCCGGTACTTCAAGTAGCGGAGATAGACGTCCCCCACGTTCACGACGAAGTACCCCGCCGCCGACACGAGCAGCAGGGCGAAGAGACAGCCTAGCGACGAGCTCCCCGAACGGGATCTCACCATTGCGACTGCGCTCCCTCCACGATGTCGTTCACGATGCGCCGGAGCGCGTCCCGGCGCCCGCTGGGTTCATCTCGCTCCGCATACTCCCCTTCCGCACTGAGCCCCTGCTTCTCCCAGATGGTCTTGTTGGTCGTTAGATCGACGATTTGGACGTCCAAAGTGATACGAAGCCGCCTCCGGGCGGTCACCGCCTGGGCCGGATTGGCGCTGTAGGCCACCGGAACGTCGGCGTCGTAGGTCCGGATGACCCCTTTCACGACCGCGTCCGACCGGGATTCGGGAGCGTCCCGGACTCCGAGGCGGCCCTGGAGGTCGCGGCGCATGACGTCGAGCAGCTCGCGCTGGATCTCCGGGGTCGGCGTCTCGTTGTCGAAGGGCTGGATGGCCATCGTCCGGACGTGCGACGGCAGGCCGCCGCCGGCAAAGCCGTACTTGGTGACGCAGCCCACAGAGGCGAGGAGGACGAACAGGCTAAAAACGCCAGATCGACGAATCGAAGGCATTGACGGCATCGGACCGTTGGAGGACGAGGGTGAGCGTGCGGCCGGAGGTCTCGTGGCGGTACTGGACCCGCTGGCCGGCTCCGCGCTCGACCCACTCGCGCAGCCGCCCGCCGTCGACGCGCTCGAGGCGGACGAGCGAATCGGCAACGAAGGTCACGCGCCAGTGGACGGGGGAGCCCACGTCCGCGCGCAGCGTCGACCCATCCACGCGGACGACCGTGTCGCGCTCGGCCGGAATCACGAGCTGCCCGAGCGCCGCCCAGAGCAGCGCACGCGGCGGCACCAGGCGGCGGGCGATGTCGGAACCAGGCACGGCGAGCGAGTCGCCGATCAGGATGGCGGCCCCTCCGCCGTAGGCGCCGCCGCCGAGAAAGAAGTCCAGACGGACGCTGTCGGGATACGCGATGCGAGCGACGCCGTCGCCGCGCGCCGTCATGTCCTGATCCTTCAGCTCCCACTGGAAGATCACGCGCCGGTGTCCCGTCGGCGGAGGAGGCGACGGCAGGCGGCGCGCCGGCGCGGCGGCGCCGGGAAGTGCCGCCATCCGCGGTGGTGCGCACGCGGCGAGCGAACCGACGGCGGCGAGCGCCAGCGCGTGCCTAGTGAATCGTGATCCGA
>DASTSX010000112.1:0-5199 GCA_035760455.1 Gemmatimonadaceae bacterium | reverse complement strand
GACAGCTTCATCTCGCCGAGCCGGGTCTGGGTCTATCTGGACAACACCAGGATGGGCGGGGTGCAGACGCTCTCGCAGATCTCCACGCAGCACGTGAGCTCCGTGCGCAAGCTCAGCGGCATCGAGGCCACCACGCGCTGGGGGCTGGGCCATGGGGCGGGCGTCATCGCCGTGGCGACCTGGCCAGCGTCGGAGCAGCCTGGCTCGCGGGAGCCTGCGGCGGACAGCGCCGTCGCGCCGGTCGCCGACAGCACGGTCCGCGCTCCGAACTGAGCGGGCGGCGGCCCAGTCGCGCCCGCGGATACCCCACAGTATTATCTGCACGCCGGCGCACGTCTGCGTGCGCGACCGGCGTCCGTGCCGCTCGAGGCGCGTGACGCGCGGCGTCCCTCACTCTTTCCCGATCGTGCCGTCGTCCAGCTCTCAACAGGCCGGCGCTCCGGCGCTGCTCGCCGCGGAGCGATCGCTCGCGGCGTCCGCCGTGCTTCGACGCTGGATCGTGCGGATCGGGCCCGCGCTCGGGCTCATCGCCATCGTGCTCGTCTTCTCGCTGCTGACGGACGCTCCAGGCCGGTATCTCTCCGCCTTCAACCTGCGGATCGTGCTGTCGCAGACGGTGATCACGGCGATCGGCGCGATCGGCATGACCATGATCATCGTCAGCGGTGGGATCGATCTGTCGGTTGGCGCGACGATCGCCCTGACGGGCGTGATCACGGCACTCGGCATCGGCGCCGGCTGGCCGCCGTCGTTGGCGCTCCTCGCCGCCGTCGCCACCGGCGGCTTGATCGGCGTGTTCAACGGCGCGATGATCACGATGCTTCGGGTCGTGCCCTTCATCGTGACGCTCGGGATGCTCGGGATCGCGCGCGGGGTCGCCAAGTGGCTCGCGGGGGAGCAGACGGTGAACGTGCCGGCGTCGTGGGTGAACGACCTGCTCGTCACCTTCCCGAAGCCGTCGTGGCTCATCCTGCCGATCGGCGTCTGGACCGCGCTCGTGCTGGCGGCGCTCGCCGCGCTGGTGCTCAACCGGACGGTGTTCGGGCGGCGGGTGTTCGCGCTCGGATCGAACGAGGCGGCGGCGCGCGCGTGCGGCGTGGACACCGGGCGGTTGCGGATCGCGATCTACGGCATCGCCGGGTGCCTGTTCGGCCTGACGGGGGTAATGCAGATGTCGCGGCTGCGACAGGGTGACCCGACGGTGGCCAACGGCGCCGAGCTCGACATCATCGCCGCCGTCGTGATCGGCGGCGGCAGCCTGAGCGGCGGCGAGGGCAGCATCACGGGATCGATCATCGGGGCGCTGATCATGGCGTTCCTGCGCAACGGCTGTCAGCAGATGGGTTGGCCGAACTACATCCAGGAGATCATCATCGGCGTGATCATCGTGCTCGCCGTCGCGCTGGACCGCGCCCGCGCGACGTGGGCGGAGCGTTCCGCCGCCTCCGCGTTGGCGGCGAGCGCCTGATGCGCGACGTCCCCGTGATCGACGCGCACGTGCATTTCTGGGATCCGGCGGTGCTGCGCTATCCGTGGCTCGCGTCGGAGCCCGCGCTCGCCGAACCGTTCCGGCCGCGCGACTTCGCGCCCCTCGCCTCCGGCGAGGTGGACGCGGTCGTCTTCGTGGAGGCGAACTGCGCCCCCGAGCAGGCCGCCGACGAGGTCGCGTGGGTCGAGCGGCTCGCCGACGGTGAGCCGCGCATCGTCGGCATCGTCGCGTACGTCGATCTCCTCGACGAGGCGCGACGCGGCGCCGCGCTCGAGCGACTCGGCCGGACGTCGCGCGTCGTCGGCGTGCGGCACAACATCCAGCATCAGGCGCCCGGTTTCGCGCTGCAACCGGAGTTCGTGCGCGGCGTGCAGGCCGTCGGTGCGGTGGGCCGAGCGTTCGATCTCTGCATCACCGCCGACCAGCTCGGCGAGACGGTGGCGCTCGTCGAGCGGTGTCCGGACACGACGTTCGTGCTCGACCACTGCGGCAAACCGGCGATCCGCGACGACGCGTTCGACGCGTGGGCGCGCGAGCTGGAGCACCTCGCGCGACACGACCGCGTGGCGTGCAAGATCTCCGGTCTCCTCACCGAGGCACGCGAGGAGCAACGCTCGGCGCCCGCCCTGGCGCGCTGGATCGGTCGCGCGCGCGAGTGCTTCGGGGTGTCGCGGCTCCTCTACGGCTCGGACTGGCCGGTGAGCACGCTCGGCGGTGGGGCCGAGCGATGGCGGTCGATCGTGAACGACCTCACGGCGACGTGGCCGGAGTCGGAGCGGCGCGCGCTGTTCGCGGACAACGCGGCGCGCGTGTACGGGCTGTCGGTGCCGGTCCATGGCTGACGACGAAGGCGCGGCATCGTTCGCCGGGCGCACGGCCATCGTCACCGGTGGCGGCTCGGGGATCGGCCAGGCGATCGCCACCCTGTTCGGCGTCCGCGGCGCGCGCGTGGCCATCCTCGATCTCGCGTCGGCCGACGCGACGGTGGGCGCCATCGCCGACGCGAACGGCGAGGCGGTGCATGTGCCCTGTGACGTCTCGAACCAGGACGAGGTGACGCGCGCTTTCGGGGAGGTCCGCGAACGCTTCGGGGCGCTGGACATCCTGGTCAACAGCGCCGGCGTCGCGCACGTCGGCACCGTCGAGCAGACGACGGAAGCGGACCTCGACCGCATCTACGCGGTGAACGTGAAGGGCGTCTACAACTGCCTCAAGCTCGGCGTCTCGGCCATGAAGGAGCGTGGCGGCGTGATCCTGAACGTCGCGTCCGTCGCGGCGACGGTCGGCATCGCCGACCGCTTCGCCTACTCGATGAGCAAGGGCGCGGTGCTCACGATGACGCTCTCGGTGGCGCGCGACTATGTCCATCAGAAGATCCGGTGCAACTGCATCTCGCCGGCTCGCGTGCACACGCCGTTCGTCGACGGCTTCCTCGCCCGCAACTATCCCGGGCGCGAGGCCGAAGTGTTCGACCAGCTCGCGAAGACCCAGCCGATCGGCCGCATGGGCAAGCCGAGCGAGATCGCCGAGCTCGCGCTGTTCCTCTGTTCCGACGCCGCGTCGTTCATCACGGGCAGCAACTATCCGATCGACGGCGGCTTCCTCACCCTCAAGATGTGAACGATGAAACTGATTCGGTTCGGACCCGCGGGCGATGAGCGTCCCGGCGTGCTGCTGCCCGACGGCCGTCGCATCGACGCCTCCGGCTTCGGCGAGGACTACGGCGAGCGCTTCTTCGGCGGCAACGGGATCGACCGTCTGGCGCGCTGGGTCACCGGCGAGGGCGCGCGCGCGCCGGTCGTCGGCGACGAGGTGCGACTCGGTCCACCGATCCAGCGGCCGAGCAAGATCATCTGCGTGGGCCTGAACTATCGCGACCACGCGAAGGAATCGGGGATGGCCGTCCCCGCCGAGCCGGTCATCTTCTTCAAGGCGACGACCGCCCTCGTCGGCCCGAACGACGACGTGATCATCCCGAAGGGGAGCACGAAGACCGACTGGGAAGTGGAGCTCGCGGTGGTGATCGGCCGGCGCGCGAGCTACGTGTCGGAGGCCGAGGCGCCGAAGCACATCGCCGGCTACGTGCTGCACAACGACTATTCCGAGCGCGTCTTCCAGCTCGAGCGCGGCGGCCAGTGGGTGAAGGGCAAGAGTTGCGACACCTTCGCCCCCCTCGGTCCGTTCCTCGCGACTCCCGACGAGATCGGCGACGTGCACGATCTCGCGCTCTGGCTCACCGTCAACGGCGAGCGGAAGCAGAACGGCTCGACGCGCGACCTGGTCTTCGGCGTGCCGATGCTCGTGAGCTACATCAGCCAGTTCATGACGCTGCTGCCCGGCGACGTGATCTCGACCGGCACGCCCGCGGGGGTGGCGATGGGACACCAGCCGGTGCGCTTCCTCCAGCCGGGCGACGTCGTCGAGCTCGGGATCGACGGGCTCGGCTCGTCGCGCCAGCGATTGCGGGCGTACGCGTGAGCGGTCGTCCGTCGCCGACGATCACGCGCGTGGAGGTGCGCGACGTGCGCTTCCCGACGTCGCGCGGACTCGACGGGTCGGACGCGATGAACGCCGACCCGGACTACTCGGCCGCGTACGTCATCCTGCACACCGATGCGCCGGATGGCCTGCAGGGGCACGGGCTGACGTTCACGATCGGCCGTGGCAACGAGCTGTGCGTCGCGGCTGCGCGAGCGCTCGCGCCGCTGGTGCGAGGCCTCACGCTCGACGAGATCGCGAGCGACATGGGCGCGTTCTGGCGCCGCATCGTCGGCGACAGCCAGCTCCGCTGGGTGGGACCGGAGAAGGGGGTGATCCATCTCGCGACGGCCGCCGTCGTGAACGCCGTCTGGGATCTCTGGGCGAAGGCCGAAGGCAAGCCCCTGTGGAAGCTGCTCGCCGACATGTCTCCCGAGGAGATCGTGCGCTGCGTGGACTTCCGGTACATCACCGACGCGATCACTCCGGCGCAGGCGGTCGAGCTGCTCACCCGGCAGGCGCCGTCGCGCGCGCGGCGCGAGCGTGAGCTGCTCGCCGACGGCTACCCGGCGTACACCACGTCGGCCGGGTGGCTCGGCTACTCCGACGAGAAGATCCGTCGTCTCTGTCGCGAGGGGATGGCCGAAGGGTGGTCGCACTTCAAGATCAAGGTCGGTCGCGACCTCGCCGACGACGTGCGCCGCGCGGCCCTCATCCGATCGGAGATCGGCCCCGAGCGGAAGCTCATGGTGGACGCCAATCAGGTGTGGGACGTGGGCGAGGCGATCGCGAGCATGCGCGAGCTGGCGCGATTCGATCCCTGGTGGATCGAGGAGCCGACGAGCCCCGACGACGTGCTCGGCCACGCGGCAATCGCGCGCGCCGTGGCGCCGATCGGCGTCGCGACCGGGGAGCACTGCCAGAACCGGGTCGTGTTCAAGCAGCTGATGCAGGCGGACGCGATCGCGTTCTGCCAGATCGACGCGTGCCGCCTCGGCGGCGTGAACGAGGTGATCGCCGTGCTGCTGCTCGCGGCGAAGTTCGGGATCCCGGTGTGCCCGCACGCCGGCGGCGTCGGGCTCTGCGAGTACGTGCAGCACCTCTCGATGTTCGACTTCCTCTGTGTCAGCGGATCGATGGAGAACCGCATCATCGAGTACGTCGATCATCTCCACGAACACTTCCTCGACCCGGTCGTCATCCGCGGCGGACGCTATCTGCCGCCGACGGCG
>DASTSX010000111.1:0-5967 GCA_035760455.1 Gemmatimonadaceae bacterium | reverse complement strand
CCTGCGCGCGGGCGTGTTCGACGAGCCGACCGAGATCGCCGTCGCGCGCGACGGCCGCGTGTTCATCACCGAGCGTCATGGCACGTTCTCGGTGTACGACCCGCGCACGCGCACGCAGCGGCAGCTCGCCAGGTTTCCCGTCAACGACGAGAACGAGAACGGGCTGATCGGCGTCGCGCTCGATCCGAGCTTCCTGCGGAACGGGTGGATCTACCTGAACCGAACGGTCGGCTTCACGCACCGGCTCGCCCGGTTCACCCTCGACGGGGACTCGCTGCGAGACGAGCGCGTGCTGCTCGAGGTGAAGATCGACCGCGGGTGCTGCCACACCGGCGGCTCGCTCGCCTTCAATCGCCAGGGCGAGCTGTTCGTGTCGTACGGCGACAACTCCAACCCGTTCACGGCGGGCGACTACGCGCCGATCGACCCGACCCCGGGGAAGTTCCTCGCCGACGCGCTGCGCTCTTCCGGGAACACGCAGGACCTGCGCGGCAAGATCCTCCGCATCCGCCCGCTCGCCAACGGGACGTACGCCATCCCCGCGGGGAACCTGTTCGCCGATCCGAAGGACGGGCGTCCCGAGATCTACGTGATGGGGAACCGCAACCCGTATCGCATCAGCGTCGACCAGCACACGGGCTGGCTGTACTGGGGCGAGGTCGGCCCCGACGCGCGCACCGATTCCGAGTTCGGATCGAAGGGCTACGACGAAGTCAACCAGGCGAAGCGGCCCGGCAACTTCGGCTGGCCGATGTTCATCGGCGACAACCGGCCGTTCCGCAACTACAACTTCACGACGAAGCAGCTGTTCGACTTCTTCGACCCGAAGCGCCCGGAGAACACCTCGCCGAACAACACGGGCGCACGGATCCTCCCACCGCCGCAGCCGGCGCTGATCTGGTACCCGTACGAGCGCAGCGAGCGGTTCCCGCTCGTCGGCGAAGGGAGCCGCACGGCGATGGCGGGCCCGGTCTATCACTACGGCGATCACGAGAACTCGGCGGTACGCCTGCCCGCGTACTACGACAGGAAGCTGATCCACTACGAGTGGATGCGTGGCTGGATGATGGCCACGACGCTCTCGCCGACGGGCGACTTCGTCCGGATGGAGCCGTTCCTCGCGCACCTCACGTTCGATCATCCGATCGACGTCGAGCTTGGCGCCGACGGCTCGCTCTACGTGCTCGAGTACGGCACGTACTGGAACGCGAAGAACCCGAACGCGCGGCTGAGCCGCATCACGTATCACCCGGGCAACCGGCCGCCGGTGGCGCGGCTGGTCGCGTCGCGCACGGTGGGCGCCGCGCCGCTCACCGTCGAGCTCTCCGCCGACTCGAGCGTCGACCGCGACCCGCGCGACTCGGTCTACTTCACCTGGTCGATTCCCGACGCCGGCGAGCGTGAGGGCGCCCGCGTGTCGCACACCTTCGCGACGCCAGGCACCAAGCGCGTGCGGCTGGTCGTGCGCGACCGCGCCGGCGCCGTAAGCGAGGCGTCCACCGAGATCCTCGTCGGCAACGCGCCGCCGGAGGTGGCGATGGACGTGACGGGCAACCGCTCGTTCTACTGGGACGACGCCACGGGCGTCGACTACGCCGTACGCGTGACCGACGCCGAGGACGGCGCGCTCGGCCGAGGAATCGACGCGAGCCGCGTGAACGTATCGATCGCGTACGGGCCGGCCGGGGCCGCGGCGTCTACCGGGCATCAGGCGGCGGAGCCCGACGGCCTGACGCGCATGCGGCGCAGCGACTGCCTCGCCTGCCACGGCGTCGATCAGGCGTCGCTCGGCCCGTCGTACGTGAGCGTGGCGCAGCGCTATCAGGGGCGCGCCGACGCGATGCGCCATCTGGTCACGAAGATCGCCACCGGCGGCACCGGCGTGTGGGGCGACCGCGTCATGCCCCCGCACCCGTCGCTGAGCGAGGAGGATCGGCGCGCGATGGCCGCGTACATCCTCTCGCTCGCCTCGGCCAGGCTGGCGCCGCGTGGCCGAGCGCCGCTCGCGCAGCACACCGCGTCACCCGGCGGCGCGTACCGGTTGACGGCGGTCTACGCCGACCAGCCGCGCAACGGCGTGCGCTCGCTCGCCGACACGGCGGTGGTGGTGCTCCGTGCTTCGCGCGTGCCGGCGGCGAGCGCGGTCTCGCTCCGGAACATCGGACCCGGAACCGGGCGTGGCATGGACAGCACGTCGCACCTGCTGGCCACGGTGTACGGCGACACGGCGCACCTGTTCCTGGGCACCCTCGACCTCACCGGCGTCTCTCGGGTGACCGTGGAGCTCCGCTCGCCGGCGCAGTATCCCTTCACGCTGGAGCTACGCGACGGCGGTCCCTCGGGCGCGCTGCTCGGTACGACGGAAGTCCGCCCCGCCGATCGGCAGCGGTGGTTCACGCAGTCGGTGCCGATCTCGGCGAGTGGCGAGCGCGCGCTCTACGTCGTGCTGAAGACGTCCGTGCAGGGGATCGGGCAGTTCAACAATCTGGTGACGATGGACGGGCTTCGGTTCGAGAGGCCGTGAGTGCATTGCTGCGCGGGTGCGCGGGTGCGCGGGTGCGCGGGTGCGCTAGTGCGAAACGACGACGGCCTCGGGAGGCTCCTGCTTCCCGAGGCCGTTTCCGACTCACCGATTCACCGACTCACCGATTCACCGTCCCCCACGATCGCCAGCAGAAACCCGTCGTAGCTCTTCCCGCCCACCGTCTGGATCGCCGTCGCGGAGACGTGAGGCTGCGTGCCGAGCCACTCGGTCATGCGGCGGATGCCCTGGATGTCGGCGTCGTCGCTCGACGCGTCGGCGATCTTGCCGTCGCGCACGACGTTGTCCACGACGATCACCGTGCCCGGATGCGACAGCGCGAGCGTCGCCTTCAGATAGACGTCGCTGCTCGCCTTGTCGGCGTCGATGAACACGAAGTCGAACGGCTCGACGACGCCGGTCATCGCGTCGAGCAGGTCCGCGGCGCGACCGATGCGCACCTCCACGCGATCGCTCAGCCCTGCTCGGTCGAGGTTCCGACGCGCCACGTCCGCGTGGTGCGGATCGATCTCCAGCGTGATGAGCCGTCCGCCCGGTGCGAGCGCTCGCGCCATCCAGATGGTGCTGTAGGCTCCGAGCGTGCCGATCTCGAGGATGCGCCGCGCGTTGCAGGCGCGCGCGAGCAGGTGGAGCAGCTTCCCCTGCGGCGGCGTCACCGCGATCGGCGGCAGCCCCTCGGCGACGCTGCTCTCCGTCGCGGCGTCCAATGCGTCGTCGGCCGGATGGAGATGCTGCGTGAAGAAGTCGTCGACGTCGGACCAGACCTGTTCGGGCATGGATGTGCGTTGGTGAGGAGGATCAGTGCGGCAGGCGGGTGCGCACACGTCCGTAGGTCCACGTGCCGAGCATCGCGCTCGCGATCGCGACGGCCATCGTCGTCACGCCGGCGCCGAGCAGGGCGAACAGCGGGCCCGGACAGGCGCCGGTCAGCGCCCAGCCGAGGCCGAAGATGGTGCCGCCCGCACCATAGCGCACGCCGGAGCCGAGGTGCTTCGGCGGGACGACGATCGCGTCGCCGCCGAGCGTGCGCCGCCAGCGCCGCTTGAGGAGCTGCACGCCGACGATCGCCGTTGGAAGCGCCGTGGCGAAGATCCCGAACATGTGGAAGCCCTGGAACCGGAACATCTCCTGGATGCGGAACCAGGAGATCGCCTCGCCCTTGGTCAACACGACGCCGAACAGCGCGCCGACGAGGAGGTAGATCCACAGGCCAGGCGCGCGCGGATCGCTGCCGGGCGCGGCATCCCACTCGTAGGTGGACTCGGCGCGCTCGGCGTCGCGCAGCTCGGCGGAGGTCGGCATCAGCGCAGCCCGAGCACGAGTGGGAGCAGCAGGAAGGTGCCGAGCAGTCCGCCGGCGAAGAAGCCGGCGAGCGCGATGAACGACGGCGCCTCGAGGTTGGCCACGCCGCTGATGCCATGGCCCGAGGTGCAGCCGCCCGCGTACGCGGTGCCGAACCCGACGAGGAAGCCGCCGCCGACGATCACGATCCACCCGCGCACGGTGGCGAGGCTCGCCCACGCGAACAGCTCGCGCGGCACGAGCCCGCCGAGGTCGCGGATGCCGAGCGACGCGAGCGCGGCGCGCGTCGAGTCGGCGATGGCGACGGGCTCGGGATTGCGGAAGACGACGCCGGCGAGCAGGCCGCCGATCACGATCCCCGCGACGAAGGTGAGGTTCCAGCTGCCGTCACGCCGCCAATCGTACGAGAGGTACGGGATGCCTCGCGGCGCGATCACCGCGCAGAGATGGCGGAGGTTGCTGGAGACGCCGAAGAGTCGGTTCCCGAGCCAGAGGAGCAGCGGCGCGAACAGCCCGATCAGCGGACCGGCGACGTACCAGGGCCAGGGTCGAAGGAGGATGTCGGGCATGCGGGCGCGGGAAGCGAAGCGCGTGAACGGCACGAGGGCGAGATCGTCGTCGCAATCTCGCCCCCGCGGAGCGCCCCGTCCATGCACGCCGGCGGCGCTGTGCCGCCGGCCGTCTCAGCGTCCGTCGTAGGCCCGCTGGATCTCGTTCATGTCGATCTTCTTCATCTGGAGCATCGCCGACATCGCGCGCTGCGCGCCGGGCGACTCGGAGTCCTTCATCATGGCCTCCATCCCCTCGGGCACGACCTGCCACGAGAGTCCGTACCTGTCCTTGAGCCAGCCGCACTGCTGCGCCTTCGGATCGCCGCCGGCGCCGAGTTTCTCCCAGTAGTAGTCGATCTCCTCCTGCGATTTGCAGTTCACCTGGAAGGAGACAGCCTCGTTGAACTTGAAGTGGGGCCCGCCGTTGAGGGCGGTGAACGAGTGCCCGTCGAGCTCGAAGGCGGCGACCATCACCGAGCCGGCGGGCTGGCCGTGGATCTCCTGCCCCGCACTCGGATAACGCGTGATCGATGTGATGCGCGAGTTCTCGAAGATGCCGACGTAGTAGGTCGCGGCGTCCTCGGCCTCCTTGTCGAACCAGAGGCAGGGGGTGAGGCGTTGGGTGGGCATGCGTAGAGACGGAGTTGGGGTTGGTTCTGCTGTTCCTCGGTTCACGGTTTCTCGGTTGTCGGCCGGCCTCGGGACGCAGGTGCTTCCCGAGGTCGGCCGTCTACGGAAAAGCCGTCAACCGATGAACGACTAGGCTGCACACTTCACTGAACTGGCACGCTCGGATCCATCCAGAACACCTCCCAGTGGTGCCCGTCGGGATCGTAGAAGCTCCAGCCGTACATGAAGCCGTGGTCCTGCGGGTCGAGCGCGGGGGAGCCGCCGTTCGCGATGGCCGCGTTCACCATCTCGTCCACCGCGGCTCGGCTCTCGACGCCCAGCGCGTAGAGCGCGCCCGTCGCCTTCTCCGGGTCGCCGAGCGGTCGCTTGGCGAAGCTCTCGAACTTCTCCTTCGTGAGCAGCATGAAGTACGCGTCCTCGCCGACGAGCATCGCCGTGGCCGTCGCGTCGGTGAACTGCGCGTTGAAGGTGAAGCCGAGCGCCTCGAAGAAGTCGATCGAGCGCTGGAGGTCGTTCACCGGGATGTTGACGAACAGCTTGCGCGGCCTGGCCGGCCTCGTGCCGACGTTGGTGAGCCTGGGGGCGGGAGCTTCGGTGGTGGACATTGGGATGTGTGGAGGGTGAGAGTTTGGGGTTTGAGCTGTGAGCTGTGAGCTGTGAGCTGTGAGCTGTGAGCTGTGAGCTTTGAGCTTTGAGCTTTGAGCTTTGAGCTAAGGGCTCATAGCTCATAGCTCATCGCTCATTGCTCATTGCTCATTGCTCATCGCTCATCGCTCTTCACAGTCTTAGACCGGCGGTGCCCCGAAAACTCATCGGTCCCGGCGAAGGAATTGTCGCCGGGACCGTAAGTCGCTGCTCGCGCTCGGCTTAGGCCTCGAGCCGCATCGGCAGGCCGAGCCGTGGGAAGAGCGTCTCGACGTCGAGGTACGACGTCATGCCCGT
>DASTSX010000110.1:0-10864 GCA_035760455.1 Gemmatimonadaceae bacterium | reverse complement strand
TACCGCTTCGACATGAACCGCGATCTCATCGCCTCGACGCAGCGCGAGGTCCAGGGGATCGTGCGGATGATGCTGCGGTGGCATCCGATGGTCGCGGCGGATCTGCACGGGCACGTCTCCACCTATTTCTTTCCGCCGGCGGCGCGTCCCGTGAACGCGAACATCGTGGGCGACGCGGGCAAGTGGCTCGAGCTGTTCGGCCGCGCCAACGCCGCCGCGTTCGACCGCTACGGCTGGATGTACTACTCGCGCGACGTGTACGACCTGTACTACCCGGGGTACTACGACACGTGGCCGTCGCTCACCGGCGCGATCGGGATGACGTTCGAGACCGACGGGGGCGGCCACCGCGGTGTGCTCTGGCGCCGGCCCGACGGCACGCTGCTCTCGCTGCGCGACGGCATCGCCAAGCACTTCGTGGCGTCACTGGCGACGATCGAAGCCACGGCGTCGCGCTCGACCGAGCGCGTGCGCGACTTCCTCGCGTTCCGCCGGCGCGCCGTCGCCGACGGCGGCGCTGGCCGGCTGCGCCGGGTGATCATCGCGCCGGCGCGCGATCCGGGCCGCGCCGCGGAGCTCGTGAGCGCGCTGCTGCGCTCCGGGATCGAGGTGCGACGCGCGAGCGCGTCCTTCTCGGCCGCTCGCGCGCGAGCCTACGCCGACGACGCGGTCGCCACCCGCCGCTTCGACGCCGGCGCGTACCTCGTCGATCTCGCGCAGCCGCAGGGCAAGGTGGCGCGGGCGATCCTCGAGCCGACGCACGAGCTCGACCCCGCGTTCGCCCAGGCGCAGATCGCGAAGTTCCAGCGCAACCAGCGCCGCGGCCGGCGCGCCGACGGCGAGGACTACGAGTTCTACGACATCACCGCGTGGTCGCTCCCGGTCGCCTTCGGCGCCGACGCGTACTGGACGGACGACACGAGCCCGGTCTCGGGTGAGCTGCTCTCCCTTCCCGCCGAGGAGCCGGCGCTGCCGCAGGCGCAGCGCCAGCCGCGGCGCGTGGGCGGCGAGCTGCTCGCGGTCGACGTCGGCGGCGGGATCGTCGCGGGCCGCGGCGCGACGTCGGCGTACCTCTTCGGCCCCGAACGCAACGGCGCGCCCCGGCTCGCGTATCACCTGCTCGCCGAGGGCTTCCGCGTGGCCGTCGCGTCACAGCCGATCGAGGCGGGCGGTCGCCGCTGGCCGCGCGGCACCTACGTCGTGCGCGTCGCGCGCAACGACTCCACCCTCGGCGCCCGACTCGACGCGCTGGCGCGCGAGAGCGGCGTCGAAGTGACTGGCGTGAACACCGCGCAGGCGGGGACGGGGCAGTATGGCATCGGCTCGGAGTCGATCGTCGACATTCCGACGCCGAACATCGCCGTGATCGCCGACGACAGCACGGCCCAGACGTCCTACGGCGCCGTGTGGTACTCGCTCGAGCGCCGGTACGGCGTGCGCTTCACCCCGATCGGCACCGGGCAGCTCGACCGCGATCTGTCGCGCTTCACGGCCATCCTCGTTCCATCGGGCCGGTACTCGTCACGCATCTCGAAGGAGTCGGTGGAGCGGCTGAAGACGTGGGTGCGCGCCGGCGGCACGCTCGTCACCATGGGCACGGCCACGGCGTGGGCGGCGGAGGAGAGCGTCGGACTCACGACCGCGCGCCGCGTCTCGAGCGATCCGGAATCACGCGCCGACCGCCCGGACACCGCCGCCGCGCGACCGGGCGCGCCCGCTGCCACGCCGCGCCGCGCACCGGCCGAGCCGAGCGATCGCATGGCGGAGGAGCTCATCCCCTATCGCAGCACGTCGGCGAGCGCGGACACCCCCGAGTCGGTGCCGGGCATCCACGCCGACGTGCTGCTCGATCGGACGCACTGGCTCACCGCCGGCTACGAGGCGCCGCGGCTCACCGTGCTGGTCGAGGGCGACGACTTCTTCCGGCCTTCGCGGGAGGGGGAGAACGTCGCCGTCTTCCCATCGACCGGCTCCTTCGTGCGCGCCGGCTTCACCTGGCCCGGCAACACCGAGCGCCTCCTCCGCGGCACCTCGTTGCTCATCCACGAGCCGCTCGGCGGCGGCCACGTCGTGCTCTTCACCAACGAGCCGATGTTCCGCGGCTGGTGGCGCGCGCTCGACCGGATGGTGTTGAACGCGCTGCTGCTGGGAGCGGGGTATTGATGCGCGGGTGCGCGGGTGCGCCATGCGCGATGCGCGATGCGCTGTGCGCAACGGCCTCGGGAAGCGTCTGCCTCCCGAGGCCGTTGTAGTCGCACACCCGCGCACCCGCGCACTCGCGCACCCGCGCACTAGCCACTAACGTCCCCAGCGCCGGACGTCGTCGAGGTGCGCGCCGAGCTCGGGCCCGACCTCGAGATGCATCGGCCCCACCTCGTGCAGCATCTGGAATCCGCCGCGCGGGAGCGCCGGCGCCATCGGCGCCCTCGGCGCGATCGGCGGCACGGGCGGGAAGTCGAACCCGCCGAAGTAGGTCATCCGGCGCGAGCGCGGGAGATCACCGGCGCGCGCCACCTTCATCGTCACGTCGCGGTACTGGCCGCCCGAGTACACGCGCAGCGTCACGTTGTCGCCGGGCTTGAGCTGTGAGACCTCGCGCATCAGGCGCTGCGCCTTCGAGTGGCCCAGGCTCGCGTCCTCCGCGTCCTCGCGCGCCACGCGCAGGTTGACGCCGTTGATCGCCGCGATGCGATTGCCTTCCTCGAGTCCGGCGCGCGCCGCCGGGCTGGAGTCCTGCACGCTCATCACGAGCACGCCCAGCGTGTCGCGACGGCTGCCCGTGCTGCCGAGGCCGATGCCGAGCGCGGGTCGCTCGTCGAGCTCGTCGCGCGAGACGCGCCGGAAGGTCGTCGCGCGCCTGTACAGGGAATCCGAGCTGATGGTGCGCACGCGCATGCTCTGCGTACGCCCTTCGCGATACACGCGCAGCTCGACCTCGTCGCCGGGCTTCACCTTCTCGAGCTCCCGCACGAGACGCCGGGAGAGCGTGCCGGCGCTCTCATAGTCGTCGATGTCGGCGGCGTTGGCGCGCAGGTTCACCCCATTGATCGACGCCAGCCGGTTCCCCTCCTCCAATCCCGCCTTCTCCGCCGGACCGCCGCGCACGATCGAGGTGATCAGCAGCCCGAGGGTATCGCGGCGCGTTCCCGACATCGACGTGTTGATGCCCAGCGCGGCGCGGGGGCTGTCGTCGCGGTCGAGCGTGAAGGTGCGTCCCTCCGCACCCGCGATCTCCGGCGACGGCGCGCGCCGGACCTGAGCGCCGGCCGCCGTCGTCATCGCGAGCAGTGCGGCGCCTGCGGCGAGCAGTGGTGTGTGTCTCATGGGTTCCTCGAATACGGTTGAGTCGGTACACCCCTCTGACACGGGCACCTTCCGAAAGGGTTTCCCACGCGGCGTCGCGCGCGGCCGTGCCGAACCTGTCATATTTCCGGCATGGCTACGACGACGCGCGCCGAGCTCTCCGCGACCCCCGATCTCGACGAGTTCACCCACCACTGGCAGGACGAGGCCGACGCGGCGTTTCTCTACCGCCTGCTCGCCCAGGCGGAGCCGGATGCGGCCAAGCGCGACATCTACCAGCGGCTCGCCGAGGTCGAGGACCGGCACGTCGAGGTATGGGCAGGCCTGCTGGCGCAGCACGGCCGCCAGCTCGGCCCGCATCGCCCGACGGCGCGCACGCGCCTGCTCGCGTTCCTCGGGCGGCGGTTCGGCCCGGGCTTCCTGCTCCCGATGCTCCTCGCCGAGGAGGGGCGCGAGGTCAAGGCGTACCTCGACATGCACCGCACGACGCGGAGGGGAGTCGCCGGCCGCGACGAGGCGCTCACCCTCGCCAAGGAGTCGGCCGAGCACGCCACCACGCTGAATACCATCGCGGGCCGCACGGGCGAGCCCTGGCACCGCACCGGCGCGGGCGGCTTCCTGCGCAACGTCGTGTACGGGTTCAACGACGGGCTCACCGCCAACTTCGGCCTGGTCGCCGGCGTGCTCGGCGCTACGGTCGCGAACACGGAGACGTACCACCACGTCATCGTCGCCGGCGTCGCCGGCCTCATCGCCGACGCGCTCTCGATGGGCTCGAGCGGCTACCTCGCGGCGCAGAGCGAGCGCGAGGTGCACGCCCACGAGATCGCGATGGAGCGCGACGAGATCGCGCTGATGCCCGAGATCGAGCGCGACGAGCTGGCGCTGATCTACGAGGCCAAGGGGATGGACCGCGAGTCGGCGCACCGCATCGCGACGCAGGTGATGGCCGACCCCGAGCGGATGCTCGCCGAGCAGGTGCAGGAGGAGCTCGGCATCTCCGAGTCGGCGACATCGCCCTTCCGCGAGGGATGGATCACCGGGCTCGCTACGGCGGTCGGTGCGCTGATCCCCGTGCTGCCGTTCTTCATGTTCGATGGGCGCACCGCGGTCGTCGTGTCGTTCGCGATCTCGATGCTCTCGCACTGGCTCGTCGGCGCGGCGCGATCGGTGTTCACCGGACGCAGCGTGTTTCGCTCCGGCATGGACATGTTCGTCGTCGGGCTCGGCGTCGCCGTCGTCGGCTACTACGTTGGGGAATGGGTCGCGCGGCTGCTCTAGCCGCGCGCTCGCCCCGAACTCACTCGTCACCTACATGCGCTCTCGCACTTCCCTCGCGCTCGCCGCGCTCCTCGCGTCCGTCGCCGCGCCCGCCGCGGCTCAGGTCTCCGGTCCTCAGCCCGCCGGCGCGCCAGGCCAGCCGGTGCAGTACTACCCGCTCTACGGCGCCACGCTCGGCATCGCCATTCCCGCCGGCCGGCTCGGCGACGAGCACGCGGCCGGCTACCACATCGGCGGGCTCGTGGAGTTCGCCGTCCCGAACCAGGCCTACGCGCTCCGCGGCGAGGCGATGTTCGAGCGGTTCGCGCTCAAGAGCGGGAAGACGGGCAGCGACGTGAGCGTCTTCGCCATCGGCCCGACGATCGTCTATCGCCTTCAGCCGGCGACGGCGACGTCTGGCTTCCTCACGGGCGGCATCGCGATCTATCACGCCACGACCGAGACGATCACCACCGGCACCACCACGATCGAGCGCGCCGGCGGCACGCGTCCCGGCTTCAACGTCGGCACGGGGATCAACTTCCCCCTCACCGACTTCTCCGCCATGGCCGAGGTGCGCTTCCACGTGATGCTCACCGAGAACAAGCCCGTGCTGACGCTGCCGCTGTCGGTGGGGGCGAAGTTCTGAACGGCGAGCTGTGAGCTGTGAGCGATGAGCCTCGAGCTGACGACGACGGCCTCGGGCGGTTCCTGCGTCCCGAGGCCGTCGCTCATGGCTCAAAGCTCATGGCTCAAAGCTCATGGCTCACCGCTCACACCACCAGATTCACCATCCGCCCCTTCACGAAGATCACCCGCTTCACCGGCCCCGTCACGAACTTC
Source organism: Gemmatimonadaceae bacterium (assembly GCA_035760455.1). Lineage (GTDB taxonomy): Bacteria > Gemmatimonadota > Gemmatimonadetes > Gemmatimonadales > Gemmatimonadaceae > AG11. The sequence goes on along the minus strand of DASTSX010000110.1, from coordinate 5,458 downwards.
GCCACGTTCGGCTCCGCCATCGCCGCGGCGACCGCCTCGTCCTGCGCGGCCGTCTTCGAGACCGTGATCGTGCCGCGCGTCTTGCCGTTCACCTGCACGGCCATCGTGACGCTGTCCTCGACCACCAGCGCCTCGTCGTAGGCCGGCCAGCCTGACGCGAAGATGCTTCGCGTCTCGCCGAGCACCGACCAGAGCTCCTCCGCGACGTGCGGCGCGAACGGGCTCGCGAGCTGGACGAGCGCGCGCACCTCCTCGACGTGCGGCGCGCGCTCCCCCGCTCGCAGCGTGTTCATGTACTCCATCATCGCCGCGATCGCCGTGTTGTAGCTGAGCCGCGGGATGTCCTCGCCGACCTTCTTGATCGTCTGGTGCAGCTTGCGCTGCACCTCGGGGTCGGGAGCGCCGTCGCGTCGCGCGTCGTGCACCGACTTCCACAGGCGATCGAGGAACCGCTTGACCCCGGAGATGCCCTGGTCGCGGAAGTCGCCCCCGTCCTCGAACGGTCCGAGGAACATCAGGTAGGTGCGGAAGGCGTCAGCGCCCCACTCGTCGATGTACTGATCGGGGTTCACGACGTTGCCGCGGCTCTTCGACATCTTGGCTCCATCGCGCACGATCATCCCGTGCGCGCGGAACCGCGTGAACGGCTCCTCGAAGTCGATGTGCCCCGCGTCCTTCAGCACCATCGTCACGAACCGCGAGTACAGCAGATGCAGCACCGCGTGCTCGTTGCCGCCGATGTAGCTGTGCACCGGCAGCCAGTGCTTCGCCAGCGCGTTGTCGAACGGCACGTCGTCGCGGTCGGAGCTCGGATAGCGCAGGAAGTACCACGCGCTGTCGAGGAACGTGTCGCTGACGTCCGTCTCGCGCCGCGCGCGGGCGCCGCACCGGGGGCACGGCGTGTGGTACCACTCCTCGTGCCGCGCGAGCGGGCTCACCCCCGAATCGTCGGGACGGAAGTCCTCGATCCGCGGCAGCAGCACCGGCAGCTGGTCCTCCGGCACCGGCACCGTGCCGCAGGCATCGCAGTACACGATCGGGATCGGCGGGCCCCAGTAGCGCTGCCGCGAGATGCACCAATCGTGCAGCCGATAGTTCACCACCGGCCTGCCGCTGTGGTTCGCCGCCAGCTCGGTCACGATCGCCGTGCCGCCCTCCTCGACGCGGAGCCCGTCGAAGCGGCCCGAGTTCACGAGCGTGCATCCCGCCGTCTCGACGAGCGCCTGCTCGAGCGGCGTGTCCGCCGATTCGTCCGCGCGCGCCACCACGCGCACGATCGGCAGGTCGTACTCGCGCGCGAACTCGAAGTCGCGCTCGTCGTGCCCCGGCACCGCCATGATCGCGCCCGTGCCGTACTCCATCAGCACGTAGTCCGCGATCCAGATCGGGATCGGCTGTCCCGTGGCCGGGTTGGTCGCGTACGCGCCCGTGAACGCGCCCGTCTTCTCCCTGGACGTCTTGCGCGCCACGAGGTCCTGCTTCGCCGCCCGCTCCACGTACGCCTGCACCACCGACCGCTGCTCGTCGGTCGCGATCTGGTCGACCAGCGGATGCTCGGGGGCCAGCACGAGGTACGTCGCCCCGAATACGGTGTCGGGGCGCGTCGTGAACACGCGGATCTCGACCGGCGTCGCCACGACCTCGCCCGACATTCCCGCACTGACCGTCGCGCTGCCCGCGTACGCCATCACGTCCTGCACGGTGAAGACGATCTCCGCGCCCTCCGACTTGCCGATCCAGTTCCGCTGCGCCGCGAGCGTGCTCTCCGACCAGTCGAGCCGGTCCAAGTTCGCCAGCAACCGGCCGGCGTAGTCGGTGATCCGGAAGAACCACTGCTCGAGGAACCGCTGCTCGACGGGCGTCCCACACCGCTCGCAGAGGCCGTGCTCCACTTGCTCGTTGGCCAGCACGGTCTTGTCGAAGGGGCACCAGTTCACCGCCGCCTTCTTCTTGTACGCCAACCCCTGCTCGTAGAGCTGCAGGAAGACCCACTGCGTCCACTTGTAGTAGGCCGGGTCGGTCGTCGACAGCTCATGCGACCAGTCGACCATCAAGCCGGCTCGCTTCAGCTGCCGCCGGAAGTTGTCGATGTTCCGAGGGATGAGGTCGGCCGGGTGCACCCCGATCTTGATCGCGAAGTTCTCGGAGTGGATCCCGAAGGCGTCGAACCCCATGGGCTCGAAGACCGTGTGCCCCTTCAGCCGCTGGAATCGTCCATAGATGTCGTTCCCCGTGAACGCGAAGAGGTTGCCCACGTGGAGCCCCTCCGCACTCGGATACGGGAACATCATCAGGGCGTAGAAGGGCCGCGCGCCACCGGCCAGGTCGGTCACGTTGGTGGCTTCGGCCTCCCAACGCGCCTGCCACCGCCGCTCGACGGCGGCGGGGTCGTATCCAGCCGGTTGCTCCCCGACGGGCTGGGTTGGTGCAGTCTCGGTCATGACGTGACGGCTGGGCGCTCGGGCCTCGGCAGGACGACGCTCGACGCCTGCAGGCGGAAGTGGTCTCGGTTCGCAATCTAGTACGGTGGGAGGGGCTATCAACCGCGCGTCCGGCGCGTGCGCGCCCCCTTCATCCGGCGCTCCCTCGGCTCTGGGACATCCCATGTCGTCGATCTCCAACGCACACAGCTCCGTCACCCGCGCCGCGTCCTCGCTGCAGCGCCGCTTCCTCCTCGGCGCGGGGCTCGGCGGCACGGGCCTCATCCTCGTGCTGGCGTGGGGCGCCGACCTGGCGCTCACCCGCTTCGCCCGACGCGAGACGGAGGCACGGCTCGCCGGCGCGGCGCAACGCGCCCAGCTGCTCGTGGATCAGGCGCTCGCCGATCGCGAGCGACAGGCCGAGGTCCTCGCGCTCGCGCCGGCCGTCGTCGAGGCGGCCCGCGAAGGGACGGCGCGCGCCGCGAGCCTGAACATCGCGGGCGTCGCCGCGCCGGAGCTCGAGCAGCGCTTCACCCTCGAGCGCTCGCTGCAGGCGTCCCCCGCCACCCGGGCGTTCCTCCTCGGCGTGCTGCCGCGGCTCGACGCCTCGGAGATCTCGATCACCGAGAGCCACGGCTACAACGCCGTCACCACGCGTCGCGCCGCCGACTTCGTCCAGAGCGACGAGAGCTGGTGGCAGGCGGCGTGGCAGGACGGCCTCGCCTCGGCGGGCGCCGTCTACGACTCGACGCTGCGCCACTCGGTCGTCTCGGTCGCCGCAGTGGTCAAGGACGGCAGCACGCGACTGGGGGTGCTCGCGCTCTCGTTCCACGCGTCCCCGCTCGTGACCGCGCTCGACAAGGCGGGCGACGGCATCCGCATCGACGTCGTGGACAGCACCAACCGGATCGTGCTCAGCTCCGACTCGCTCATGCTCGGCCACTACCTGGCGGGAACCGCCGCGAGCCGCGGCCAGGCCGAGGGGCTCTCACCGGTGTTCGACGCGGGCTCCGAGCGCGCCGTCGCCACGCGGGCCAATCGCGGCCGGTGGCGGCTCCTCGCCCATCAGTCGGCGAACGCGCTCGCCGCGCCCTATCTGTCGGCCAGGCTCGCGCTCGTGTCGGTCGTCGCCGTGCTGCTCGTGCTGCTTCTCGGCGTGCTGCTCGCCGTGCACCGGTTCCTGGCGCGCCGGATCTCCGGTCCCGCCACCGAGCTCGCCGTCGCCGCCGAAGCCGTGGCGGGCGGGGACTTCTCCGTCGAGATCGGCCACACCGGGTCGGACGACGAGATCGGCCGGCTTGGACGCGCCGTCGGCGCGATGATCCTGGAGCTGCGCCGCCTCGCGCAGGCGCTCGCCGGCTCGGCGCGCGAGACCACCGCGATGTCGTCGGAGATCACGGCCGGCTCCGAGGAGATGGCCGCGACCGCGGGCGAGATCGCGAACACGGCGAGCGACCTGTCCGAGCAGGCCACGACGATGGCCGAGACCATCGGGTCGCTCGCGCATTCGGCGGCGTCGCTGAAGGAGCTCGCCATCACGCTCGACGACGGCGCCCGCGGGGGCTCCCACCGGAACACGATGCTCCGCGCGCTGGCGATGGAGAACCGCGCGGGGCTCGACGCGAGCGCCGAGTCGCTCGGTGTGCTGTCCAACGACGTCGCGGCGAGCGCGCAGGCGATCGAATCGCTCGGCACGGCGTCGGAGGAGATCCGCTCGTTCGTGGGCCTCGTCCGCAAGCTCGCGCGGCAGTCGAAGCTGCTCGCGCTCAACGCGGCGATGGAAGCCGCGCGCGCCGGCGAGCACGGCGAGGGCTTCGCCGTCGTCGCGAGCGAGGTGCGGCGTCTCGCCGCGATGTCGTCGGACGCCGCCGAGCGCACCGAGGAGATCGTGGCCGGCGTGCTGTCGGCGATCCAGGAATCGCGCGCATCGGCCGCCCGCGCCGTGACGACCGCCGAGGAGGTCCGCGGCGCGACGTCCCGCGCGTCCGAGTCGTTCACCGAGATCGAGATGGCGGTCGTCGAGGCCGAGGCGTGGACCGCGTCGGTGGAGCAGACGTCGGCCGAGACGAACAACCTCGTGGTCGAGATGACGCAGCGCCTCGAGACGCTGTCGGCGGGCACGGAGTCGTTCGCGGCCGCGATGGAGCAGGTGGCCGCGTCGAGCGAGGAGCAGAGCGCCAGCACCCAGGAGATCGCCGCCGCCGCCGCGACGCTCGCGACCGCCGCCGACCGCCTGCAGCGCCTGGTGGCGAACCTCAAGCTCGGCGAGGTGCAGGGCCCCCCTCCCCCGCCGGTCACCCCCACCCCCGTTCGCCTCACCAGCGGCCGCCCCCGTCCTGCGGCGCTGGCCACGGCATAGGCCCCAGTACGCGGTTACCGCGGAATCCACGCCGACCACCGCCCGCGCGATACATCGCGCATCAGCCTTTTCGGGATCCGCCCCCGACCCGCGGCCCCGGGGAATACCCCTCTCCATCGCCCCGTCTACGATCTCGACGGGCGTAGCCGCGACGCCTGAGGCCCGCGCGTCCCGCGACCGACGACCGATGCCCGGCCCTCGCTCGCCCGAACGCTCACTCACGAAGAATCGACGCGCAGCGCGTCGACCGCGCGGCGACCGCTCGACCCGTTCCGCAGCCCAACCCCCCAAGGAGTTCCGATGCGCTCTCGCCTCATCCTCGCTCCCCTCGCCGCTGTGCTCGCCTGCGGCGGCTCTTCCGATAGCACGGGCCCGGGCGGTACCGGAGGTACCGGAGCCACCGGGGGGACCGGCGGTTCCAATCCCGTGGCGACCACATCCGTCACCATGCAGTCGAACCGGTTCTCCCCCGCGTCGATCCGCGTCGCGCCGAGCGCGACCGTCACGTGGACCAACTCGGACGGGTACAACCACAACGTCATCTTCGGCGGAACGGTCGGCACCATCCCCAACTTCTCGACGGGGGACCGTACGCTTCAGATGCCCAACGCCGCGGGCACTTACAGCTACTCGTGCAACCTCCACTCGGGGATGAACGGCTCCGTGACCGTCCAGTAAC
>DASTSX010000109.1:0-15177 GCA_035760455.1 Gemmatimonadaceae bacterium | reverse complement strand
CGGGCTCGGCGCCGCGCTGATGCGTGGGGCCGAGGCATTGGCGCGCGAGTGCGGGCGCACGCTGCTCGTGCTGGACGCGGTGACCGGCGGCGCCGGCGAGCGGCTCTACACCCGGCTCGGGTGGACGCGCGTCGGCGTCATCCCGCGCTTCGCCCTGATGCCCGACGGCGCTCCGTGTGCCACGACGTACTTCTATCGCGACCTCGCCGCGTCGCCGTGACGACTGGGTGGCGTGGCACTCGCGTCGTCGTGGCCTCGGTGCTCGCGGTGGGCGGGCCGACGCTGCTCGCGTGCGCGCGCGCCGCAGTCACGCGCGAGGTGCTCACCGGCTGGGAGTCGCGCTACGTCGCCGCGCCGGAGTGCCGGCCCGCGCTCTCGCGCGGCACCGTGCGCGCGAGCGATGACGCCCGGCACTCCGCGACGCTCGTCGTGCGGCTCGCGACGTTCGGCGCGTCCGCGCCCGTCGCCCAGGGATCGGTCGCCCTCTCGCCGCTCGATGCCGCACCGGGTCCGGCGGCGCGCGTCGACCAGGCGGACGAGCGGCCGCCGACGTTCGTCGCCCGGCTCGCCCCGGGACGCTATGCGCTCGCCTCGCGTGGGTTCGGCTTCGTCGCCCGAACCGATACCGTCGTCGCGCGCGCGGGCGCGACGGACTCGGTCACGATCACCCTCGAGGAGTACGAGGACGCGCTCCGCAACCGGCACAACTGCCGGCCGCGCGGCTTCCGCCGCCTCGGGGAGCGCGCCTGCGTCACCGATCAGATCACCGCGGTGCTCGTGCTCGATCGGGCCCGCGACATGGCCAGTCCCCGCTTCCGGTTCGGCATCGGGCTCCCCGCCGGCGACTCGTCCGACGTGCGCATCGTCGATGACGAGCGCATCTGCGAGCGCGCGGCGCGCGTGTACGGGCTCGGCACCGGCCCGCCGCGGCGCGTGGTCGTCGTCGACGCCGTGAACTTCTACGTGGTGTACGATCCCGCCGAGCCGGTCACGCTGGGCGAGTTCAATCAGTGGCTGGTGCTCGATCGCCGCTTGCGCGTGCTGGCGCGGATGGCGCTGTGACCGCGCGGCCGCCGGTCGGTGCAGGCACGATCGCGCTCACGCTGCTCGCGCTCGTGGCGTTCGCCTCGAACTCGCTGCTCACTCGGCTCGCGCTCGGCTCCGGGCAGCTCGACGCAGCGAGCTTCACGGCCATCCGCCTCGCGTCGGGAGCGCTGATGCTCGTCGTGCTCGTGCTCGCACAGGCCCGCTCCTGGCAACCGCTGCGCGGCGGCGGCGTCGCGGGGCCGCTCGCCCTCTTCGTCTACGCGGCGCCGTTCTCGTTCGCGTATCTGCGCATCGGCGCCGCCGTCGGCGCGCTGGTGCTCTTCGGGGTGGTGCAGCTCACGATGTTCGCCTACGGCATCGCGAAGGGAGAGCGACCCACGCTCGTGACGTGGCTCGGCCTCGCGCTCGCTGCGACGGGTCTGCTCGTGCTCACGCTCCCGGCGGTCGCACGCCCCGACCCGCTTGGCGTGACGCTCATGGGCGTTGCGGGCGTGGCGTGGGCGGTCTACACGCTCGTGGGCCGCGGCACGGCGGATCCGCTCGCCGCCAACGCGCGCAGCTTCGTCTGGAGCACGCCGCTCGCGATGCTGCTCGTCGCGCTGGCCCGTGGGCCGGTCGACGCGACCGGGCGCGGGATCCTCCTCGCTCTCGTGTCGGGCGCCGTCGCCTCCGCGCTCGGCTACGCAATCTGGTACCGCGCGCTCCCCCGGCTCTCCGTGACGCAGGCGGCCGTCGCGCAGCTCAGCGTCCCGGTCATCGCGGCCGGCGGGGCGGTGCTCACCTTGCGCGAGACGCTGAGCGTGCGGCTCGTCGTCGCCGGCATCCTGGTGCTGGCCGGCGTCGCCCTCGCCCTGTCGGCCCGGGCGCGCCGCGCATCTTGACGGGCCGTCGGGCGAGATATTCTTTCGCGCGTCTTCGAACGGACCGCTCTCCATGACTCGAACGCTTCATCACACGCCCTGGCGCGCAGCGCGCATCGCGCCGGCATGATTCTCGTCGTCGGCGCGACGGGTGTGCTCGGCCACGAGATCTGCCGCCGACTGCGAGTGCGTGGGCGGAAGGTGCGCGGGCTGGTCCGTCCCGGTTCGGCGAAGGAGGGCGCGCTGCGCGAGCTCGGCGTGGAGATCGTGCACGGCGATCTCCGGTCGCCGGAGACGCTCGGGCCGGCGTGCGACGGGATCGCGACCGTGGTGGCGACGGCCACGGCGATGGGTTCCAAGGAAAGGACGCTGACCCTTCGCGGCGTGGACCGTGACGGCTACCTCGCGCTGGTCGAGGTCGCGCGGCTCCGCGGCGTGAGGGCGTTCGTCTACACGTCGTGCTCCCCGTTGCTCCAGCGATCGGCCCCGCTGGTCCGCTACAAGCGGGAGATCGAGCGCGTCGTCCGCACGAGTGGGCTGCGCTGGACCATCGTGCAGCCGTCAGCCTTCATGGACGTGTGGTTCTCGAGCCTTCTCGGCTGGGACCACGTGACGGGGCGCGCCACGATCTTCGGTCCGGGCACGGCGCCCGTCAGCTGGATCTGCGTCGCCGACGTCGCCGAGTACGCGGTGCGCGCGATCGACGACGAGCGCGTCGCCAACGTGGCGCTGCCCCTCGGGGGGCCCGAGGCGCTCGCACCGCGCGACGTGGTGCGGATCTTCGAGCAGGTGTCCGGCCGCCCGTACCACGTGCGTCGCGTGCCCCGCCCGATCCTCGCGGCGCTCGCGCCCCTCGTCGGCATCGCCGACGAGAAGGCGGCGTCGGGGATCGCGCTCGGCGCGCAGACCTCGCGCGGCGACGTCATCGCGTCACCGCTGCAGCGCGAGCTCGATCTCCCGCTCACGACCGTCCGCGACTTCGCGACGCGCATCCTGCACGCGTAGGCCGCGCGGCCGCACGGCCGCGATCAGAGCTCGATGCGGTAGATCTCGCGCTTGCCGTAATCGACCAGATCGTGGTAGCCCTTCATCGCCTCTTCCATCTTCTTCATGTCCTCGCTGTCCCCCTGCGGCATCGAGGACATCATCTGCTCGAACGCGTTGAGATCGGAGACCTCCATCTCCGACACGATCGTCCAGTAGCGCTCCGCGCAGAAGTCCGTCAGCACGCGCATCTTCGGCATCCCCATCTTCACGCCGAGCTCCGACATGATCTTGAACTTCTCCACCATGGGGCGGACCTTGCCGGGCTTGCAGTACATGATGTCGCGGATGAGGTACATGACGGCCTCCGGAGTGCGATGAGAGGAGCAGCCTAGACGCGGAATCTCGCGCCCCTCGAAGGGGCGTCAAGCGCCGCGGCGGAGTCACGCGGCGCTCCGCGTCACATGGTCATCCGCGCTTCTGCTCTCGATGCCCGCGCGCGTTGTCCTGGCGCTTGGGGGCGTCGACGTGCTGCGCGTCCACCGGACTCTCGGCATGGCCGCGTCCCCTGGTTCCCTTCGGCCGGTCCTGGGCCTCGCGCTGCGCGAGCTCCGCGGGGACCTCGGCGTCCCGCCCCGTGTCGCGCTTCTTCCCGATGTTCCGACTCGGCATCTGCATCTCCTGATCGAGTGAGCGAGCGGGCGGCCTCGGTGCAGCGGCCATGCCAGCATCCTGCGCCGTGCCGGAAGCGCGTCGGGGCCGCGGGGCGCGACCGTCGGGATTTCCCTCACGAAACGTGAGTGGAAGCCCTCGGCCGGGGTGAGTGAAACCCGCAGCGAGAATCCACGACCCTCCCGACGGCCCGGATGCCCGGAAAACGCGATTCTCATATCCAGATGAGAAACGGGTCTTTGCTCGAGGTCGCTCCATGCTGTCGTCCACGTCCGATTACGCGCTTCGTGCCATCCTCCTCCTCGCACAGTCCGAGGACGGCCGGCCGATGCGCGCCGATGAGGTCGCTCGCGCGACTGGCTCCCCGGCGAACTACCTCGCCAAGACGTTGAACGCGCTCGCGAAAGCCGGCCTCGTCTCGAGCGCGCGCGGACCCCAGGGCGGCTTCACGCTGCTCGTCCCGGCGAACGAGCTCTCGCTGGCCCGCATCGTCGACTGCTTCGACGAGCCGCGGCAGCACACCCGGTGCCTGCTGGGCACCCGCCCGTGCGACGCTCGCCATCCGTGCCGAGCGCACGAGCGCTGGACCGCCGTCCAGGAGGCCCGCCGAGCTCCGCTCGCCAACACGACCGTCGCCGACCTGCTCGTGGGATCGACGGCCGAGCCGTCCGTCGACCCGACCCACATCGACTCCTTCATCACGGCGCGACAGGGGGCGATCGATCCCGACGCCTTCGTCGCCGCCGACTAGTGGCACCGCATCGTACCTCCACCCCAGGACGCCCCCCATGTCACTCCACATCCATCGTCCGAAAAGCCACACCGTCGCGCAGAGCCTGCTCGCGCTTCTCGTCGCGCTGATCGCGCTGCTGCTCACGGTCTCCATCGCGGGCTGCAACCGCGTCGCCGACGCCGCGCTGTCCGGCGATCTCACCGCCGTCCCCGTGCGTGCGCCGAGCACCGAGATCGTGGGCGAGGAAGTCGCGGTGCTGACCGAAGCGCCCAACGTGCCCGCCGCGATCACGCGCACCCACGCCACGAAGGTCATCGTCAACCTCGAGGTCATCGAGAAGCCGATGCGCCTCGCCGACGGCGTCGACTACACGATGTGGACGTTCGGCGGCACGATGCCGGGCCGCTTCATCCGCGTCCGCGAGGGCGACCAGGTCGAGCTCCGCCTCAGGAACCACCACACCAGCACCGTTCCCCACAACATCGACCTGCACGCGGTGACCGGCCCGGGCGGCGGCGCCAAGAGCTCGCTCACGATGCCCGGCGGCGAATCCGTCTTCACCTTCGCGGCGCTCAATCCTGGGCTCTACGTCTACCACTGCGCCACGTCGCCGGTGCCGATGCACATCGCCAACGGGATGTACGGCCTGATCCTCGTCGAGCCGAAGGCGGGCCTGCCGCAGGTGGATCGCGAGTACTACGTGATGCAGAGCGAGTTCTACACGACCGGCAAGTTCGGCGAGAAGGGACATCAGACGCTCGACATGGAGAAGGGCGTCGCCGAGCAGCCGACGTACGTGGTGTTCAACGGCGCCGTCGGTGCGCTGACCGGCGACAAGGCGCTCCAGGCCAAGGTCGGCGAGCGCGTCCGCCTCTTCGTCGGCAACGGCGGCCCGAACCTCATCAGCTCCTTCCACGTGATCGGCGAGGTGTTCGACAACGTCTACACGGAAGGCGGCACCGTCGCGTCGCAGCACAACGTCCAGACCACGCTCGTCCCGGCGGGCGGCTCGGCGATCGTCGAGTACGGCGTCGAGAAGGCCGGCGATCTGATCCTCGTCGATCACTCGATCTTCCGGGCCTTCAACAAGGGCGCCCTCGGGATGATGCACGTCTCCGGCGAGGACAACCCCAAGGTGTTCGCGGCCGTCAAGGGCATCGCGGGCACGCACTGATCCATCGCCACCGGAGTCTCGACGTGCGCTCGCTTCGCATCGCCACCCTGATCCTGGTCGCCGCCGCTACACCGGCGTCGGCGGCCACGCAGACCTCCGCGACAACTGATCGGGTGGCGCGCGCGGCGAGCGGCATGGCGAGGCTGCCGGCCGGCTCCTATCGGCCGCTCTACGCGCCCGGTGGAGCGAGCCGCGTTCGCGTGGCCGGCTTCGCGCTCGATCGCGAGCCGGTGACGCGGGGCGAGTATCTCGCCTTCGTCGCACGGCATCCCGAGTGGCAGCGCGGTCGCGTGCGCGCCGTGTTCGCCGACGCGCGCTACCTCGCCGGCTGGCGCGATGGTCTCGATGCCGGGGATGCCGACGCCCTGCGGCAGCCCGTCACGGAAGTCTCGTGGTTCGCCGCGCGCGCATACTGCGCCTCGCTCGGCAAGCGCCTCCCCACGGTCGACGAGTGGGAGTACGCGGCGGCGGCGAGCGAGCGGAAGGCCGACGCCAGCGCCGATCCGTCGTTCCGCGCGCGGCTCCTCGCGCTCTATGGTGCGATGCGCGGACGGTCACCCGGCACGGCGCGCGGCTTCGCGAACGCGTACGGCGTGCGCGGGATGCACGGCGTCGTCTGGGAGTGGACGCTCGACTTCAACTCCGTGGTGCTCGACGACGACTCGCGCGCCACCGGCAGCGGCGCGGACGCGCGCGACCGCCACCTCTACTGCGCGTCGTCGTCGATCGGCGCGACCGATCCCGCCGACTATCCGGCGTTCCTGCGCTACGCCGTGCGCGCCGGTCTCGGCGCGCGCTCCACCACGTCCACGGTCGGCTTCCGCTGCGCGGCCGACGTCCCCGTCTCATGATGAGCGCCGCCGCGCGGCGCGCGATCGTGTGGCGCTCGCTGTTCCTCCTGCTGGTGCTCGGCGCTCTCGTCACCGCGGCCGGCTGCACGCGGCGCGAGCCGGCTCCGGCGACGGCGGCGCGCACCAGTGCGGCGGCCGACACCGAGTCCTTCTCGGTCTACGAGCTTCCCGGCGAGTGGCGCGATCAGTCGGGCGCGCCGCGGTCGCTCGCGAGTCTTCGGGGCGCACCCGTGCTGCTCGCCCTGGTGTACACGCACTGCTCGGCGACCTGCCCCCTCGCCGTGGCCGAGCTGAAGCGGGTCGCCGCGATCGACCGGCGCGCGCGGCTGGTGCTCGTCTCGCTCGACCCCGAGCGTGACGACCCGGCCCGGCTCGCGCGCTATGCGAACGAGCTCGGCCTCGACCCGGCACGGTGGACACTGCTCACGGGCTCGGACGCCGAGGTGCGGGACCTCGCGGCGACGCTCGGTGTGCGCTTCCGCCGCGTCACCGCCGAGGATCTCGCGCACTCCAACCTCGTCACGATCCTCGATTCGGGCGGGCGCATCGTCGGGCAGGCGTCCGGACGCGTGGACGACGCCGTGATCGCCGGGCTGCGGTAGCCGGCTCGCCCTGGGAACCACTCACCGCGCTGCAGCGCCCACCACGTCATGACCTGGTTCGTGAAGGCCTTCATCAAGGCAAGTCTCGCCTGGCTCGCGCTCGGCGTCACGCTCGGCGTGGCCATGGCGATGTATCCGCCGTGGACGCTCTATCGCCTCGCGCACATGCACATGCTGCTGCTCGGCTTCGTCACGATGATGATCTACGGCGTCGCCTATCACGTCATCCCGCACTTCGTCGGCTTCCGTCTGCATCGTCCCGACGCCGCGCGGTGGCACTGGTGGGTGGCGAACGCCGGGCTCGCCCTGATGGTATGCGGCTTCGTCCTCCGCGTGCGCTCACCGCAGGCGGGCACGATCGTGCTCGGCGCCGGCGGCACGCTCTCGGCCATCGGCGCGTACACCTTCGTGTATCTGATCTGGCGGACGCTCGACGGACCCGCGGCCATGCGAGCCGCCGCGGAGCGGGCCGCGCGGGCGGTCGAGCGCGGCACGTCGCGGGGCGATAGGACGCTCACCGTCGTGGCCGCGCGGTCCGGAGACAGCGCGCCATAGCCGGAGGCCGGTTGCACGGCGGACATCCGTGCGCATACTGATTGGCGATCGGGGACGGCCACGCGCGCCATGACGGCGCGCCTGCGCTGTGGATCGCTTGCGCCTCGCACTCGAGCACGTCCGTCGGACCGAGTCTCGCCGTATCCGGGTGCCCGGCGGCGCCTCGCGCCGGCTCGGGCTTCGGCTCGTCGCTGGACCCGCGGTCTCGCTGCTCCTCGTCGCCGCGTGTCGCTCCGCGGCGGCGGTCATCGAGCCGATCAAGCCGTCGGGGATCGCTGCCGACGTCGCCTATCTCGCCAGCCCCGCGCTCCAGGGTCGTGCCTCGGGCACGCCGGGCAACGACAGCGCAGCGGTGTTTCTCGCGCGCCGTCACCGCGCCCTCGGTCTGGCGGGCGCCTTTCCCGGACTGTGTCCGGCGGGGCAGACGTGCGGGTGGTCGTACTACCAGTACTTCACGAGTCCCGAGATCGCCGGACACAACGTCGGCGCGTTCATCCGCGGCTCCCACGCGACGCTGTACAAGGAGTTCATCGTCGTCGGCGCGCATTATGATCACCTGGGCACGTCGGCGCGGTTCGCCCTCGACCCCGACATGCAGGCGTCCGCGCGACTCGGCGCCGACGACAACGCGTCCGGCACGGCCGCGGTGCTCGAGCTCGCGCGACGGCTCGCCGCGAGCCCGCCCCTGCGGAGCGTGCTGCTGATCCACTTCGACGCCGAGGAGCATGGCCTCGTCGGATCGCGCGCCTTCGTCCAGAGTCCGCCCATCCCCGCGTCGAGGATCGTCTTCATGCTCAACCTCGACATGGTCGGGCGTCTCTACGGACGCGACGTGCTGATCGACGGCTCCGTGGCGGACGGCGCGACGCGTGCCCTCGCCGACAGCGTCGCCCGCGCGCTGCGCGTGCCGGCTGTCCGCTCGAGCGCATCCGCCCGGCGCTCCGATCACGCGACGTTCGCGTCGATCGGCGTGCCCGCGCTGGCGCTGACGAGCGGCTTCCACGCCGACTACCATCGCGTCACCGACGTGGTCGCTCGCATCGACGTCCAGGGGCTCACGCGGATCGTCGACCTCGCCGAGGGCATCGTGCGGGCCGCGGCAGCCCACGCGTGGCTGCCGCGCCAGACCTCGTCGATCGCCTGGTGACGCTGCCGCACGATCGCCCGCTGCGGTAGTTCCGTAGCGAGTACGCGGTACCAGCTGGACGCTCCCGGAAATCCGGTCGGCCACCCTGCTCGTGAAGGTGCGGATCCCTCGACTGCGCTCGGGATGACCGGGCAGTCATCCCGAGCGAGCGCAGCGAGTCGAGGCTCGAGCACCCGCCTGTCATCCCGAGCGAGCGCAGCGAGTCGAGGGATCTGCACCCGACCGCCGCTTCCGGGAGCCTGTGACCGGTACCGGGTACCTGCTACGTCAGTCGCACCGGGTGCTTCGGTGGCCGTTACAGAGATCCCCTCGCTGGCGCCCCTCGATCGGCTGAGATATTCTCGCCGGCGTGCACCTTCTCTCGTCGCGAGGAGCGAGGATGTCGATGACGACGCGCAGATGGGTCCGCGGTCCGCTGCTCGGGGCGATGCTCGGACTGCCCGTCCTCGGCGGCGGCGGGCGGCTGGCGATGCACGCGATCGCGCTCACGACGCCGGGAGCGCAGCGGTCCGTCACGGTCGAGGGCACGATCACCGTGCTGCTCGCCGGCACCGCCGCGGGCCTCGCCGCCGGAGCGATCTACGCGCTCCTCGACCGGCTCCTGCCGGAGCGCCGCCTCGCGCGCGCGATCGTGTTCGCCATCGTGCTCCTGCTGCTCACGCTGCGCGGGCTGCGGCCAGTCCGTCCGCTGCCTCTCGCGCTGTTCCTCCCCCTCGTGCTGCTCTTCGGCGCGCTCGTCGAGTGGGCGTGGCATGCGCGCTCGCGCGGCTCACGAATCGTCTCCGCTGCCACATGACACCTCCGTTCGTTCGCGTCGTCGCGCCGCTCGCCGGGCTGGCGCTCGTCGCCGGCTGCGCGGCCCGACCGTCGCAGTCCCCCACTCCGTCGACCTCGACTCTCGTCGCCGTGTTCGCCCATCCCGACGACGAGACGATCGTCGGGCCGGCGCTCGCACGCGCGGCGCGCGATGGGGCGAAGGTGTACCTCGTCGTCGCCACCGACGGGCGCAAGGGCGTCTCGCGCCACGCCGGCATCCCGGGGGGCGACAGCCTGGCCACCGTCCGCGCTGGCGAGGCGCGGTGCTCCGCCGCGGCGCTCGGCGTGCAGCCGCCCGTGCTGCTCGGATTCGAGGACGCCGGTCTCGCCGTGCTCCGACCATGGCCCGGCGAGCCGCTCGATCGCATGGCGAAGCGCATCGAGACCACGTTGCGCGAGCTGCGTCCCGACGTGGTGCTCACGTGGGGACCCGAGGGAGGCTACGGCCACCAGGATCATCGTCTCGTCGGCGACGTCGTCACCCAGGTGTTCCAGTCCGGCGCGGCCGGCGCGGCGCGGCTGTTCTACGTCGGCTTCACCGCCGACCGCATCGCGGGTGCGCCGCGGTGGTATGGCAACCGCGTCTATCCGACCGCGCCGGCACTGCTCACCACGCGCATCGCGTTCGACGAGCGTGAGCTCGCGGCCGCCCGCCGTTCCATCGCGTGTCACCGCTCACAGGCGACCGAGGCGGAGATGAGCGAGATCTACAACGCCCTCTCGCACCTCTGGAACGGCGAGGTGGCGTTCCAGCAATGGCGTGGCGGACCGCGAGCCTCGAAGTTCTTCTAGCCCGCGACGCGACCCACCCTTCCACCGACCGATGATGACCCGTGCAGCCATCGGCGTCCGCGCCGGCACGCTCTGCCTGCTCGCCACACTGCCCGCCACGAGCGCCGCCGCGCAGCAGCCGACGTTCACCCCCGATCGGCCGAACGGCATCTACGCCGCCGGTGAGCGCGTCGGGTGGACGGTCACGGTGCCGACGGACGCGAAGCCGGCGGGGCCGTACACGTACGTCGTCCGGCGCAACGGCGCGGACTCCGTCGGAGCCGGCACGCTCACGTTCGTCCGAGGCCGCGGCCGCATCGAGACCTCGCTCGCCGAGCCGGGTATGATCGTCGTCGAGGTCAGGCCGCCGGCGGGCGTCGCCGACTTCGGGAATCAGAGCACGGGCGGCAAGGGCCGCGTGCTGCTCGGCGCCGCGGTCGATCCGACGCGGATCACGGCCTCGGAGCCGAAGCCCGCCGACTTCGATGCCTTCTGGGCGGAGAAGGTGGCCCAGCTCGCGGCCATCCCCATGGAGCCGGTGCTGAAGCCGGGTGCGAGTGGACGCGAGGGCGTGGAGTGGAGCACCGTGCGGTTGAAGAGCGTCGGAGGCTCGCACGTCTACGGGCAGGTCGCGAGACCAGCGCGCCAGGGGAAGTTCCCGGCGATCCTCGTGCTCCAGTGGGCCAGTCCGCCGTATCCCCTCCAGAAATCGTGGGTCACCAACCTCGCTGCCCAGGGGTGGCTCGCGCTCAACGTCGAGCCGCACGACGTGCCCGCCGACATGCCGCGGGCGTTCTACGATGCGCTCCCCGCGATCATCAAGCAGTACAACACGATCGGACATCTGAGCCGCGACGAGAGCGACTTCCTCCGCATGTACCTCGGGGCGCATCGCGCGGTGGAGTACCTGGCGAGCCGGCCCGACTGGGACGGACGGACGCTCGTCGCCATGGGCACGAGCATGGGCGGTCAACAGAGCTTCGTCGCCGCCGCCCTCAACCCGCGCGTGACCGACGTCGTCGTGAACGTCCCCGCCGGAGCGGACGTGACGTCGTCCCTGCACGGTCGCTGGGCGAGCTATCCCAACTGGCGCGTCAGCGTCCCGCAGATTCGCGAGACCGCTCGCTACTTCGACACCGCGAACTTCGCCTCGCGCATCACGGCGCGGTCGCTCGTCGGGCTCGGCTTCATCGACGACGTCTCCGCGCCCGCGGGGATCTGGGCGGTCTTCAATCAGATCCGGGGCCCGAAAGAGATCGTGCCGATGCCCGACTCGCCCCACAACCACCTCGCGACCGCGGCGCAGCAACGGCCCATGACGAAGCGCACGGCCGAGTGGCTCGAGGCGCTCGTGCACGGCCGCGATCCGATCGCGGCCCAGTCCTCGACGCTCTTCGTCGACGACTTCGCCGGCGACTCGCTCGACCGCACGAAATGGAATGTCCGCATCACCGGACGCACGGTGAACGAGGAGCAGCAGGCGTACGTCGACGACACCGCGACGATCCGGGTCGTGCGAGGAGCGCTGGCCGGCGGCACGAACGGCGCGCTGCGCATTCGCGGACTGTGGCGCGCAGGACACGTCACTCCCGAGGGCAAGCGCCACGACTTCGTGTCGGGCCGCATGGACTCGCGCGGGAAGGTCGAGTTCACGTACGGCACCGCGGCGGCACGCATGCGGCTCCCTGCCGGCGCGGGCCTGTGGCCGGCGTTCTGGCTCCTCGGCGCGGGCCGCTGGCCCGACACCGGCGAGATCGACGTGATGGAGAACGTCGGCGATCCCTCGTGGGTGAGCGTCGCGGTGCACGGGCCCGGCTACTCCGGCGACACCCCCCTCGTGAAGCGGGACACGTTCCCGCCGGGCCAGGACATCACCGGCTGGCACGTCTACGCCGTCGACTGGACGCCCGACGAGATGATCTTTCGCGTCGACGGCCGCGAGATCTACCGCGTGACGAAGGCGATGGTCGCGCCCCATGGCCGCTGGGCGTTCGACAACCCGAAGTTCCTCATCGTGAACCTCGCGCTCGGCGGCGGGTATCCGCGCGGTGTGAACGGAGCCAAGGGGCCGCCGTACGTCGGTCTGCCCGACGCGACGGTCGAGCTCATCAAGCGCGGGCGCGCTGAGGTGCTCGTCGACTGGGTTCGCGTGACCCAGGAACGGAAGCCATGAACGGAGGACTGCTCGCGAGTGTGCTCAGTGGTATGGTCACGATGGTGCTCGCGGCCATCTTCATCCCGCGCCGGCCGACGTCGTAGGAAGAGCGAGCGCTAGACGCGCAGCGGGAGATCGAGGTCCGCGGGCTCGACGCGGCGTGTCGCCAGCGACGCGCGTGCGCGCACCGGTGGCGCTTCACGCCAGCCGGCCTCTTCGAGCACGCATGCCGTCGTCCGGTCCACGACGGCGGCTCGCTCGGGCGATCCAGCCGAGCCGGCCGCCAGATCCAGCCACGACAGCGCCTCGTCGTACGCGCACCGCGCCGCCGCCGCGTTCGTGGCCAGCAGCGCGTAGCGATACGCCATGTCGCGATCGCCGGCCTGGTCGGCGTGCCGCGCGATCTCGCCCACCTCGAAGTCCGAGTGCTGCCCCTGAGGCAGCAGCAACTCGAGCGTGAGCGCGAGCGCCCGGTGGACCTCTCGCCGGCGCGACGTCGTCAGCCTCGCCCGCACCACCGCAGCGATCGTCGGATGCGCGCACCGATAGACGCCGTCCTCCTCCACCATGAGATGCCGCTCGACCAGCGCGTCTCCGAGCATCGCGGCGTGCAGCCGCGAGATGCCGTGCAGGTGCGAGAGCACCTCGGCGCGACAGCCGCGTCCGGCCGAGGCCACACTGATCAGCACCGCGTGCAGCTCGTTCGGTAGACACTCGATCCGGTCGGCGATCGCCTCGTGGACCGTCGGCGCGTAGGTGAATCCGGTGGCGCCCACCGCCGTGGGCGACACGATCCACGCCTTCGTCTCCGGATCCACCGTCAGGACGTCCTGCGCGAACATCGTCTTGAGCAGCTCCATCACGTAGAACGGGTTGCCCGCCGTGACCTCGTGGATCCGCGCGGCGAGCCGCCGTCCGCCCGTCGGCGCGTCCACGCGCCCGAGCTCGCGCACCAGCTGCCACACCTCCTCCGCGCTGAAGGGCGCGAGCACCACGTGCGCCGCGCCCCGCGTCGCGCGCAGCGCCCGGGCGAGCCGCGCCGCCGGCGCATCTCGCTCGACCTCGCCGGCGGTGAACGTCGCGCACCACAGGACCCGGGCGTCGGCCAGTCGCCGCACGAGGAAGTGCAGGAGGGCGCAGCTGTCCGCGTCGCACCATTGCAGGTCGTCGATCATCACCGCCACGGGACGCTGCTCCGCCAGCGCCAGCAGCACCTGCGCGACGGACTCGTACAGCCGCCACCCGTCCGCCGGCGCGTGCGCCGCGACGTCCGGCAGGCTGGAGAAGCGCCGGCGCAGCTCGGGCAGCATGCGGGCGACCTCCGCCAGCCACTCGGCGTCCACTCCCGCGAGCGCCGGCGCGTCCACGGCGCCCCGTAGCGCCTCGATGACCGACCCGAAGGGCGCGCCGCCGCGTGCATCGTGGCCGCGGCCGCGCAGCACCAGCCCCCCCCGCGAGGTCGCCCACCGCAGGAAGTCGTCGGCGAGCCGCGTCTTTCCGACCCCCGGCTCCCCCTCGATCATCGCGACCCGGCTCGACTGCCCGGCCACCGACTCCCAGGCGCGCTTGAGCGTCTCCCAGTCC
The DNA here is from genome assembly GCA_035760455.1 of Gemmatimonadaceae bacterium. Lineage (GTDB taxonomy): Bacteria > Gemmatimonadota > Gemmatimonadetes > Gemmatimonadales > Gemmatimonadaceae > AG11. The sequence goes on along the minus strand of DASTSX010000109.1, from coordinate 1,226 downwards.
GCGTCCCGCCCGATGAGGCTCGCGTCGAAGGAGGGTGCATGCTCGTACCAGCTCTCCGTCGCGCGCCGTGTCGGTGGCCGCGTGACTGGCGTCTGCTCGATGCGCGCAACGAGCGAGGTCAGCGCGCGTCCCGGCGCGTGGCCCACCTCGGCGGAGAGTCGGGCCGCGTGTCGAGCGTACGTCGCGAGCGCGGCGGCGCGATCGCCGCCGAGGTACTGCGCCTCCACGAGGAGCGCGATCGGATCGTCCGCGAGTACGTCCAGCCGATGCCATCGTTCGGCGTGCTGCCGCGCCTCGGTCCACGCTCGCCGCGCCAGCGCGTCGCGCGCCGCTGCGGCGAGGAGGGACACGTAGCGGCCCACCAGTGCGTCGCGCTTCTCGCTCGCCCATTCGTCGAACGCATGGCAGTTGCGGATCGAGAGCCCCTCGAGGAACCGCGGCACGTCGACCGCCAGCGCGGCCCCGGCGTCCACCGACGCCAGGCGGAGGAACTCGCTGGCGTCGCAGTCGAGCTGCCCGCTGAGCTCCACCGTCGACCGGTCGACCCGGAGCGACTCGCCCAGCGCGTCGCGCAGGTGGGTCAGCGCCTGGCGCAGCGAGGCGCGCGCCTTCTCCTCGGGCGAATCCCCCCACAGCAACGCCGTGATCTGCTCGCGGCGGTGTACGCCCGGCTCGAGCGCGAGATAGGCCAGCAGCCCGAGCGTCTTGGCCCCCAACGGCGGCTCGATCGGCTCGCCACTGGGAGCGGTCAGCATGACGTCGCCACAGAGTCGGAGAGCCAGCAACGGCATCGTTGGGATCCGATGGGAAGGGGCCGAACATACCGTCGGCTCACGATTCACGGAAGCCCGTTCACGACCGATTCACGATCGCCCCCCATCCTCTCCCGCACACCACAGCGACACCCCTCTCACGGAGACCGACATGTCGAACCCCAACGAGAAAGAGATCGTCCGAATCGACCTGACCGACGAGCAGAAGGATCAGGTGAAGGCGGCGACCGAGAAGAACGCCGAGGCGATCGAGCTGACGGTCCAGGAGCTCGAGGCGCGCATCGCTCCCATGGCTCCCCTCGACATCGAGTAGCTCCCGGCGATCCCCCGGGCATCGTGAATGAGCATTCACGGTGGAGGGTCGCACTTTCACGTTGCATTCACGATGGCCCGGGAGATTCCCCCGCAGTTCGAGCCGGCCACACCTCCTCCTTCCGAGACCAGATAATGTCC
>DASTSX010000108.1:0-4462 GCA_035760455.1 Gemmatimonadaceae bacterium | reverse complement strand
CTTGACGTGCGGTCGCAGCGCGAGGCCGTGCGACGCCGCGTACTCCGCGGCGCGCCCGAGATTGGCATCGAGTCGATCCAGGTCGGCGACGAGCGCCGGGGTCTCGACGTCGGCGAGGTCGCTCGGCAGATGGTCGGACATGGGGCGGAAGCTATCCCTCGCGGCAGCGACCGCCAACCGCGCGCCTCGCGATCGCGAGGCGCGCGATCCTTACCAGGCGCCCGAGACGCGCGGCGAGATCGGCAGGTCGAGGACGAACGAGAACCGCGTGCCCTTCCCGAGCTCCGTCTCCACCTTCAGCTCGCCCCCCATCGCCTGCACGAGCTGCTGGCAGATCGACAGACCGAGGCCCGAGCTGGAGAACGCGTACTCGCTGCGGTTCGCGCGCTGCCGGAACGGGTCGAACAGCGTGGGCAGCGCGTCGGGAGGGATGCCGCGCCCCGTATCCGTCACGGAGAACTCGAGCTTCGTGCGGGTGCGCGGCTCGCACGCGATCGTGACCGAGCCCTGCTCCGTGAACTTCACGGCGTTCGTCGTGAGGTTGAGCAGCACGCGCCCGACCGCGACACGATGTCCGACGCGCACGTCGGCTTCCGGGCCGGCGGCATTCAGGGCGATCCGCTTCTCGGTCGCGAGCGGCTGCACGAGATCGCAGACTACCTTCAGCACGCTCGACAGCGAGAACGGCATCGGCCGCTCGTCGACGAGGCGGTTGCCGCCGTGCGCGAGCTCGATCACGTCGTCGGCCAGCGTCGTCAGCCCGAACGCCGCGCTGTGCACGAGGTCCATCTGCCGCGCCTGGATGTCGACGAGTGGGCCGCTGCGCCCGCTGCGCAGCTGCTCGGCGAGCAGCAGGATCGCGTTGAGCGGCGACCGCATGTCGTGCACCACCTCGATCAACAGCTGCATCGCGTCGGGGCCGCTCAGCCGGCTCGCGAACTGCTGCGCGCCGTTGCGCTCGAGCTCCGACTGGAGCCGCTCGATCGCGCCGAGCACGCGGACGACCTCGGACATGTCGACCTCGCCCGCGTCGGCCGCCAGCTCCTCGATGAACAGCCGCCGGAGCAGTGCAAAGAGCTGGTGCGACGCGGGGCCGACCGACGTCGCGAGCTGGACGGTCGCCTCGTCCTCGGCGGCGCGCTCGACGGCGTTGGCGAGCGCCTCGACGGCGGCGGTGAAGTCCACGGCTTCGCCGCCGCGCGGCACCAGCACGCTGTGTGCGCCCTCGGCGGGCAGCCGGCGCAGCGCACGCATGAGGATCTCCCAGACGGGTCGCGTCGCGGCCCGAACGGGCATCCGAAGGAGCGCACCGCCGGAGGAGCGCCCCGTCATTCCATCGTGCCGGAGTTGTCGTCGCGGCGGAAGCCGTGTTTCTCCATGAGCCGATACAGCGTCGTACGATCGATGCACGCGAGGCGCGCGGCCTTCGACATGTTGCCGCCGGCGCGGACGACCAGGCGCGACAGGTACTCCTTCTCGAAATCCGCCACGAGCTTGTCCTTCGCGAGGTGATATGGCTCGCGCATCACGGCGAGCGACACGCCGCTGGTGGTCGCCGATTTCGTGTCGTCCTCGTACACCGGCAGGTGCTCGGGCTCGACGGGACGATCCGCCTCGGCGATCACCGCCACATGCTCGATTACGTTCTGCAGCTCGCGGACGTTGCCGCGCCACGGTCGGCTGCGCAGCGCCTCGAGGGTGGCTTCCGTCAGCGGTGGCGGCGGTGTGCGCGTGCCGCGGTGCCGCTCCCAGTAGACCGAGAGGAAATGGTTGGCGAGCAGCGCGACGTCGCCGAGGCGCTGCCGCAGCGGCGGCAGCTTGATCGGGACCACGCGCAGCCGATAGAACAGGTCCTCGCGCAGCACGCCGCTGCTCACGGCCTCGGCCGGTTCCCTGTTCGTCGCCGAGATGAAGCGGACATTGACGATCGCGTCGTGCTCCTGCTCGCTGCCGACACGGCGGACGATCCCGTCCTGGAGCACGCGCAGGAGCTTCGCCTGCAGCGGCAGCGACATCTCCGTGACTTCGTCGAGGAAGAACGTTCCGCCGTTCGCGGTCTCGAGCAGACCGGGCTTCGTCCGATCGGCGCCCGTGAATGCCCCCTTCACGTGTCCGAACAGCTCGCTCTCGAGCAGGTTGGCCGGCAGCGCGGCGCAATTGATCGACACGAGCGACCGGCTGGCGCGGCGGCTGTGCCGGTGGATGAACTGCGCGACGACCTCCTTCCCCGTTCCGCTCTCGCCGGTGATCATCACCGACGCATCCGTCTCGGCCACGCGGCGCGCCAGCTCGACCGCGGTGCGGAAGGCCGGCGCGGTGCCGAGGAGCGTCACCTTGTCGCTGTTGCTCGAATCGGCGACGCCATGGCGACGCAGATCGCGCGTCTCGCGGGCGACGAGGATGACGTGGGCGGCTCGTCCGATGAGGATGTGGAGGTGGGTGGCCGAAAACGGCTTCGGGAGGTAGTCCCACGCGCCCGCCCGCAACGCCTCGATGCTCGTGGCGACGCTCGGGTTCCCGGTGATGACGATGACGATCGCTTCCTTGTTGGCCTCAAGGGCGCCGGCGACGACCTCCATCCCGGAGACCGGAGTCATGTGGAGATCGACCAGCACGATGTCGAAGCGGCTCCGCCGCATCATGTCGATGGCCTCGTCCCCTCGGCCGGCCGAGCTGACGTTGTAGCCATCGGCCTGGAGCATGCTGGTGCAGCCGTCCCTCAGGGTGCGCTCGTCGTCCACAACGAGGATCCGGATGGTCGGCTTCGCTTCGGGCGGGATGGAGAGCGCATCGAACGCTCCCCGAGGGGCGAGGGTATCTGACATACGGGAAGAACGAGGGACTCGGCCGCGCGTAACCGGGATTCGTGCGAGATCGGCGTGTCGCCGGTCGTGGCGCGGCGCGGAAGTACGATACCGCGGGAGGTGCAGCTTCATCGCCACACGCTGTGGCACGCCCGCTTCCCCGCGCGCTCAATGTGCCCCTGCTGGGCGCCCCGCGCAAGCATGGGAAAAACACATGGTTGTACGGGTGACCGAGGCGGGGTAGATCAGTCCTATTATGTTGGTGTATATCAGTGTCGACGGGCAGTGTGGCAGTGGCGCGCCAGGCGAGCGCGCGGAATTGACGTTTCGCGTGGCGGGAGAAGCACTTAGACTCGGCGCCCTCCTTGCGTTGGGAACTCCCGACATAGAACGGCCCATTCCGGGTTACCGATGGTGCGGACGCCCGCTCCGCGGTTTCGCCCGTCCTATTCGATAGAGACCAGGTCCTGATGTCTGCCGATTACCCTGTTGTCGCGTCGCCAACGGGCCCGCTCGCGGGGGCTCAGCCCCCGAGAACCGCGCCGTGGGCGCCCGAGCCCCCGGACGACAATGCCGAAGGGCCGCCGCAGGTCGCGCGCATCCTCGGCGCGATCGTCCGCTACAAGTGGCTCACGATCGGCCTCGCGATCCTCGGCGGCATCTTCGGCGCGATCGCAACCCGTTTCGTCGAGCCCACATACGAGGCCCGGGCCAAGGTCTGGATCATGTCGGCCAGGCCCACCGGCGGCCCGACGCCGACGGGACCGATTCGCGCCGAGGAGCTCCTCCCGCAGACGTCCTGGGCGGAGCTGTTCCAGAGCTTCGCGATCATGGACTCGGTCGTGGCAAAGCGCGGGCTCGCCGCCACACCTGAAGACCCGAAGGACCGTCCTGCGTTCGTGCGGTTCGGCACGTCGGAGCGACCGGTCGTCGCGCAGTACTCGCTACGGATCGACGAGCGCGGCCAGCGCTACACGCTGAGCCGCAAGACCGACGGCGCCGTCGTGGACACCGGGGCCGTCGGCGACTCGATCGGGCGACCGGTCGGGTTCCGCTGGGCGCCGTCGGCCCGGCAGCTGGTGCCAGGACGCACTTACAACTTCTCCGTCGTGACCCCGCGGGACGCGTCCACCGCCCTGCTCGCGAAGCTCCAGCCACCGCCGCAGCTGGCGCTCAACAGCAACTTCATGAACATCACGCTGGTCGACACCGATCCGGTGGAGGCCTCGGCGACGCTCAACACGTGGCTCACGGAGTTCGACAGCACGGCGCTGCGCCTCAAGCGCCGCAACGTCTCCGAGTACTCCAAGCTTCTCGAGGAGCAGCGCCAGTACGCGATGAAGGGCCTCCGCGATGCGGAGCTTCGCCTGGAAGGCTTCCGGACGCGCACGATCACCATGCCGTCCGAGGCGACGATCATCACGCCGGGGCTCCAGGAGACGCGCGATCCCGTCTTCCGCGCGTACTTCGACAAGAAGATGGAGTCGAGTGATCTGAAGCAGCACGCCGAGGCGCTGGCCCGCGCGCTGCGGGCGGGGCCGGCCGCGCCGGAGGCGATCAGCGCGATCCCGGGCCTGCTCACGCAGCCGGGCGCGAAGGATCTCGCGATGATGTTCGACGATCTGGCGACGAGGCAGAAGGAGCTGCGCGACGCCCAG
>DASTSX010000107.1:0-6212 GCA_035760455.1 Gemmatimonadaceae bacterium | reverse complement strand
GTGATGGCGAGCCTGGTGCGGTCGGCGCGGTTCGCGCAGGCGCTCGCCGCGGCGATGGCCTACGTCATGCTGGCGTTGTCCGGGCTATTCTTCCCGGTGGAGCGGCTGCCGGCGTGGTTGCAGCTCTTCGCGAACGCCCTCCCGACGACGCACGCGGTCACGCTGATGCGTGCGATCTGGAGTGGCGCCGAGTGGGGGACGCAGCTCGGCACGATCGGCGCGCTGGCGGCGATCTTCGCGGCGTGCATCGCGTTTTCGGCGCGATGGTTTCGATGGGAGTGAGAGGACACACGGACTCGGCGGCCGTGCGCGGCTGACGATGCTCGTGGTGCATCGCAGGGCAACGCGCGCATCGTGCTCGCGGGGACATACCGCGTGAGGCAATTCGGCGGCATCGTCCGCACCGATGAGAAGGAGGTGCGGAGGAGCGACGACGCCACCGAACGCGCGCTCCGGAACCGGCTGGAGCACCTGCGGCTCGCCATCAGGGAGCCGTCGCGCGACGCTCGTCAGCCGGCGTGCGCGAGCGCCTCGGCGACGGCCGCGATGCGGGCGGAGTCTCCACCGCATCGCAGGTGCACCTCGCGCACACCGGTGCGGCGCACGAGCTCGACGACGTTCGTGGCGCGCACGCCCCCGCCCGCGACGACGGTGAGCGCCGGTCCGGCGCGCTCGATCATCGCCGCGAGGGTCACCGATCCGTCGAGCGCCACCGGGGCGCCGCCCGACGACAGCACGCGCGCGACGCCGAGCGAGCGGAGCTGGTCGATCGACGCGAGCACGTCGCGCGTCTCGTCGATCGCGCGGTGGAAGGTGACGGGCAGCCCGTACGCGGCGCCCATCAGCTCGCGCATGGCGGGCACGTCGATCCGCCGCGCGCTGGTGAGCGCGCCGACGACGACGCCTGCCGCGCCCAGCACCAGCGCGAGGGCGACGTCGCGGCGCATCCGATCGAGCTCGTCGCGCGTGTAGACGTGATCCCCGGGCCGGTCGCGGACCATCACTACCACCGGCACGCGCACGCGCTCGATCACCGAGGCGATCACGGAGCGCTCGGGGGTCGTGCCGCCGGAGTCGAGGTCGGCGCAGAGCTCGAGCCGGCGCGCTCCCCCCGCCTCGGCGGCGAGCGCGTCGTCGAGCGACTCGACGGCGGCTTCGATCAGGACGCGCATGAGGCGCATCCCGGCTCGAAGGGCGCAGCTTTCGCGGCGGCGTCGCGCGGTCGCATATTGCAAATGCAGCCATGGATCGGCCGCTGTCAACCGCCCCGCGATCGCCCTGCCTCACTGGGGCGCCTGCAGGCCGTGACGCCCGCGCCCGCGCACTCCCGCACCCCCGCGTCGATGCCCCCATCCCGTCGTGACTTCCTGAGCACCGGCGCCGCCGCGGCGGCCGGGCTCGTCCTGCCTGGTGTCGAGCCCGCGTTCGCGCGCATCGTCGAGCGCCCGTCGCCCGGTCGGGTGCCACCGTCGGCGGGCCGCCCCGTCGTGGTCGCGAGCGACAACGCCATCCGCGGCGTGAAGGTCGCGTACGACATGCTCGTGCGGGGGGCCGACCCACTCGACGCCGGCATCGCCGCGGTGAACATCCAGGAGCTCGATCCGGAGGATCAGTCGGTCGGGCTCGGCGGGTTGCCCAACAGCGACGGCGTGGTGCAGCTCGACGCGAGCGTGATGCACGGTCCGACGAAGCGCGCCGGCTCGGTGGCGTCGCTCGAGGACATCGCCACGCCGTCGCTCGTGGCCAAGGCGGTGATGGACTACACCGACCACATCATGCTCGTCGGCCCCGGTGCGCGGCGGTTCGCGCTCGAGATGGGGTTCACGCCGCAGAACCTGCTCACCGAGAAGAGCCGGCAGTACTACCTGCGCTGGAAGGCGAACCTCAACGCGGACGACAACTGGCTCGATCGCAAGGACGACGTGAAGATCGCGAAGCCCGTGACGCCGCCGCCGCGCAGCTCGAGCGGGTGGCGTCGCGGCGCGCCGGGGACGAGCGGCTCGCACGTCGCGTTCGACGAGCGCGGGGTGCCGCACACCTACGGCACCGTCCACGTGGCCGCCGTCACCGGCGAGGGCGACGTCGCGTCGGTGACGTCGACGTCGGGGCTGTCGTGGAAGATCCCCGGCCGCATCGGCGACAGCCCGATCATCGGGGCGGGTCAGTACTGCGACAACGAGGTCGGCGCGGCGGGTTCGACGGGACGCGGCGAGGCGAACATCAAGGTCTGCGGCGCGTTCCTCGCCGTGGAGTTCATGCGGATGGGGATGACGCCCGAGGCGGCGGTCATGAAGGTGATGGAGCGCGTGATCGCCATGACCGAGACGCGGCTGCTGAACGACCGGGGGCGTCCGTACTTCGACCTCGAGTTCTACGCGGTCAACAAGCAGGGGCAGTTCGCCGGCGGGTGCGCGTACGAGGGCAGCTCGTTCGCCGTGTGCGACGCCCAGGGCGCGCGCCGCATGACGTCGGCGTATCTGTTCAAGCGCGCCGAGCGACCGACCGGCAAGCCGATCTCGGGCACGCTCGTCAAGCCGTGATCACGCTCGCTCGCGTCACGCTCGAGGGCCATGGGGTGCGTCTCGAGCCGCTCACACTCGCCCACGAGCCGGGCATCCGCGCCGCCGCGTCCGACGGCGCGCTGCACGAGCTGTGGTACACGTCCGTCCCCGCGCCGGATCAGGTCGCGCAGTACATCACGACGGCGAACGAGGGGATGGCGGCGGGGCACATGCTCCCGTGGGCCGTGATCGACGTCGCGTCGGGCGACGTCGTCGGCAGCACGCGGTATCACGACATCGTGCCCGCCGTGGACCGCGTGGAGATCGGCTACACCTTCTACGCCGCGCGCTGGCAACGGAGCCATGTCAACACCGCCTGCAAGCTGCTGCTGCTCACCCACGCGTTCGAGACGGTCGGGTGCGAGGTCGTCGGTCTCCGGACGGACAACTTCAACCTCCGCTCGCAGCGCGCGATCGAGGCGATCGGCGCCAAGCGCGACGGCATCATCCGGCACCACGCGCCACGGCGCGACGGCACCGCCCGCGACACCTACATCTACAGCATCCTGGCGGGGGAGTGGGGGGACGTGAAGCGGCACCTGGAGACGAGGATCGCGAGACGAGGAACTGCAGGGACCTGTTGGACGCCCCCGGAGGTCCGGTCGGCCACCACGCAGTGACGGTGCAGATCCCTCGACTGCGCTCGGGATGACCGACGTGCAGCTCCTCGACCGCGCTCGGGGTGACCGAGGTGCAGCTCCCTCGACGGCGTTCGGGATGACCGAAGTGCAGCTCCCTCGACGGCGCTCGGGGTGACCGAGGCCGTCATCCCGAGCGAGCGCAGCGAGTCGAGGGATCTGCACGCCAGCGCGGACTTCCGGAAGCCTCCCACCGGTACCGCGTACCTGCTACGTCAGTCTACCGGGTACTCGCCTTTGCAGTCTCCACCGCGTACACATGCCGCGCGCCGTGGAAGTTCCCGGTGAAGATCACCCACCGCTTGTCCGGCGTGATCGAGCCGTTCGGCTCCACGCCGCCGCGGCCGGTGACGTAGTTGTGCTTCGCCATGTTCACCAGCTTCTCGCGCTTCAACGTGCCGTCGCGCTGCACCGTGAACAGGTTGATCCAGCGCCCGTTCGGCGCGAACGCCACCTGCGTCTCGTCGCCGCCGTCGCCCATGAACAGCGAGTCGTCGCGCGACACGTTGTAGTGCACCGACCACGCGTCGCGGTCGATCCGGTATTGCGTCCGCTTGCCCGTCGCGACGTCGACGCCGGCGAGCCAGAATACCTTGCTGCGCGGGGTCTGGAGATCGTACCAGATCGTGCGGCCGTCCCAGCTCCAGAACTCGTGACCGGCGATCTCCATGTCCATCGAGCGCTTGTGCCGCAGCGTCATCCCCGAGCCGTCGGTGCGGATGGTCCAGATGCGATCGACCTCGTGCCAGGTGCCCTCGTGGCAGTAGAGCAGGAGGTTCGGATCCTTCGGGTTGAACTGCATGTGGTTCAGCCACCCGTACTGGTAGCCGACGGTGTCGGCGCGCCCGGTCCTCAGATCGGTGAAGACGAACGCCATCCCCTCGGGCGCGAGGGCGCGCCGCGCCAGCCCGTCCTCCTTCGTCACGGCGTACTGCTGCGCCGGCGTCAGCTCGGCCATGGTTTTGCCGGGGAACATTCGCGCGAGCTGGGGACGCGCCTCGCGCGGCGCCGGGCGCGGCGTCCGGCCGGTCGGGTCCTCGGCGCGGATCGGCGTCACCGTGAACGTCTCGTCGGCGTTGATCAGCGTGCGCCGCGCGCGCGGCACTTCGCGCGTCCGGCGCGTGTCGACGTGGTAGGCGTAGACGGGCGACGGCGAGCCACCGCCAAGCGGGCGGGCAGCGCCCGCCTGCCGCGTCGTGAAGTAAACCTCGCGCGTGCGGCGCGCCACGTACGCCCCGCCGGCGCCCGGCACGATCAGCTCCGGCTTCGGCGGCGACTTCCCCCACGTCGTCACGTCCACGAGCATGATGCCGCTCGGACTGCTGAAGACGTACTTGTCGCCGTCCGGCGTGTACGCGTTGTCGTGGAAGTAGAGCGTCTGACTTCCCGGCTCTACCGACAGGCGGATCACGCGATGCCCGGTGTCGGGGTCGATCCAGTCGGTCGGGGGATCGTCGCGCAGGGCCGGCGAGCTCGCGCCCAGGCAGAGCAGCAGCGTGGCCGCCGCGGCGCGCGCGATCGAGCGCGCGATCGAGCGCTCGATCGTCGTGCGCAGCTAGCCCTCCGCCTGTAGCCGTACCTGGAATTCCGTGTGGCCCGGTACGGAGTCCAGTGAGATGTCGCCGTCGTGACGCTGGAGGAGCCGGCGCACGATGTCGAGGCCGAGGCCAGTGCCCTCCCCGACGTCCTTCGTCGTGAAGAACGGATCGAAGATCTTCGACTGGATCGCGGGCGGCACGCCCGGCCCGTCGTCGATGACGCGCACGACGACCTTGCCCAGCTCACGTCCGGCGCGGACGGTGACGCGGCCGCCCTGGCTCACCGCGTCGATCGCGTTGTCGATCAGGTTCATCCACACCTGGTTCAGCTCCGCGCCCACGGCGAAGACGCGCGGCACGTCGTCGGGAATCTCGACCGAGAGCTTCACCGACTTCTGGCGCGTCTTGCTGCCGAGCATCGTGAGCGTATCGGCGATGCCGCGGCGGATGTCCACCGGTTCCGCGGTCGGCGCGTGGTCCATGTACGAGAAGCCCTTCACGGCGCCCACCAGCCCGTGGATCCGCTCCGCGGCGCGCTCGATCTCGTTCGCGAGCGACTTCACGAGCACGCAGGAGGAGATCCAGCCGAGGGCGGCCTCGAGCGCCTCGCCCTTCACCGTCTGCGCGAGCAGATCGAGCGCGGCGGGCGTGATGCCCGTGTCGGCGAGCGGGATCGCGAACTCCTGGGTGGCGCGGTGGTCGGCCAGCCAGTCCGTGAGCTCGTCCTCGCGATCGGCCCGCTCGAGCGGCGTCCTGGGCGCGTTCCCGCGCGCGGCATCGCACATCACCCGGGCGCGGTCGATCGCCGCGAACTGCTTCTCCGACAGGCCGGCGCTGGCGAGGATGCGCGAAGCCTCCTCCGCGCCGTTGAGGCTCTCGAGGAGCAGCTTGCTGCTGCGGACGACGGCGGACGCCGGGTTGTTCAGCTCGTGGGCGAGCCCCGCCGCGAGCTTGCCGAGCGACACGAGCTTCTCGTCGCGCAGGTCGCCGGAGGTGAACTGGCGCGCGCGGTCGAGCATGGCGTGGACGAGGGCCGCCGTCACCACGGGACACTCGCGCGTCAACTCGGCGAAGTGCTCGCGATCGATCCCCAGGACCTCGGTGCGCTCCTCCGCGATCGCGTCGTGCGGCGGGGACGCGCCGCGCGAGTACGGCATCGCGCCGCCGACGTCGCCCCCCTTCCACTCGAAGATCTTGTGCGCGCCGGCGCCGCGGTTCGCCCGGATCACGATGTGCCCGTCGAACAGGATGATCATGTGCTGCGCCTGCTCCCCCTTCCGCGTCACGACGTCGCCACACTCGAAGACGTAGCGCGAGCCATGGGCGGCGAGCCAGGCGAGCTCGCCGGGCGGCGCATGGCCGAGTGCGCGATGCTTGGCGAGCCGGGCGATCGGGTCGTCGGTGACGACGGGGGAGGTGGCGGTCACACGGTGCGCAGGTAGCGGTGGACCGAATAGATCGCCGCCGATCCTTCA
>DASTSX010000106.1:0-9778 GCA_035760455.1 Gemmatimonadaceae bacterium | reverse complement strand
TGGAATCGCAGGCATCTTCTTCATGTCTGCAAAGTTGGCGATCGGCCGGCGCGGCGCCAGCGGAAGGACGCGGAGCCGCGTAGTCCTTGTCGCGCGACGCCCACGCGCGACACCGGAGCGCGCTTGACACTTGCCGAGCCGCCTCCGACAATCGCCACGCCGCGCGCGCGTCCTCCCCTCGGTGCGCGGAACCCAACTGGAGCGCACTCATGGACAAGCTCACTCGCAGGGATCTGATCAAGGCATCCGCCGGCGCGGCCGCCGGCATCGCCGCGATCACCGGCATGCCGGGGCGCCTCGCGGCGGCCGTGCACACCACCCGGCGCGGCAAACAGCAGGCGCGGATCCGCTTCGCCGTGATCGGCGGCAACCACAATCACATCTTCGGCCAGGTCGGCGCCACGACGCGCGGCGGGGGCGAGTTCGTCGCCTACCACATCCGCGAGCCCGAGATCCGCGCGCAGTTCGCCCGCCGCTACCCGAACGTCAAGGCGGTCGAGGACGAGCGCGCGATCCTCGAGGACAAGTCGATCCAGCTCGTCCTGTCGTCGATCGTCCCGATCGAGCGCGCGCCGCTCGGCATCCGCGTGATGCAGCACGGCAAGGACTACATGGCCGACAAGCCGGGCATCATCACGTTGGCGCAGCTCGCCGAAGCGCGCCGCGTGCAGCGGGAGACGAAGCGCATCTACTCGATCCTGTACAGCGAGCGGCTGGAAGTCCCCGCGGCGATCAAGGCGGGCGAGCTGGTGAGGGCCGGCGCGCTCGGCACGGTCATCCAGACCGTCGGGCTCGGTCCCCATCGCACGTCGCCGAACACGCGGCCGGCCTGGTTCTGGGACGTGGCGAACTACGGCGGCATCCTGTGCGACATCGGCTCGCACCAGTTCGACCAGTTCCTCTACTACACGGGCTCGACGAGCGGCGAGATCGTCGCCTCGCAGGTGCGCAACGTGAACCATCCGCAGTACCCGAAGTTCCAGGACTTCGGCGACGTGATGGTGCGCGGCAACGGCGGAACGGGCTACATCCGCAACGACTGGTTCACGCCGAACGGCCTGCCCACCTGGGGCGACGGCCGGCTGACCATCATCGGCACCGACGGCTTCATCGAGCTGCGCAAGTACGTCGACATCGCCGGCCGTCCCGGCGGAAACCACCTCTTCATCAGCGATCAGAAGGGCACGACGTACATCGACTGCAAGGGCATCGAGACGCCGTACGGGAAGCAGCTCGTCGACGACGTCGTCAACCGCACCGAGACGGCGATGACGCAGGCGCACTGCTTCCTCGCCTCGGAGCTGGCGATTCGCGCGCAGGATCAGGCGAAGGTGCTCAAGCCGGGGGCGCACCCGGTCTGACCGGGGCCGAACGCACGAATGGGTTGACGGCAAGCCGCCAACCCATTCGCGATCGCTCAGGTTCGTGCAGTGCGCCCCACCAGCGCCCAGGTCACTCCCCCTCGCTATTCCTTCGTCGAGCGTTCAGCTCTGCCTGACGCCGCGGCGTCCGCCCCGACCACCACGCTCGCCCTTGCCTCGCTCCTTCATCTCGGCGCGACGCTCCTCGAGCTGCTTCACGTTCGCGTCGAACACCTGCTGATTCGCCGGTGTCAGCGCCGTGCGGATCTCCGCCCGCTGGCGCTGCATCAGCGCTTCCAGCTTCTGCCGATCACCAGCCGTCGTCTCCCACGCGGCCCTCACCGCGGCGCTGTCGCGCGTCTGTCGAGCGGCCCGCATGTCCTGCATCGCCGGCCGCAGCGACTCGCGCAACGTCTTCGCTTCCGCGACGTACTTCGCGTGGATCTCCTTCACCTTCGCCTTCTCGGCGTCGCTCAGCGCCGCGCCGCGAAGCAGCCCGGCGCCACCGGGCCCACCGCGAACGCCCCGCGCACCACGCCCCACCCCGTGCCGCTGGTGGTCCGGCTGCGTCGGGGTCGACTGAGCCTGCGCCACCGTTCCAACCGACAGGATCGCCGCGACGGCGTATCCGATCATTCGACTCTTACGCATCGTGCCTCCAAAGTGTTGGCGCGCTCCATCGCGCGGCCACACCGGAAGACGTCGCGGATGCCTCAGTGTTAAGACTCTGACAGCGGAAGCGCCAGATGCGTTTCATTCGAGCATCGGTTCGAGGCTGAACCGACGATCATCAAATGCGCCCGACCCCTGGCCGGCGCGTCGCGTCGCCTCACCGACCGCCGAGGCCGACCACCACGCGCACGTACGGGCCACTCGCGGCGGCGTCCGGCCCCGCGAGGACGCTTTGGCCGTCGCGCGTCCACGTCGTCCGATTCGGCGACGCGAGCAGCCCGGCGCGAACTCCGAGCACCACGCCCCTCGACGCCCCCGCGCGCGACACCAGATAGTCGGCGCCGCCGCCGAAGCTGTACAACAGATGGCGGCCGCTCACGACGCTCTCGGCGCCCGGCGCCTGCGCCACTTCGTCGAACGTCGGCTGCGCGGCGGACGTTCCCGTCCCCGCCCGGTCGCGAAGCGCCACCTCGTCCCGGCCGAGCCCCACCCCCAGCTGCGGAAAGATCGAGAGCCGCTCCGTCGACACGAGCGCATACGACGCGGTCGCCAGCCCGTGCAGCGCGCTCAGCTCGTTCGTGCGGCCGTTGTTCAACCCCTCCTCGCCGAACGCCGCGCGCGCCACCTCGGCGCCGAGTAGCGCGCGTCCGACTGCGAGGTAGCCGCTCGCCCCGTAGCTCACGGCGTCGTTCGAGAGCGGCGCGAACTGCGACGGTGCCATCCGCGCGTTCAGCGCGTCGACGGACATGGTGCCCATCCCGGTCGAGAGCACGAGTGCGTGGAACGGCCGGCCGACGCCGGCCCCGGCGCCCTGCGCCGAGGCGTTGGTGCTGACCGCGACGAGCGCCATCCCGGCCAGCTGCAATACGGTACGTGGACCCATATGTCGATCTCCGCGCGACGGGCGCGCTCGTGAGTGACGACGAGCTGTGGCGACCCCCGAACGGAGACGCCTCTCCACGCAGTTTCGGCACAGCCGCGCGACGCCGTGAGCGCCGCGCCCCCCTCACCGCTTCGCCAGGAGCGGAGCCGCCCCGCCCTCGCGCCAGATCCGCAGCGGTACGATCGACGTCGCCCCCGCGTGCACGGTCACCGTCCCGAGCTCCACGGCTCGCAGCATTCCTCCGTCCATCACTTCCACGCGCACGGCGTGCGTTCCGGGCCGTAGGCGCGTGCGGAGCAGTTGGATCTCCTGCGGGAGCAGATGCCACGAGCGCACGTCGGCCCGCTCCAGCAGGGAGGCGCCGTAGTTGGCGAGCGTTCCGGCGAGCTCGCCCTTCCTGTCCTTCGCCACCTTCGCCAACGCGTACTTCGCCCCCGCACGCGCCGTGGCCCGGGCGAGCATCGCGAGCCGATCGCGGCGCTCGTCGGCGCTCGCGGCGTCGTCCACGACGCTCACGAGACGCACGGTGTGGTCGGCTTCCCCCGCCTCGAGCCGCAGCCGCGCCGGCGATGGCCAGGGCCGCGCGGAGTGTCGGAGCACCGGGAAGGCCACCGAGATCCAGCAGTCGGCATCGTCGTCGCGATCGCGCCGATGCGCGTCGTCGTCGCCGACGTAGAGGTCGATCTTCTCGGTGACGCGATGCGCGACGAATCCGCGCTCGAGCACGACGAGGAGCTCGCCCTCGTCGCGGCCGGGTCTCGCGAGTCGCTCCGGCGCGGCGGCGAGCATCCGGTTCGCGGCGCGGTATGCCACCTGTGCCTCGTCCGCATAGCCGGCACGCTCGAGCACCGCGCCCGACAGGTGCTCGAGCATCGCGTGCAGCGGCCGCTCGCTCTCGTCGCGGTCGCTCTCGTGCTGCGCGAGCAGCGCCACCAGCCGCCGTGCCTCGACGGCGGCGTCGCTCCAGCTCTCGGCGCCGGCATAGGCCAGCATGCCGTAATAGGGAATGAACAGGCGCTCGGTGCGGCGTGGCCGGTACGGGCGCGCGTTGTCGTTCGTCACCATCGCCAGCGCGTCGCGCGAGAGCCGACCGGTGATGCGATCGTCGCTCGCCAGCGCCGCCGTGTCGAGCAGCGCGCCCGCGCGGAGGAACTGCCCCGCGTAGTACGCCGTCGTCGCGCGGGTCAGCCGGTCGAGCAACTCGTCCTCGTCGCGCGATTTGAGCGCGCGCACGAAGTCGCCCGTCACGAGCGCCTCGCGCAGGCGATGCTGCGGCCGCGCGATGCCGTTCGGTCCGACGTCGTAGCCGCGCAGCGTCGTCCTCAGCGTCGCACACCCCGTCGAGCCGAGCGCCAGCAGCAGGATCCCTGCGGCGGTCAGGGTGCCGGTGCGTCTCCGATCGGGCGGGCGCATGAGCGCGGGTCGGTGGGCGCCCCCGGCTCAGCGCACCTGGCGGTCGAGCACGATGATTCGCTGCTGCGCGTGCGCGATCGCCTCGGCGAGCCTGGCGTTCGCGTTGCCGACCGCGTCGATCGTCTGCAGCTCTAGCTGATGCAGGAACAGCCGGTAGCGGAGCGATGCCTCGATCGGCCGCAGCAGCTTGTCGAGCGACGTCGCCATCTTGTACTGCAGCTCGGCGTCGGCGCGCGACACCACGCTCGCGCGATCGTACCGCTCCAGCGCCGCGGTGAAGTCACCGGCCGCCGCGAACGCGTCCCCCTCGCGCACGAGCGCGTCGGCGCGGACGCGGTTCGCGTCGGCGACGTCGGCGGCGGCGCTCACCGTGCGCAGCCCCTGCGGTTCCTGATATGTGAGGCTCGAGACTGTGCCGCCGGCGAGCTGGACCAACGCGATGGGACCGACCGCGTCGCGCGGACCGGCGTCCGCGTCACGCGGCGCGAGCACCGTGACGCCGCCATTCCGTCGCGCGGTCCACGCCACCTCGGTGCTGCGCGTCGCCGCCAGCACCTGCGCCTCGGTCATCCCGAGCGCGATCTCGCCGCGGCCGAGCGCGGCGCAGGTCGCCGGTGCGCACTGGGCGAACGCCGCTGCGGCGATCGAATCGCGCCGCTCGCGGCCCTGGATGCGCGCCTCCATGGACTGGGTGGTCGCGGCGTCCATCGCGCGGATGGGCGTTTCGACCCGCTCGCCGTTCTGCATGATCGTGATCGGCTCCTCGTGCACCCGCTTCGGGTTCGCGCACGCCGCGATCGCCGAGATGAACAGCGTCGGCGCGAGCTGGGGGATTCGTGACGTGGACATCGTCGTGTCTCCGGTGGGGGTCAGATGCGGAATCGCGCCCGCTCGACGTACTTCTTGATCTTGTGCTGGCCGACCCAGACCTTGGCGTTCGTCTCGAGGTCGATCAGCGACGCGTCCACCTGGTAGAACACGACGCGCTCGCGCCCGTCCACGTCCTCGATCGCCTGCAGCTCACCCGCGAGCAGGTAGCGCGCGCCCAGCTCCTGCCCGAGCCGCGACCGCGTGTCGGCCCGCGCGAACTGCTGCTGGTCCCTGCGCTCCTCGCGCAGCTCGGCGCGCTGGTCCCCGGATGCGACGACGCGCGCCGCTCCGGTCGTGAGCAGCGCGCGCTCGATGTCCTTGACGAACGTTCCGACGGCGATGTGCTCGGCCGTCCGGTTCTCGAAGCTCCCGACCACCACCGCGGGCGCCTCCCCCCCGTGGGTGTCCGTGTAGCGTTTCGCCCAGCCGGCGGCGAGCGTCTGCTCGATGAGGTGGTTCGCGACCAGCCGAGAATCGGTGTCGTTCCACCGGCCCGAGAGGTCCGTCACGGCGCCGGGCTCGATGCGCGTGACGCGCTTGCTCACGCACGCGCCGGAGGACAGCAGAAGCAGCGCGCCGATCGTGACGGCGACGCTGCGTGGAAGAGGTGGGCGTGTCATTGGGTGGGCTCCATCGGTCGGAGGGTGCACGGCCGGTGAGGCATGCGACACACCATCCGTCTCGCTCGATGCAACCGTTGGCGCGGCAAAGACTTGTCGGAGCAGCACCCATCGTCGGTGTCCACCGGCGTGGACGCGAGTGTATCACTTCGAGTGGACAGCCCTGCCCCGGGCTCGACCGCTCGCTACTTTCCCCGCATGGTCGATATCCCGGACGAGGAGGGGTGGACGACGGACCGCATCGACGAGGAATTCCCCCTCGGCGATGGCGATGCCGATACCGAGGCATTCGTCCAGTGCCCCTACTGTGGCGAGGTGAACGAGATCTCGCTCGACCCTGGGAGCGGGGCCGACCAGGAGTACGCCGAGGATTGCCAGGTGTGCTGCCGCGCGTGGCTGCTGCACGTGCGCTACGGCCGCGATGGAACGGCCGAGGTCGAGGTGATCCGGGGAGATTCGTAGGTGCGCAGGTGCGCACCCGCGCACCCGCTATTCTTCCCCCATGTCCCGTCCAGCCGAATCCGACGCCGCATCCCAGGGCCGCGTTCGCATCGACAAGTGGCTCTGGGCCGCCCGCTTCTTCAAGACGCGATCGCTCGCCGCCGAGGCCATCGCCGCTGGCAAGGTCGAAGTCGGTGGTGAGCGGGTGAAGGCGGCGAAGCCGATCCAGGTCGGCGATGAGGTACGAATTCGCCAGGGCCCGTACGAGCACGTCGTGCTCGTGCGTGGCCTCTCCGAGCGGCGCGGGCCCGCGAGCGTGGCCGTCACCCTCTACGAGGAGACCTCCGCGAGCATCGCCACCCGCGCCAAGCTCGCCGAACAGCTTCGCATGGCGCCGGCCGCGTTCGTGTACGAGGAGAAGGGGCGCCCGACGAAGCGCGACCGGCGAGAGATCGATCGCTTCCGAGACGAGCACGGGCGGTAGCCCGGCCTCAGTGCCCCTCGAATCCCTCGGCGAGCCGCAGCAGCGCGTCTTCCTCGACGCGGTGCCCGCCCGGATGGCGGAGCAGCGTGAACGCCACCCCCGCCGCCGACAGGCGTTCCCCCTCGGCGACGACCGCGCTCGCCGGTACCATGGCGTCGCCTTCGCCCGCCACGAGCGTCAGCGATGCGCCGTGAAGACGGGTCGACCACGCGGCAGCGTCCAGCTCCGGGGGGATGCCGCCGGCCCACAGCACGAGCTGATCGGCACGTAGCTCGCTCGCCGCCAGCCATCGGCACACCGTGGCCGTGCCCTGCGAGAAGCCCAGCACGACGATCCGCGGCCCGGCGCCGGCGAGGTGCCGGCGCGTCTCCCACGTGAGCTGCTCCAGATAGGCCACGTAGTCGGCGATCTCGGCCTCGCGGTCCTCGCGCGTCATCCACGTCGCGCCCACGCGGGGCTCCGCGTGCGTCCGCCGCTCCTCGATCGGATCGAGGTAGAAGCGCGAGAGGGCCTCGGGCGCCACGACGAGCCGCGTGCCATCGTCGAGCGGCGCGAACGACTTGATGAAGCGGCGCGCGAGCTGCCCGTAGCCATGCACGACGACCCACAGCTCTCGTGGAAAGCCGTGGGTCGGGCCGATCGTGTAATAGCGCGCCGTTCGCCGAACGTGGATCGAATGCGGCGTGATCTCCGACGACATGTCGCCGGCGCTAACGCTGGTTCGTGCCGGTGCTCCGCGATGCCGCCGATGTCGCCGTCACCCCGGCGGCCGCGAACAGTTGCTCCTGCGAGCTCGCCGCGGCGAGGAGGCTCACCGCGCGGGCGAGCTGATGATCGGCCGCCAGAGCGCGCCGCTTCGCGCCCGCGTCGCCGAGGACGAATCGCGCCACGCGGCGATCGAGCTCGCGATCGAGGATGCGCGTCGCCGCCGGCTCGTACTTGGCGTCGATCGTCACCCCGGCGCCGCCGAGGCGCTGCCGCAGCTGCGCGCGCCACGCCGGCGTCACCGTGAAGTCGCGCGTCGCGCTGCCCTTCAGCTCGAACGCATACTGGTTCAGCACCGTGACGAACGCCTGGGCCTTCGGCGCGATCGCCTTGAGGAACTCCTGTTCCGCCGTGGACAGCGTGTCGTCCGCCACGATGAGGTCCGGCGTGATCCCGCCGCCGCCGTATACCGTGCGTCCCGCGTCCGAGCTGTACCGGGGCCGCTCACGCTTCTCGGCCTCCGTCTCGAGCGAGTCGGGACGCGCTTCGACGTACCGACCGTCGGGGAGCAGCGTGCGCTCCCGGTGGATGCTGCGTCCGCTCGGCGTGTACCACTTCCCCGTCGTGATCTTGAGCGCGTAGCCGCCATCGAGCGGGAACACCGACTGCACGAGACCCTTCCCGAAGCTCGTCGTGCCGAGGACGAGCGCGCGGTCGTGGTCCTGCAGCGCGCCGGCCACGATCTCGCTCGCCGACGCGCTGCCGCCGTCCGTCAGGACGACCATCGGCGGTTGCGCGACCAGCCGGTCCCCCGATGCCCGCGCGACCTCCTCGGCCGCGTTGCGCGAGCGTACGTTCACGATCGACTGTCCGCGCTTCAGGAAGAGAGAGCTCACGGCCAGCGACTGATCGACGATCCCGCCGCCGTTGTCGCGAAGGTCGAGCACGATGCCGCGCGCGCCCTCGCCCACGAGCTTCGCGGCGGCACGCTCCACTTCCTCCGCCGCGTTCTCGTTGAACGTCTGCAGCGGGATGTACCCGACCTTGTCGCCAAGCATCGTCGCGAACGGCACCGCGGGCACGTGGATCACCGCGCGCTTGAACGACAGTCGCACGGGCTCGGTGACGCCGGGCCGCGCGAACGTCACCTTCACCGTCGTTCCGGCGATGCCGCGCAGCGCGTCCGACACCTTGTCGATCTTCGTGTCGACGATCGGCAGCGTATCGACCTGGATGATCCGGTCTCCCTCACGCACCCCTCCTTCCTCCGCGGGGGTGTGAGGGAATACGCGGCTCACGACCACGCTCGTCGTCCCCGTGGTCTTCTGCTCCTCGAGCAGCATGCCGACGCCGCCGTATCGGCCGCCGACGCTCCGGTTGAACTCGTCGTTCTGCCTCGGCGCGAGCAGCTCGCTGTACGGATCGTTGAGCTCGCGCACGAGCCCGTGCGCCGCCTTCTCGAACAGCGCCGCGCCCTGCAGCGAGTCGACGTAGCGGTTCGCGACGATCGAGATCACCTGGTCGAACAGCCGCGGCGTGGACGGGACGGGGCCCCGCTGCAGCAGGAAGCCGCCGGCGACCAGCGGGATGAGCAGCAGCGACGCGGCGGCCGCGGTGCGGGGACGAAGCATTCGGCGACCTCGAGATGAAGACCCCGGACGCGCGGCCGCGCGTCCGGTCGTACGGTAATCTACCGGCCGCCTACCCTAGCGGGAGACTGCTTGCAGCTTCCAGATCCCGTTGGACATGTCCGACGCGTACACCGCGCCGTTCAGGAACTGGACCCCCCAGATGGACACCGCGGCTCGGTCTCTGAGCCCGACGCCCTTCTCGCGCCCCATCTTGCTCAGATCGCACAGCTGCACCGCCGAGTTTCGCGGCGCCGACTTCTGCGCGTCCGTGCACGTGCCCAGATCCCCCCGGACGTCGAGCGCGCGAACACCGCCATTGTAGTAGGCCGCGTAGAGAATGCCGTTGGCCTCGTCCATCGAGAAGTTGTGCGTGCCCGCCCCCGCTACCGTGTAGAACGCCACCTCGCGCGGCGCCGCCATGTTCGACACGTCCACGACGTGGATGTCCCCCGACGACGAGATCGGGATGTTCGCCGGGCCCTCCTCCCCGACGAACGCGTACTTCGCGCTTCCCGTCGTCGGGTCCTTGAACCACCAGATGTTGTGCGCCTGACCGTTCGCCGTCTGCAGCCGTCCGATCTCGACCGGGGCCGCCGGCGTGCCACCCTTTCCGCCGCCGCCGATGTCCCAGATCGCCACCCCGGCGTTCCACAGACCGAGGAAGAGGATCCCGTCACGCACGAAGGTGTCGTGGACGA
>DASTSX010000105.1:0-3782 GCA_035760455.1 Gemmatimonadaceae bacterium | reverse complement strand
CTCCACACCACGATTCTCGACGTCGTGGCGACCACCCGATACGCCATCGATCTCTGGGGCGACGCGTTCCGGCCGGGCCAACACGCTCGGGAAGTGTCCTTCTTCATCGGCATTCCAGCCGGCGTCCTGGCGGCGCTCGGCTGCCTCGCTCTTGGGCGACGGCGCGACTACGGTCGCCTGGCGCTGCTGGCGGGAGTTCCGCTGCTCTTCAACCTCGTCGCGTTCGGCAAGATCTGGCAGTCGCGCCAGCTGCTGCCGATGACACCGTTCCTCGCCGCGCTCGCGATCCTCGGTTGGCGTCACGTCGTGTCCGCGTCTCGAGACCGGGGCGGCACCCCGCTGAAGTGGACGGTCATCGCCGTGTGCGCGCTGGCGTGGATCGCACCGGCTGCGCTCGTGCGCGTCAGCGACGGGCCACGAGCGCCGTACGGGCGGCTGTGGACGCCCGTGCTCTGGAAGCGATGGCAGGCGGCGGTCGACTCGAATCAGGCGGAGATCCGCGCGCTCGTCGACGGAGCCGGCGCAGGCAGGACGGCGATCATCACCGATACGTGGGACGGCGATCGCTACGTACATCTCGCGCTCCAGGAGACGGGCTACCGTGCGGTCGAGCTCGGGGCGGCAGTGGAGGGCTGCGAGAGGAGCGCGGAGACCTTCGCGCGCGGCGACCGACTGGTCCTGCACATCCGCTTGCACCAGCCCTTTCTCCCCAACTGGAGGCAACTCGCCGCCGCGCGCCTCGGCACGTTGGCGATGCCCTGTGTCGCGCACTGGTCATCGACACGGCTGGTCCGGCTCGCGCCATTCGAGCAGCTACGGTGGTCGATGACCGACGCCGCCCACCCCGATGTCCGGAGTGCGACCGAGCGGGCATTGGCGATCATCGCCAGATCGCGTTACAGCCCTCAGCTGCCCGTCGAGATGCAGGCGAGCGACCTGGAGTCACTGCGTCTCGCGTACCTGCGCCAGGCAGAGCAGGAGGAGACTCTCACCTTCGGACGGCCGCTCCCGGCGATGGCGCTGGGCGAAGCCGAGCGCCGCATGGCGCCACGCGTGTGGGCGTCCCCACCTCGGACGCGATGACGGACCGCATCCTCGTCTTCATCCCGTGCTACAACTGCGAGCGACAGATCGGACGCGTCTTGCAGCAGTTCCGCGCGGTTCCGCCAGGCACCTTCCACGAAATTCTCGTCGTGGACAATCGCAGCCTGGATCGCACCGCCAGCGTGGCCGCGGCGTCGTTGGCCCAGGTCGGGACGATACCCGCGAGAGTCGTACGCAACGCCGAGAACTACGGACTCGGCGGATCGCACAAGGCCGCCTTCGCGTACGCGACGCGAATGGGGTTCACGCACGTGGTCATCCTGCACGGGGACGATCAGGGCAGTGTCGAGGAGGTGCTTCCGATCCTCGCGGCCGGAGATCACCGACGCTTCGATGCCTGTCTCGGTGCGCGGTTCATGCGGGGCGCCCGCCTGCTCGGCTACTCGCCACTGCGCCGCATCGGCAACCGCGTGTTCAACGCACTGTTCAGCGTCGCAGTGGGACGGCGGGTCCACGACCTCGGATCCGGCCTCAACGTCTTAGCCGCGTCCGTGTTCGCCGATGACCGCGCGAAGCGTTTTCCGGACGATCTCCGCTTCAACGTCTATCTGCTCCTGAGTCTCTATGATCGAGCACTGCGAGTCGAGTACTTTCCGATCAGCTGGCGCGAGGATGACCAAGTGTCCAACGTCAAGCTCTTCTCACAGGCATTGCGCACGGCGGCGGCGGCGGCGGAGTACGTACTGCGCCGCGAGCACGTGCGCACCGGCGAGCATCGCGAGGTCGCGCGCGAGGGGTACACGTTCGACGTCGTGGCGGAGCACCCTGGGCATGCATGAGCCCGTGGCCGTCCGTCCGCGACCCGGTGGGATGCACGCCATGAAATGGACGAGCCGTCGGGCATGAAAGGCGTCGCCGATCTCGCCCTGGTGATGCCGATGGCGGGCCGCGGCTCGCGCTTCTCGCGGGAGGGCTGGAACGTACCCAAGCCGCTGATCGACCTCGGCGGGCGGCCCGCGTTCTGGTGGGCTGCGGAAAGCGTTCGGCGTGCGTGCGCCGTGCGCGAGACGGTCTTCGTCGTCCTCGCCGAACACGTGGCCGACTTCCACATCGACGATGTGATCGCCTCCTACTACCCCGATGCGCGGGTGCTGGTCGTCGCCGAGGTGACCGCGGGGGCGGCCGAGAGTGCGGCGCTCGGAGCCGCGGCGGTCGAGTCCAGCGGAGCGATCGCCGTCAACGACTGCGATCATGCGTTCCGGGTGTGGGGGATGCCGGGTCTCGTGGCTCGACTGACCGACGAGGTGGACGGCGCGCTCCTCGGCTTTCGTTCGACATCGCCGGAGTACTCCTACGTCGCGCTCGATGCGCAGGGCCTCGTCGCCCGGACCGCGGAGAAGGATCCGGTCGGTCCCTTCGCGATCGCCGGGTGCTACCTGTTCAGGGACGCGCGCGTGTTCATCGACGCGGTCGCCGCGTATCGCGCCGAGTGCGAGTACCCCGAGCTGTATGTCAGCGGCGTCTACAACGTGATGATCCGGCGCGGCGGAGCAATCGCATTCCACGAGCTCGCGGCGCACGTGCCGTTCGGAACGCCCGAAGAGCTGGCTCGGACAGACGCCGACCAGCTCGAGCGACTGCTGTCGGGGCAGACATGAGCACCGGCGCGCTGGTGGCCGGCGTCGCGGCGGTCGTGCTCCTGCTGATCGCACATGTGGTGCGGGCGGAGCGGCACTCCTTTCTCTTCGCGAAAGACGAGCTCCCCGGCCGGTTCGACCTCCTGGTGGGGCTGTCGGTGAGCTACGCGTTCAACGCGATCTTCCCCCTTCGCCTCGGCGAGCTGTTACGCGCCGGGTTCATCGCGATGCGGCTGCGGCTGCGGGTCGCCTTCGTCCTGGCGACCGTGGCGGCGGAGCGGTTGAGCGATCTCGTCGCCGTGGCGATCATCGCCGCAGCGTTCGCCGCGCGGTCGCGGTCGCTCTCGGGCCCCGCCTGGACGACGGCGGTGCTCTTGCTTGTTGCCGCGGCGGGACTCGTCGGCCTCGCGCTGCTGGTGGAACGCGTGCCGGCGTTCCGGCGGCTCGTCTGGCGTGCGGCGTCGCTGTTCAACGACAACATCCGGATCGGAGTCGTGGAGTGCCTGTGGATCTTCTCGCGCTACGTCACGCAGCGCGCGCTGACGCGACCCCGGTACCTCATCGCCACGCTCGTCATGTGGTCGTTGTACCTGACCGCGTACGCGCTCTTCGCCATGGCGCTCGGCGTCTCCACTGCCGCGGTCAGCCTCGAGCTGCTGGGAGCACCGTTGCGTCCGCTGCTCGGAGAGCTGTTCTCCGGCGGGGTCACCCGCACCAGCATCGCGCTGCTGGCATTCACGACGATTCCGGTGGCGATCGTGCTCGCGTACGGCCTGATCCGGCATCGCCGCGAGATCCGGTCGTCGGTGGCCTTCATGCGACGCTTCGGCCTCATGCCGCGCGACGATACGCCGCTGTCGATGAGCCGGCGCTTCCGCAACAGCGCCGATTATGCTGCCCTCATGCTCGCCCACTTCACCGCGTCCCGCGAGATCATCGCATCGTTCGCCGATGACAGCATGGGCGACGCGGTCGTGCACCGCATTCTGCCGGGGGGCTCCGATGCCGTGACGGCCGTCGTCGAGACGGGGGGCTCTCTCGGCATCCGCAAGCTCGCCACGGACGACGCCGCGACGAAGCTCGTGGAGCAGGTCGATTGGT
>DASTSX010000104.1:0-3465 GCA_035760455.1 Gemmatimonadaceae bacterium | reverse complement strand
GCGGCTGATGTACGCCGGCGTGGTGTACGACAGCGTGGACTCGAAGCAGTCCGCCACGCAGTGGGAGACGTCGCGCAGATCGCCGACGTGCGGCGAGACATCGACCGTGGGCCCGAACATCGTGGAAGCGAGGCTTGCCGTGTCACGGTCATTGTGGCGCCGCGCTGTCACCGTAGAGCGTAGCTGAGTTTTCCGGATGGAATCAGCATTCAGCGCCGGAGGAGGGGCGTGAGCGAGTACCGGCCGAGGCATCGCGATGGCTAGCAGGCACATCGCGACGAGCGTGCGGCGGACACGAGCCGCGGAGAGCGGCTGACAGCCTTCCGTTCTGGACGATCGATGCATGATGACGGCCTGGAAGAGAGAGGGCGCCGGCTCACGACGCGCCGGATGCGCTTCTCCCTCGCAGGCGCTCTACCAGTCGACTCCTCTCTCGAAGTCGAGCATCCGCAACGACTTGGACAACGGCTCGTTCCGGTACATCGCGATTCGTCGCGCTCGAATGCGAATCACGGTGCGACGAATCGCGACGAGCGCGAATGGTCGTGCTTCCGATAGCGTCGGTGCTGCGAATACAGAAGGGCCGAGCGTAACGCTCGGCCCTCCACACATCTAGTCGGAACCTGATTACCCCTGCGCCACCACCTGCGCCTCGATGTTGATCTTCACCTCGTTCGACACCAGAATCCCGCCCGTCTCGAGCGCCACGTTCCACGTCAGCCCGAAGTCCCGCCGGTCGAACTTGCCCTTGGCCGAGAAGGACGCCCGGGTCCCGCCCCACGGATCCTTCCCCTCGCCCTCGAACGTCACGTCGAGCGTGATCGGCCGCGTCACCCCACGGATAGTCAGGTCGCCGGTCAGCTCGAACGACTCCTTCGAGCCGCGGAGCCCGGTGCTCCGGAAGGTCACCTCCGGATAGGTCTCCACGTCCAGGAAGTCCGGCGAGCGCAGGTGCGCGTCGCGCTGCTCGGACCGCGTGTCCAGGCTCGCCGCCTGCATGGTTACCTCGACGGTCGAGGTGCCGAGGTTCTCCTCGTCGGCGACGATGGTGCCCGCGAACTCGGCGAAGCGACCCTTCACGGTCGTGATCATCATGTGCTTGGCGACGAACTCGATCGTCGAGTGCGCCGGATCGATCGTCCACGTCGTGCGGGTGCCCGCGATGGCAGTGCTGGTCATTGGTCGGTCTCCGTGATCGTGTGCGTGTAGAAGTCACAGTGCTAAGATAATGTTATAACACCTTAAGCGTCGGCGCAAGGGGCCGATGGATCCTGGCTAGTCCTCGTCCCCCTGGGCGGCCGCCGCCAACCCCAGCTTCTTGAGCAGCTGTACCGCCTCCCGCTGCTCCGCCGTCGTCAGCCCGCTCATCGCCCGCTCGATCGCCACGGCATGCTGCGGGAAGATCTTCTTGATGAGCGCGGTCCCCGCAGGCGTCAGCACCGCATACCGCGCCCGGCGGTCCTCGGCGCATTCCTCCCGCTTGACCAGCCCCTTCTCGACGAGCCGGTCCACCAGGTAGGTGATCCCGCCGCTGGTGACGAGGATCTTCCGCTGCACCTCGCCCAGCAGCAGCGGCCCCTTGTGGTACAGCACCTCGAGGATGGCGAACTCGGTCGGCGTCAGCTCGTGCCGCGCGATGTCCTCGGTCAGCCGCGCCGCCACCGCGTTGTACGACCGGGCGAGCACGACCCAGAGCTTGAGCGCGGTCTCCTGCTTCCGGTCGCTCGACGTCGAGCCGCCGGTGCGGGACTGCGCGCGCAGGGAAGTGGTGGCGGATTTCATCTTAGTACTAAGATAAATCGCCGGACCGCCGGGGGCAAGGCCTCCCACGGAGCCCATTCTATAGAAAGACTGCGACGGGTTCCAGCGGGGCAGGCGGTCGGCCGTGGCCGCCGCCCGGGGGGCGACGCGCTACGCGCTGCAGGTTCAGCGCCACGCCCCGCGTCGAGGTCCTTCGCGCCCCGCACTCCCGTCCCGCGCTCCCGTCCCGCGCTCCCGCGTGAAACCGTGCCGCCCGGTCACGTCCTCGCCCGAACCGCCGCGAGCGAGTGGACCGCCGCCAGGATCTCCGCCGCCAGCGCCTCCGGATGTGTGAACGGCAGCGCGTGCGCCGCGCCTGGCACGAGGACGAACCGAGCCGGCGTTCCACTGCGCGAGCCCGCGAGCCGAGCGAGCCGCTCGCACCACGCCGGCGGCGACACGGGATCCCGCTCGCCGGTCACGATACTCACCGGCACCGGCGCCGCGGGCAGCTTCTCCTCGATCCTGTCGCGCAGCGCGTCGCGCAACGTCGCGAGAATCCGCACCGGTCCCGCCCGCAGGTAGTCCCCCACGACGTGCGGCAGGAGCGACAGCGGCTCCCTCGGCGTGTCGCGCGCCACGAGCAGCAGCTGCCCGACCACGCTCCGACGCTCGGCCAGCATCGTCGGCGCGTTGAGCACGATCGCCGATGCGATGGCGGGCGCGCGCGTCACCGCCTCCACCACCACCTGGCATCCGTACGACTGCCCGACGAGCACGGGTGACGCAATCCCGCGAACGCGCAGCCACTCGGTCAGTGCCCAGGCGAGCTGCTCCAGCGAGGCGGCCCGCCGGTGCGGATTCCTCGACTCGCTGCGCTCGCTCGGAATGACGAGGTGCAGATTCCTCGACTCGCTGCGCTCGCTCGGAATGACGGGGTGCAGATTCCTCGACTCGCTGCGCTCGCTCGGAATGACGGGTTGCGCACTTCGCTCGCTCGGGATGACGGCACCGCTGGCGCTGTCCGTCATCCCGAGCGGAGCGCGCAGCGCGGGGTCGAGGGATCTGGACTCCCCCGCGGCGCGACGCCGGCTGCCCCCGAGCCCCGGCAGGTCGAGCGCGCTCACCGCCACGCGCTCGCCGAGCGCGCGCATCGTCGGCTCGAGGTAGTCGGTCGCCATGCCGAGCCCGTGCACCATCACGACGTGCGGCGTGCTCTGCTCCCGCGCGAGGGCCGGCGGGTTCACGCGCCCGCGCACCCGCACCGCGCCGACGTCGTCCCAGACGGTGTGGAGCTCGGCGATCAGAACGACTTCGCCCTGAGCGGCGTCAGCGTCACCGGCCCCGCGAGCCCCGACGGCAGCGGCGTCCACTTCGCGGCGCTGAACAGCCCGTCCGCGCCACGGTTGGTCTGCAGCCGCGCCGGGAAGTTCACGTTGTAGAACTTCTTCCACGCCACGCCCTTTCGATCGAGGTCGGCGATGCGGTTCGCCATCAGGTTGGTCACCTCGACCTCGAGCACGTTGCGGTCGCGCAGCACGGCGGCGGGCACGTCCACCCGGAACCACGGGCCGATGAAGGTCCCGAGCTCGCGTCCATTCAGGACGATGCGCGCGCTCTCGTGCACGGCGCCGAGGTCGAGCCGCCACGCGCCGACGGTGCTGTCGGGCGCGGCGGGGCGCGGGAATTCCATCGTATAGCGCGCCGTCCCGGAGAAGCTCTTCA
>DASTSX010000103.1:0-2957 GCA_035760455.1 Gemmatimonadaceae bacterium | reverse complement strand
CCGGCCAGCGCCAATGCGACCGCCGACGTGGTGACGGTGCATCGAGACCACGCTGTCATGTCGTCCTCCGAATTGCGTACCCACTCATTCAGGCGCGAGACGCCGGCGGAAGCGGACATGTGCGTGGGTGCGCGGGTACGCGGGTGCGCGTAACAGATTGACGCGGAGCCGCGGAGACTCGCGGAGAGCGCGGAGGACTTCGGTCGGCCTTCCGTCATCCCGAGCGAGCGCAGCGAGTCGAGGGATCTGCACCCTCTGTCATCCCGAGCGAGCGCAGCGAGTCGAGGGATCTGCACCCGCGGCGCGAGGCGAGCCTCGATACCGAGCCAAAAGAGCTTTGTGGGTCGTGGATGGCGAGGAGCGGCGCGCCGATGCACGGCACTCGACCCCGAGAGCAGTCCTCCGCGGCTCGCGGTACGCCTCGGCGTCCTCCGCGCGAAATCCGCGGCTTCCGCGCTCTCCGCGCCAATCAGTCGATGTCGATCAGTCGACGGCGGCGCCGGAGGTGAGGCACGTGCGGCGCTGAGCCGCGACGCGCGGCTCACGCCGCCTCTGGTGCCGTCGGGACGGGGCGCGCATGTTTGCGCCTCGTCTGTCCCTTCCCCGACGCTGGTGGACATGGACCTCCGGCAACGCGTCCAGGAATCGCTCAGCGGCACCCATACGATCGAGCGAGAGCTCGGCGGCGGCGGCATGTCGCGCGTGTTCGTCGCGAGCGAGCGGCGGCTGGGCCGACAGGTCGTGGTCAAGGTGCTCGCCCCGGAACTCGCGGCCGCGATGTCGGCCGAGCGGTTCGAGCGCGAGATCCAGCTCTCGGCGTCGCTGCAGCAGGCGAACATCGTCCCGGTCATCGCCGCGGGCGACCTCGATGGCCTCCCCTTCTACACGATGCCCTTCGTGGAGGGCGAGAGCCTCCGTGCGCGGCTGGCGAAGGGGCCCATGCCGATCGACGCGGCGATCGACGTCCTGCGCGACGTCGCCAAGGCGCTCGCCTACGCGCACGAGCGCGGCGTGGTGCACCGCGACATCAAGCCGGACAACATCCTGCTCTCCGGCCGCTCGGCGGTCGTCGCCGACTTCGGCATCGCGAAGGCGATCGCGGCGGCGCAGGAGCGTCCGGCCGGCGCGACGCTCACGCAGCTCGGCACGGCAGTGGGGACGCCGGCGTACATGGCGCCCGAGCAGGCGGCGGGCGACCCGTCGACGGACCATCGCGCCGACCTGTATGCGTTCGGGTGCGTGGCGTACGAGCTCCTCGCCGGCCATCCGCCATTCCACGGGCTCACGCCGCACAAGCTGATGGCGGCGCACATGGGAGAGACGCCGCGCCCGATCGAGGAGCTGCGCCCCGACTGCCCGCCGGCGCTCGCGCGGCTCATCGCGCGATGTCTCGCCAAGGAGCCCGCGCGTCGTCCCGCCGACGCGGACGAGCTGCTCCGGGAGCTCGCCGTCACGACGTCGGGGGCCGGCGTGTCGATGTCCTTCCACGGGCGCGGGCTCTTCCTGCGCGCGATGGCGCTCTACGCCGCGGCGTTCATCGGCGTGGCGATCGTCGCGCGCCTGCTCGTGGACACGCAGGGGCTACCCGAGTGGGTGTTCGCCGGCGCGCTGGTGGTGATGGCGCTCGGCTTCCCGGTGGTGCTGTTCACGGGCTACACCCAGTACGTCGCGCGCAAGGTCGCGCAGGCGACGCCGACGCTCACGCCGCGCGGGACGCTGGTGCGGCCAAGCGCGAACGGCACGCTCGCGCAGCTGGCGGTGAAGGCGAGCCCGCACGTGTCGTGGGCGCGCACGGCGCGCGGCGGCGTCGCCGCGCTCACGGTGTTCGCGCTGCTCGTGGCGGGCTATCTCGTGCTGCGCGTGCTCGGCATCGGGCCGTCGGGATCGCTCCTCGCCTCGGGAAAGCTGACCGCGCAGGACAAAGTGCTGGTCGCCGCGTTCGATGCCGCGCCGAAGGACTCGGCGCTCGGCGAAGTGGTCTCGGTGGCGGTGCGCACCAACCTCGCCCAGTCGCGCGCCGTGCAGCTCGTCTCCACGAGCGGCCTCGTCGCCGCGCTGGAGCGCATGCAGCGGCCGGCCTCGTCGCGCCTCGACCTCGCGCTGGCGCGCGAGATCGCCGCGCGCGAGGGGATCAAGGCCGTGGTCACGGGGAGCGTCGCGTCGGCGGGCGCCGGCTTCATCATCACGGCGCGGCTCGTCGGCGCCGCGTCGGGTGACGAGCTGGCGGTCTATCAGGAATCCGCGGCGAGCGCGGCGGACATCATCCCGGCGGTGGACCGGCTCACGCGCCAGCTCCGCGGCAAGATCGGCGAGTCGCTCAAGAGCGTGGCCGACGCGCCGGCGCTGTATCAGGTGACGACGCGCTCGCTCGACGCGCTGCGCGCCTTCGCGGCAGGCCTTCGCGCGAACGACGTGGAGGGCGACTATCCGAAGGCGATCCAGCTGTTCGAGGACGCGATCGCGAAGGACTCGGGCTTCGCCGCGGCGTACGTGCAGCTCGCGTACAGCCTCTTCAACGCCAGGCTTCAGCCCGAACGACAGGACTCGCTGATCGCTCGGGCGTACCGGCTGCGCGACCGGCTGCCGGAGAGTGAGCGCTACAACGTCGAGGGCACATTCTTCAAGATGCGTGGCGACCGCCCGAAGGCGATCGCGGCGTACGAGCGCGCCGTGGCGGTGGACTCGTTCGGCGTGGACGCACTGAACTCGCTCGCGATCCTCTCCGCGCAGGTCCGCAACCGCCCGCGCGCCGAGCAGCTCTACCGTCGCGCGCTGGTCGTGGAGCCGGAGAACGGCATCATCTTCGGCAACCTCTTGGGTACGCTGGCCAGCGAGGGGAAGTTCGACACCGCGGACTCGGTCCTCCGCGTGGTGAAGGCGCGGAAGATCCCGTTCCCGATCGAGCGATCCGAAGCGGACCTGCTGTACATCCGCGGCGAGATCGACTCCGCCGAGGC
>DASTSX010000102.1:0-9527 GCA_035760455.1 Gemmatimonadaceae bacterium | reverse complement strand
GCGGGTGGTGCGCCACCCCGGCGCTGCGACGCGCCGGGGTGACAGCCTGGCGCGGCCCGCCAACCGCGCCGGGATCGAGCACCGACTGCATTCCTACCCTTCGGCCGGAGCCCAGTCGAGCGGGCTCTGCGCACCGTCCTGGACGGCGTCGACGGGGCCGACGCGGTCACCGAAGTAGGTGTACATGCCCGGGGACAGCACCCCGATGAAGTACGCCTGCTCGATCGTCCGGTTCACGAGCTCCTTCCACAGCGGCGCGGCCTCCTCCTCGGTGGCGACCGAGGCCTGCTCCCACAGTCTCTGCGTCACCGGGTCGACGAACCCGTGCTGGTCGGCGAGGTAGCCGCCCGGCTGCATCGCAAGCGGGTACCAGACCCACGTCGGGTTCGTGCCGAAGATCGCGCTGCGGGCCTCGAATCTTCTGCTCGCGAGGTCCGCGTTGTCGGCGGTGATGTTCGCGCTCGAGCTGAGCTCGACTCTGACACCGACCTTCGCGAGGTCGCCGGCCACGGCCTGCGCCAGCGGCGTCGTCTTGAAGGGACCGATCCATGCGCCGGGAGCGCTCATTCTGAGCGTGAACCCGTTCGGGTAGCCGGCGTCGGCGAGCAGTCTTCTCGCTCTCTCCGGGTCGTAGGGGTAGTAGTCCCGCGTCTCCGGATCGTCGCCGTCGGACGTCGGGTTGGGATTCGACGTCGGCTGCGCGTCGGGGCCGAACAGCGAGCGGGTGATCGTCTCGCGGTCGACCGCGTAGTTCAGCGCCTGCCGCACGCGGACGTCGGCGAGCGCGGGGTTCAGTCTGCCGCCCTTGTCGAAGAACGTGATGCCCTGCAGGCGACCCTGGCTGTAGACCACCTGGAGGTCGGCCGCCTTGGCGGCGGGTGCGGTGCTCGAGTCGCCCTCGCCGACGTCGACCTGACCGGTCTTGAGCGCGGC
This sequence comes from Gemmatimonadaceae bacterium, assembly GCA_035760455.1. GTDB lineage: Bacteria > Gemmatimonadota > Gemmatimonadetes > Gemmatimonadales > Gemmatimonadaceae > AG11. The sequence continues at coordinate 8,594 of DASTSX010000102.1, read as the reverse complement.
GAGCACCGTGTTCGAGTCGGGGATGTTCTTCGTGACGACCTTCGCCCATCTGATGCGCGACTGGTCGAAGTAGTGTCTGTTCGGCACGTACGTGCAGTGGTCGCCGGGAACCGTCTCGGACGGGACCAGCACGTAGGCCCCGGCGCCGTGCGACTCCTTCTTGAGCACGTCGCTTCTCGGGTTGGCCTTGGCCTTCGCGACCGCCTTCGGGTTCGCGACGTAGCCCCAGTTGGAGCCGACGGCCGGCGAGAGCGCCCGCGGGAAGACCGGGTTCGGCTTGACGAGCGTGATTCTCACCTCGTGTCTGCCGAGCACTTCGACCTTTTCAATTCTGCCGAGCGTGCCGTCGAACGGACCGGCGATCGTGTTGCGGTAGTCGAGCCACGTCTTCACGGCCTCGGCGGTCACCGGGGTGCCGTCGGAGAAGCGCGCGTCTTCGCGCAGCTGGAGCGTGATCGACTTGTTGCCCGGCGCGACCTCCCAGGAGGTCGCGAGGCCCGGCTCCAGCTCGCCCTGCGGCGTGAAACGAATCAGCGGCTCATACGTGAGGAGCAGATCGCGCCCGCCGGGCACGCCGGTCCCGAGGTCGAGCCCCTCGAAGCAGTTCACGTTGGCCGCCCACGTCAGGGTCTCGGTCGGCTTGCCGCTCCCACCGCCGGTGTTCGCGCCGGTGCCGGTGTCGGAGTCTCCGCCACCGCACGCCGCCAGCGTCATGCCGAGGCACGTGAGGGACGTCACGCCGACCACGCGCACGCGGGACCACCGTGCGCGATGCGACGCGACGACGCGTCTCAGACTTGCCATTCGTCTCTCCTCCTCATCGAACGAACCTCGCGTGCCTGTCACCGGCGTCCGCCGGGCGCGTTCTCACTCGGTCTACCCGGCCGGGTCCGACGAGCGATCACCGCCGGAAAGCCCGGCCTGCCGTGACGGTCACGCAAACGAACGTATCTCTCTCACCTACATACGGCATGCTATCATACAATCATGCCGTCGGGTCAAATCAATTGCACGACAGCACCATCTGCGCGCGCCCGCGGGAGACGTCCGTGATCAAGCGCGTGAGCCTGGTGCGGCTGCGCAGCGACCTGTCGCGCGCGACCTGCCTCGAACGGTGGGCCGGCGAGCACGCCGACGTCATGCGCACGCTGCCCGGGGTCCTCGAGTACACGGTCGACGTCGCCCGCGAGGAGCGGCCCGCCGGCAGCTGGGACGCGATCGTGACGGTGCGCTTCGCCGACGCGGCGGCACTTGAGCGGTTCGCCTCCCCCGCGGTGCAGGAGCGCCTGCTCGCCACCCGCGACGACTTCGCCGAGGCCGTCGACGTCTTCCTCGTCGACGAGCACACCTTGATCCCGTCAGGAGGAACGCCTTGACCGACGACCGCCCCCTCGCCGGCGCACGCCGCCGCAGCCGCGCCGTGTACGACGGCCCGCGCGGCGCCACCCCCCGCGCGATGCTGCGCGCGATGGGCTACGGCGACGAGGACATGCGCAAGCCGCAGGTGGGCGTCGGCGCGACCTGGAACCGCGTGACGCCGTGCAACGCCCATCTCGGCGAGATCCGCACCGCCGTCGCGCAGGAGCTCACGCGCGAGGGCGTGCTCGCGCTCGAGTTCGACACGATCTCCGTCTCCGACGGGATCGCGATGGGCAACGAGGGCATGCGCGCCTCGCTCGTCTCGCGCGACTGGATCGCCGACTCGGTCGAGCTGATCATGCGTGGGGAGAGCTTCGACGGCCTCTTCGGCATCGCCGGCTGCGACAAGTCGATCCCCGGCATGCTGATGGCGCTGATCCGCATCGACCTGCCGGGCGTCTTCGGCTACGGCGGCTCGCTGCGACCGGGCCTCTTCCGCAACAGAGACGTGTCGCTGCAGGATCTCTACGAGGCGATCGGGGCGCATGAGGCGGGCCACATCGACGACGCCGAGCTCGACGAGCTCGAGCGCGTCACCTGCCCCGGCTACGGCACCTGCGCCGGGATGTTCTCCGCCAACACGATGGCGAGCGTCGCCGAGGCGCTCGGACTGACGGCGCTCGGGATGGCCGCGCCGCCGGCGAACCACCCCGACCGCGGCGACGTCCTGCGGCGCGCGGCGGCGATGCTGGTCGGCGCGCTCGAGGCATGGCGCCGCCCCTCGGAGGTGCTCACGAAGGCCTCGTTCGAGAACGCGACGACGGTCGCGGCCGCGCTCGGCGGCTCCACGAACGCGTGCCTCCACATCCCCGCGCTCGCCGGCGAGGCGGGCGTCGACTTCGGCCTCGCCGACATCGACCGCATCAGCCGCCGCACGCCTCAGCTGGCCGAGATGAAGCCGGCCGGGCGCTTCATGATGCAGGACCTCCACGCCGTCGGCGGCGTGCCGGCGGTGCTGCGCGAACTGCTCGACGCGGGACTGGTCGACGGCGACGCGCTGACGATGAGCGGCCGCACGCTCGGCGAGGAGCTGGAGTCCGTGCGGCGCCACCCCGACCCGCCGACGCCGGTGCTGCGCACGGTCGCCGACCCGGTCAGACCGCGCGGCGGCTACGGCGTGCTGTGGGGCTCGCTCGCGCCCGAGGGGGCGGTCATCAAGATCGCGAACCAGGCGAAGCTGCAGCACCGCGGGCCGGCGCGCGTGTTCGAGTCCGAGGACGACGCCTACGCGGCCGCGAAGGCCGGCGTCATCCAGCCGGGCGAGGTCGTCGTGCTGCGCTACGAGGGCCCCGTCGGCGGCCCTGGGATGCCCGAGATGACGGCGCTCACGGGCGCGATTTTCGGCACCGGCCTGACCGACGTCGCGGTCGTCACGGACGGGCGCTTCGGCGGCGGCACGAAGGGGATGTCGGTGGGCCACGTGAGCCCCGAGGCGGCCGTCGGCGGACCGATCGCGCTCGTGCAGGACGGCGATCCGATCGCGATCGACGTCGAGGCCGGCACGATCGAGCTGGAGGTCGACCCGGCGGAGCTGGCGCGCCGCGCCCCCGCCCCGCCGCCCGCCCGCTACACCTCCGGCGTGCTGGCGAAGTACGCGCGGCTGGCCGGCTCGGCCGCCGCGGGCGCACGCTGCACCTGATGCGCGTCGCGGCCTTCGGCGGCGCCGGGCGGGGACTCGCGATCGAACGCCGGCCCGACCCGGTCCCCGGGCCGGGTCAGGTCGTCCTCGCGGTCGCTCGCTGCGGCATCTGCGCCACCGACCTGCATCTGACGAGCGGCCGCGGGGCGATCCAGCTGCCGCCCGGCGCGGTGCCCGGCCACGAGTACGCGGGCGAGGTGGTGGCGATCGGCCCCGGCGTCGAGCAGCTGCGCGTGGGCGACCGCGTGACCGCCCTCCCGCTGGCCGGCTGCGGCGCCTGCGCGGCCTGTCTCGCGGGGGAGCCGTTCTGGTGCGTCGAGGGTCTGCCGGCGGAGGCGGGCGGCGGCTTCGCCGAGCAGGTGCTCGTCCACGCGCGCCAGACGGTGCCGCTGCCGGACGCGCTCTCGTGGGAGGACGGCGCGCTCGTCGAGCCGCTCGCCGTCGGCCTCCACGGCGTGCACATGGCGCGGCTCGCGCCGGGTGCGCGGGTGCTCGTGCTGGGCGCGGGGCCGATCGGCCTCGCGGCGACGTTCTGGGCGCGGCGCCTGGGCGCCGGGCCGCTCGCCGTGATGGCGCGCTCGCGGCGGCGCGAGCAGCTCGCCGCCGCGCTCGGCGCCTCCTGCTTCCTCGTCGCGGAGGACGACGTCGCGGCGGCGCTCGGCGGACCGCCGGAGGTCGTGATCGAGGCCGCCGGCCTGCCGGGGACGCTCGCGCGCGCGGTCGACCTCGTCGCACCGCGCGGCACCGTCGTCGGCCTCGGCTTCTGCACGCTGCCCGACACGCTCGTGCCGGCGCACGCGGTCGCCAAGCAGGTGCGCCTGCAGTTCGCGATGGCCTACGGCGTCGCCGACTTCCGCCACGTCATCGCCACGCTCGCCGCCGGCGACGTCGCGCCCCGCCGGCTGGTCACGGAGACCGTCTCGCTTGCGACGCTGCCGGCGCTGTTCGAGACGCTGCGCGGCCCCAGCCCGCACTGCAAGGTGCTGGTCGACCCGGCCGCGTCAGCCGGCTGAGGCGGGCGCGTCCCAGGGCGTGCCGGCGAGCCAGCCGCCCTCGACGTAGAGCGCCTGGCCGGTGATGAAGGAGCCGGCGCGGGAGGCGAGCAGCAGGCACGCGCCGACCAGCTCCTGCGGATAGCCGGGACGGCGCATGAGGCTGCGCTCGACCAGCCAGGGGCCGCGCGTCGGGTCGTCCCACAAGGGCTTCGACAGCGGCGTCAGCATGAAGCCGGGGCACAGCGCGTTGACGCGGACGTCGTGCTCGGCCCACTCGATCGCCATCGACTTCGCGAGCTGGCAGAGGCCCGCCTTGTGGGCGCCGTAGACCGACACCCCCTGCAGGCCGATCGCGTTGTTGAGCGAGCCGATGTGGACGATCGAGCCGCCCGTGCCGGCGCGCGCCATCGCGGCCGCGGCGGCGCGCGAAAGCTCGAACGGCACGCGCAGGTTGAGCGCGCCGATCAGGTCCCACGACTCGCGCGTGACGTCGAAGATCAGCTCGCGCCGGTTCATGCCGGCGTTGTTGACGAGCACGTCCACGCGCCCGTGACGTTCGAGCACCGCGTCGACCAGCTGCTGCGGCGCGCCGTCCTCGAGCAGATCGCCCTGCTGCGCGTCGGCGCTGCCGCCGCCCGCCGCGATCGTCGCGAGCGGCTCCTCGAGCGACGCCCGCGGGTGGTCGCTCAGCACGACGTGCGCACCGGCGGCCGCAAGGCCAGCCGCCAGCCATGCGCCGATCCCGCCGCCGGCGCCGGTCACGATCGCCACGCGCCCCTCGAGGCCGAACAGCCGCTCCGGACGCAAGTCGGCGACGCCTTCCGCGGTCAGCTGCCGGAGTGTCGTGTCGAGCGTCATCTCGCCTCCCATCTAGCGGCAGACCCGGACGATCAGCTCGGCGTAGACGCGCGCGCACGCGACGAGATCCGCGACGCGGACCGACTCGTCGCCGGTGGGCTCAAGTCTGCCCGGCATGCCGTAGCTGACCGCGGGGATGCCGTTGCGCGCCAGCACGCTCGAGTCCGAGTGCCAGATCGCGACCGCCGCCTCCAGCTGCTCGCCGTGCACGCTCTCGTGCGCGGCCGCCAGCTCGGCGACGAGCGGATGGTCCTCGGCGACGAACGGCGCCGGGTTGACCGAGTAGAGCTCCACGCGCGCGTCGAGCTGCGGGTGCTTGGCCCGCCGCACCCCGTCCACGACCGCGCGCAGCTCGTCCAGCGCGTCGGACAGGCCGGCGCCCGGGGGCGTGCCGACGTAGACGAAGATGCTTCCGTCCTCGGCGGCCGTCGGCAGCCATGGCTTGCCGCTCTCGATCCCGGCGATGCGGACGTAGGGCCGGACGCCTTCGACGGCGGTGCGGCGCGCGTAGTCGGGGATCCACTCGTGCACCGCCTGCACGACGTCGGCGATCTGCTGGATCGGGCTCTCCCCTGCGGGGTTCATGTCGGTGAAGTTGCCCAGGACGCTGTCGACCGTCTCGTAGAAGAACGGCTTGCCGACGACGTCGATCCGCACGGCGCTCGTGCCGAACTGCTGGCGCAGCATCCGGAATGAGGTGGGCGTTCCGACCACGGCCATGTCGGCGGCGACGCCCTCGACGAGCATGTGCCGCGTGCCGGCGCCGAAGCCGGTGTGTTGCGTGCCGCTGAGCCGCGTCTCCACAGGCGCCATGTCCATCATCGCCGCGACGCCCGCGACGAGCGCGTCGCCCGTCAGCTCGACGCCGGACGCGCGGACCGCGGTCGCCGCCTCGATCGCGGCGACGAGCGCACCCTTCATGTTCCAGATGCCCGCGCCGGTGAGCCACCCGCCGTCGACCCGGGCGGGAGCCACGGTGGTTGCGTCCGGCGCGAAGTCGTTCTCGGTGTTGACGTTGAGCATGAGGCGGCGGCCGCCGCCGGAGCCCTCGATCGACCCCAGCACGTTCGCGCGCGTGGGGTCGAGCCACTGCAGGCGCGAGCGCAGCCCATGCGCGCGCATGTGCTCGTCGAGGAAACGCGCGAGCTCAGCGTCGTCGCCGAGCGGACTGGCAATGCTCGCCGCGTCGATCGCCAGCTTGACGAGCCGTTCCTCGTCGATCGCCGCCAGCGCCTTGTCGATGTCCGGGGCACGGGAGCTCATGCAGTCGCCTTTCGCGTCGGAGGGATGCGTTGGACCCGCGCCAGGCCTGTCGACGGGCAACTGGTATGATGGTACACCACCCGAAATCGAGGCGTCAAGGAGGGCCGCGACGGGCTCGGCAGGCGCGCGATCAGCGGCTCACGTTCGTCCACACAGCCACGCCTGCGCTGTCGCGGACGCAGGCTGGCAGCTTCTAAGCCACTTGAGCTCGACGACTCGATTCCAAGTCGCGAAGCGGCGACACAGGCCTCACCCCAAACCAACGCAAAACGTGGACCCCGCGGACGGCGGGGAGGCTTCAGCGGGCCGTCAAGCCGCCGTCGATCACGAGCTCGGCGCCGGTGACGTACGCAGCCTCGTCGCACGCGAGGTACAGCACGCCGTAGGCGATCTCCTCGGGCGTCGCGTTGCGGCCCAGCGGCGTCTGGGCTCGGTACGCCGCCTCGAACGCCTCGTCGGCGCCGACGATCATCGGCGTCTCGATGCGGCCGGGATGAACCGAGTTGACGCGGATGCGATCGGGCGCGAACTCGACGGCGGCGCTCTTGGACAGCAGCCGGACGGCGCCCTTGGTCGCGGTGTAGGCGGCCGAGACGCCGGGGATCGCGACGAGCCCGCAGATCGACGAGACGTTCACGATCGCGCCGCCGCCGGCTCGGCGCAGCGCGGGAACGGCGTGCTTGATGCCGAGGAAGGCGCCCGTCTGGTTGATCGCGATCCGCTCCTGCCATGCCTCAAGGGTCAGCTCCGCAATGCTTCCGTGTCCGCCGATGCCGGCGTTGTTGACGAGGACGTGGAGCCCGCCGAACTCACGCTCGGCCCGCTCGACCGCGAGACGCCAGGCCTCCGGCTCACGGACGTCGAGCCGCTGGTACGCGACGGCCGCGCCGTCGGCGGCGAGCTCGCCGGCGAGCCCCTCCCCCTCGGCGTCGAGGACGTCGGTCAGCAGCACGGCCGCGCCCTCCTGTGCGAAGAGTCGCACGATCGCGGCGCCGAGTCCCCGGCTCGCGCCCGTCACGAGCGCAACGCGGCCGGCGAGCCGCCCCTCGGCGGTCACGCCGCCGAGCTCTCTCGGTAGGGCTCCAGGGCCTCGCCCCAGCTGGCCATCAGCGCGCCAAGCTCCTGCCGGCTCTCCGGCGTCTCGCCCGCGCCGCGCAGCGCAGCCACGCGCGCCGTCGGCAGGTCGAACATCGCGATCAGCTCGCCGCCCTCCAGCAGATTCGCCATCCGCTCCAGCCGCTCAAGCCCTTCCTCGTAATCGGCCTCAGCATCCGCCAGCCACTCCCGCGCCAGCGTCAGCGCCGCCCAGATGTGGTTCTCCCGATCCACCCGCGGCTTCACGGCCCCCTCGTCGCGCTTGCGGAAGAAGCCCAAGATCGCGAGCACCGCCGCCGGATCGCGCACCGTCCCATCCGGATACACGAGCCCGTGGATCTCGCTCCAGCGATTGACGCCGATCATCAACTCCCAGAAGTAGAAGCCGATCCCCTGCTCGTTGCAGACCTCGATCGACATGTCGTACGGATTGGTCCGCGCGAAGCAGGACATCTCGCTGATGAGGATCGGCTTGCCCGCCTGCTCGCCGATCTCGGCCGCCCGCCGGATCGACGCACGCATGTGCTCGCGCGTCGGCGAGTAGTTGTGGAAGGCCAGCACGTCGACGTGGTCAGCCGTCTGTTCGAGGTTGGGCACCGGCGGCACCTCGACCAGCGCGAGCTCGCCCTCGGTGACCACCGGCACCTCGATCGGCACGTCGTAGGGTCCACAGCACACCGTGATCGGCGTGACGGGGTCGACCTTCTTCACAACGCCGCAGAAGTGGTGGACGAAGTCCCAGATCACCTGGGCGCGCTCGGGGTCGACCTCCCCCGCCCATCCGTCCGGCCGGGCCCACGGGGTTCCCAGCGGCTCGTTCATCACGTCCCACAGCTCGAGGCCGGGCTCTCCAGCCAGAGACCCGACGACGTCAGTGATGTACCGCTCCCCCTGGGGATAGAAGTCCGGGCCGAGCCGGTCGGTGCCGGGGTTGCCGATCCACTCGTCGAGGTCGCACTCGTAGGTGGGTTGGAAGAACGTCATCTCCACTGCGTAGTCGCAGCAGTCCCACAGGACCGGCATCGTCGAGATGCCCCGTTCGTGTCCGGCGCGGATGAAGTGGCGAAGGCGCGCGACGAACGCCTCCGGCTCGCGCTCCCACACCACGTAGCTCAAGAAGACGCGGGCGCTGTTGAGCCCCAGCCGCTGGGCGTAGTCAAGGTCACGCTCCACGATCTGCTCGTCGTACTCACGCCAGAAGGCGATGTTGTTGCGCGTGTTGCTCTGCATGTAGCAGAAGCCCTTGATGTGGCTGTAGCGACCCAGAACGTCCAAAGCAACTCTCCAAACCTTTGATTGCAAGCGTTCCTCAACGGTGGCGCCGG
>DASTSX010000101.1:0-2445 GCA_035760455.1 Gemmatimonadaceae bacterium | reverse complement strand
AAGATCGCGAACATGGCGTGGGAGGCCGGCCGCGGGCTGATCATCGTCGTCAACAAGTGGGACATCGCCGAGAAGGACGACAAGGCGTCGCACAAGTTCGAGAAGAAGGCGCGCGAGAAGGCGCCGTTCCTGAACTGGGTGCCGTTCCTCTTCACGTCGGCACTCACGGGGCAGCGGGTCACCAAGGTGCTCGACCTTCTCCAGCTCGTCGACGAGGAAGGGAGCAAGCGCATCTCGACGTCGCAGGTGAACGACCGTCTCGCCGAGCTGCTCGCGCGCCGGCAGCCGTCCCAGGCGGCCGGCCGGGAGGTGAAGCTCAACTACGCGACGCAGGTGAGCGTCAAACCGCCCACGATCGCCGTGTTCGGCAACCATCCCGATCTCGTCGAGGAGCACTACGTGCGCTTTCTGCACAACGGCTTTCGCGAATCGTGGCAGTTCATGGGCAACCCGCTGCGCATCCTGATGCGCCGCAAGAGCGGCGGAGCGGGCTCGGAGTAGCATGGAGCCGATCGTCGCCGTCGTGCTCTCGTACCTCAGCGGCTCGATTCCCTTCGCCGCGATCGCGGGCAAGCTGCGCGGCGTCGACCTCCGGAAGCAGGGCTCGGGCAACCTCGGCGCGACCAACGTGTTTCGCGTGCTCGGCTGGAAGATCGGCGTCCTGGTCTTCCTCGCCGACGCGCTCAAGGGAGCGCTGCCCGTGCTCCTCCTGCCGCCGCGGATCGTGAGCCCGCGCGATCCAATCGTCTGGGCGATCGCGTGCGGGATCGCGGCGATCGCCGGGCACGTCCGGCCGATCTTCCTGAAGCTGCGCCGAGGGGGCAAGGGCGTCGCGACCGCGGCGGGCGTCTTCTTTGCCCTCGCTCCGATTCCGATGGCGGTCACCTTCGCGGTGTTCGTCGCCGTCGTCTTCGCCACGGGCTACGTGTCGCTCGGCAGCATGATCTCGGCGCTGGTACTGCCGGTGCTGCTGCTCGTCACCCTCGGGCCGCGTGCGCCGCTGTTCGTCGTCGCCGCGATCATCTCCCTGTTCGTCTTCTGGACGCACCGGTCGAACATCGGGCGGCTCCGGCGCGGCGAGGAGCATCGCTTCGGCAAGCGAGGCAGCGCATGACGGTGGGCGTCGTGCGCGAGACCGCCGTCGTCGGCGCGGGAGCCTGGGGCACGGCGCTCGCCGACCTGCTCGCGCGCAACGGACATCCCGTCGTGCTGTGGGCCCACGAGCCCGACGTCGCGGCCTCGATCAACGCCGAGCACGAGAACCATCGATTCCTCTCGGGGGCGCGGCTCGCCCCCGCGGTGCGCGCCACCACCGATCTGGCCGACGCGCTCGACGGCGCGAGCCTCGTCTGCCTGGCCACGCCCTCGCACGTGCTGCGCTCGATCGTGCGGCGCGGCGTCGCGCACCTTGCGCGCGGTGCGACCATCTGCGTCGCGTCGAAGGGAATCGAAGTGGGCTCGCTCGAGCTGATGAGCGACGTCGTCGCGGAGGAGGCGCCGGGCCATCCCATCGTCGCGCTGTCGGGGCCCAGCTTCGCCGCCGAAGTCGTCGCGCAGCAGCCCACGGCGATCGTCGCCGCCTCCGACGACGAGGCGGCGAGCGCGATGGTCCAGGAGGCGTTCAGCAACACGCACTTCCGGGTCTACACGCACGACGACATCATCGGCGTGGAGCTCGGCGGATCGCTCAAGAACGTGATGGCGGTCGCCGCGGGGATCGTCGAGGGAGTCGGGCTCGGCTTCAACTCCCGCGCGGCGCTCATCACGCGTGGGCTGGCCGAGATGACGCGCCTCGGCAACGCCCTCGGCGCCAAGCCGGCTACCTTCGCTGGGCTCGCGGGGATGGGCGATCTCGTCCTCACGTGCACCGGCTCGCTCAGTCGAAATCGAGCGGTCGGCGTCGCGGTCGGGCGTGGAGCCACACTCGCCGAAGCGCTCGCCGGCAAGGAGACCATCGCGGAAGGCGTGACGACCACCAGGAGCGCGCACGCGCTCGCGGCGCGCGAGGGAGTGGAGATGCCAATCGTGGCGACCGTACATCGCATCCTCTTCGACGGCCATCCGGCGCGGCTCGCCGTCAACGAGCTCATGTCCCGAGAGCTGCGCGCGGAGCAGGACGCATGACCGCCGACCCGGTCCAGGAATTCTTCAGCATCGGCGAGGTCTGCGAGCTCACCGAACTGAAGCCGCACGTGCTGCGCTACTGGGAGAGCCAGTTCCGGTTTCTGAACCCGGCGAAAAACCGCTCCGGCAACCGCGTGTACCAGCGGCGCGAGATCGAGCTGATCATACTGGTGAAGCACCTCCTGTACACCGAGAAGTACACGATCGAGGGCGCGCGCCAGAAGATCGAGCAGTACCGCCGCTCGGGGGAGCTGAAGCCCGAAGCGCGCCGCGCCCTGGCCACCGAAACGGTCAAGGAGCTGCGCGCCGAGCTCAAATCGG
>DASTSX010000100.1:0-3876 GCA_035760455.1 Gemmatimonadaceae bacterium | reverse complement strand
ACTCGCTGCGCTCGCTCGGGATGACAGTGGGACTCGCTGCACGCGCTCGGGATGACAGTGGGACTCGCTGCGCGCGCTCGGGATGACAACTGCCGTCATCCCGAGCGAAGTCGAGGGATCCGCACTGCGCGAAGTCGAGGGATCTGCACCTCCGCCAAGAGATCAATTGAAAGTCCCTCATGCGAGTCGTCGCGCCCATCCTAGTACCGCGGGCGCGAAGGCTGGTCGTCGTACAGGATCGCGTAGTCCAGCGAGACGCTCCCGCCCTCGGCGGGATTCGCCAGCTTCAGGCGGACGGTGTGCTTCCCGTCGGGAAGCTGATAGCGCCAAAACGCGACGAACCGTCGGGCCGTCTCGTTGCTCGGGAGCTTCACCGTCTCCACGTGCTTGCCGTCCACGTGCACCTCGACCTGGGGCACGCGGTCCTTCCCGTCCGCCGAGCGGACGCTCGCGTTGATCGCAAAGCCGATCCCCTCGAAGTCGAACGCGTACTCGTCCTTGAGCTCCGTGCGCAGCGAGCGCTTCTCCACCGGATGATGCCCCGCGAAGCTCTGCTCCAGCTTCACGGCGCGCACCGGCTGCACGGGAACCTCGACGTGCGTCTCCGTCACCCGGCCGCCGTTGCGGCGCACGAGCGCCAGCGCGTGCTTGAACGAGAGGTCGTACGCGTCGTTCAGCGAGATGGTCGTGTACTTGAAGTCGATCGGCTCTACTTCCGCGAGACCCTGCTTCCAGTACGCCGGGATCTTCGAGTAGCCGAGCATCGTCCCCAGGATCCCCGCGGCCGACGACGGGTTGCAGTCCGAGTCCTGGCCCGCGCGGGTCGCGATGCTCACCGTCCGGCCGAAGTCGCCCTTGCCGTAGAGCAGTCCGAGCACCACGTACGCCGAGTTCAGCTTCGCGTCGATGTTGAACGGATCGAACACGGCGCGCGGCGTGCCGACGTCGTCGGACCACTTCTTCTGGATCTCGAACCAGGTGCGCTTCCAGTCGTCCGGGTACTGCGCGTGCCAGCGGACGACGTCGGCGATCGTCTGGTGGAAGGTGCTCTGCGCCGGGATCGCCTTCAGCGCCTCGCGCACCACGTGGCCGACGTCGCTCGACGTGAAGGCGAGCGAGTACATCGTGGCGACGAACACGCCGCCGTACCAGCCGTCGCCGTGGTTCATGATGTGGCCGACGCGGTCCGCCATCACCGCGGCCGCGCCCGGCATGCCGGGGCTCATCAGTCCGATGAAATCCGCCTCGATCTGGAAGTCGATCGCGTCGGCCTCCGGGTTGTTCAGCCAGTGCCCCGACGCGGGCGGTTCGATCCCGTTGAGCACGTTGTAGCGCGCGATCTGGTTCGCGTGCCAGAGCATGTAGCCCGCGTTCGCCAGCGCGTGCGCGAAGTCCGACGCGCTCGCGTCGAGCCCCTTCTTCTCGAGCACGTCGACGAAGGTGAGATCGACGTACAGGTCGTCGTACAGCCCGGGGCTCTTCTCGTACGTCTCCTTCAGGTAGCCGTCGTACCACCGGATCGGAATGTGATCGTTGATCATCGTCCCGTTGTAGCGGAACTCGGTCGGGCCGCCGAAGGTGACGCCGATCGTCTGCCCCGCCCAGCCGCCGCGGATCTTGTCCTGCAGCTCGGCGCGGGAGAGCCGGACCGTCCGCGCCTGCTGTGCGTCCGCGGCGCCGGCGAGCGCGGTCAGCGTCGTGCCGAGCACCAGAGCCCTCGCCAGCGAACGTGTCATGCGTCGCGCTCCACGATGGATGAGGAAGTGTGCGCTCGGCCCTCCACATCGGCGGGCGCACGGTCGGTCCCGAGCAGCCGGAGGATCTCGGCGCGAAACGGCGCGGCGGGCTGCGCGCCGTCGCGGGTGACGGAGATCGCCGCCGCGGCGTTCGCGAAGCGCACCGCGTCGCGCACCGGCTGCCCTTCCGCGAGCGCCACCGCGAGCGCGCCGTTGAACACGTCGCCGGCACCGGTCGTGTCGCGCGCCTCCACCGACCAGCCGCGAATGGTCTCTCGATCCTCCGCCGTGGCGACGTAGGCGCCCGCCGCGCCGAGCGTGACGACCACCGCGCCGACGCCGCGCGCGAGCAGCGCCGACGCGGCCCGCTCCAACCCGCGCTCGCCGTGCACCGGGATGCCGGCGAGGTGCTCCGCCTCGGATTCGTTCGGCGTAAGCACCGACACCAGCCCGAGCAGCTCGTCGGGCAGCTCGCGCGCGGGCGCGGGATTGAGGATCACGCGTGCGCCGGCTCGACGCGCCGCCCGCGCCGCGGCGATGACGGTCTCGAGCGGAATCTCGAGCTGGACGAGCAGCACCCCGTCCGCCGCGAGGAGCTCCGCGCAGCGCGCGACGTCGTCGGGGCCGAGCAGCGCGTTGGCGCCAGAGGCCACGGCGATGCAGTTCTCGCCGCGGTCGTCCACGAGGATGAGCGCGACCCCCGACGGCGTCGCGGCGACCCGGCGGATCGCCTCCACCGCGATCCCCTCGGCGGCGAGCGCCGAGAGCGTCTCGTCGCCGAAGGCGTCGTCGCCGAGGCAGGCGATCATGGCGACGGAACCCCCCGCACGCGCGGCGGCCACCGCCTGGTTCGCGCCCTTGCCGCCACGCGCGGTGAAGAAGGTGCCGCCGAGTACGGTCTCGCCGGGGTGCGGCAGGGCGGGGACGCGGACGACCATGTCCGTGTTCGAGCTGCCGACCACGACGATGCGCGGCGCCGTGCGAGTACTGTCGGGCCGGCTCACCGGGTCGGTTCCGAGCTGAGCATGAGGTCGGACATGGCGCGGCGCTAGTGCGGTATGCGCGGGTGCGGTATGCGCAACGGCCTCGGGAGGCCCCAAGGGAAGTCGCTCAGCGAAGCTACGGATGGACGGGCAGCTCGCTACCCCTCGTGGTGACGCGGCGACCGAGCAGGGCGCCGTTACACTCCTCGCGTAGACACCCTCCGGTGCGAGCGACAGATTGGCGCATGCGGAGAGCTCTGCGGGTTCTCGGCTACGTCGCCGCGTCGCTCGTGGCGCTCGTTCTCCTGGCGTACGGCGTCGTCTACGTCGTGTCGGAGAGCAAGGTGCGCCACACGTTCGCGACCGTGCCGCATCCAATCGCGGTGCCGAGCGACTCGGGAAGCATCGCCGAGGGCGCGCGTCTGGCCCGCCTGCGAGGCTGCGTCGAGTGCCACGGACTCCGCGCGCAGGGCGACACCTTCGTGGACCAGTGGCTGCTCGCGCGCGTCGTCTCGCCCGACCTCACGAGATCCGTGCGCGCGTACACGAACACGCAGCTCGAGGCGATCATCCGGCAAGGAACACGTCCCGGCGGCAGGAGCGTCGTCGTCATGCCGTCGGGCATGTTCGCTCCGCTCACGGACCGCGACCTCGGCGCGATCATCGCGTTCCTGCGTCAGCTACCGGAGCAGAATGGTCCGAGACCGGAGGTTCGCCTCGGTCCACTGGCGCGCGTGGCATTCACCGTCGGCGAGTTCGTGCCGGCGGCGGAAGAGGTGCGGCAGGCTCGCCGGCTGTCTAGCGCCTATCCCGCCGAGGGCGAGTCCCATCGGCTGGGAGCCTATCTGGCGCGCACCGCGTGCACCGAGTGCCACGGGTTCGATCTGCGTGGTGACCGATCGGGGAGGCGGCCGGATCTCCGGATCGCGGCCGCCTATTCGCTCGACGCCTTCGCTCACCTCATGCGTACGGGGAAGGCGCCGGGCGAACGCGAGCTCGATCTGATGAGCCGTGTCGCACGCTCACGCTTCGCGAGCTTCACGGACGACGAGGTCGCGGCACTCCACCGGTACCTCGTCGCGCGCGCGAAGCCCTAGGCGCAGCGAGCCGGCGTGCCGGGAACTCCAGCGTCGAGCCGAGCGGATGCTCGCCGTCCT
>DASTSX010000099.1:0-26140 GCA_035760455.1 Gemmatimonadaceae bacterium | reverse complement strand
TCGGCAGCACGACGTACGTCGAGCTGAAGTTCCACTGCGTGTTCTCGCTCATCCGGCGACCTCGAGCAGGGTGCGGGGATCGGTGATGACGCCCGTGACGGCGGCGGCGGCGGCGGTGAGCGGGCTGGCGAGCAGCGTGCGGCCGCCACTCCCCTGACGCCCCTCGAAGTTGCGGTTGCTCGTCGACACGGCGAGCTGGCCCGGCCGGAGCTGGTCGCCGTTCATCGCGATGCACATCGAGCAGCCGGCCTCGCGCCACTCGGCCCCCGCTTCCTTGAAGATCACGTCGAGCCCCTCGGCCTCGGCCTGGCGCTTCACCTGCTGCGAGCCCGGCACGACGAGCACGCGCACGTTCGGCGCGACGTGCCGCCCGCGCAGCACCGTGGCCGCGTCGCGCAGGTCGCTGATGCGCGCGTTGGTGCAGCTCCCGAAGAAGACGACGTCCACCGGCGTGCCGGCGAGCTTCTTCCCCGCCGTCAGCCCCATGTACTTGAGCGCCTTGGTCGCGCTGTCGCGCTCACTCCGATCGGCGAGCGACGCCGGATCGGGCACCGGCTGGTTGATCGACATCCCCATGCCGGGGTTCGTGCCGTACGTGATCCACGGCTCGAGCGCGCTGCCGTCGATGACGATCGTCTGGTCGTACGTCGCGCCCTCGTCGGTGCGCAGCGTCCGCCAGTCCGCCACCGCCGCGTCCCACTCGGCCCCCTTCGGCGCGTGCGGGCGGCCCTGGAGGTACTCGAAGGTCTTCTCGTCCGGCGCGATCATGCCGGCGCGCGCGCCAGCCTCGATCGACATGTTGCACACGGTCATGCGCTCTTCCATCGAGAGCGTGCGGATCACCGAGCCGGTGTACTCGATCACGTGGCCCGTTGCGCCGCCTACACCGAGCCGTGTACAAACAGCCAGGATCACATCCTTAGCCGACACGCCAGGCCGCAGCGCGCCGTCCACGCGCACCTCGAGCGTCTTCGGCCGCGTCTGGAGCAGGCACTGCGACGCGAGCACGTGCGCCACCTGCGACGTGCCGATTCCGAACGCGAGCGCACCGAACGCGCCGTGGGTGCTGGTGTGGCTGTCGCCGCACACCACGGTCATGCCGGGCTGCGTCAGCCCGAGCTCGGGGCCGATGACGTGCACGATCCCCTGCCGCTTGTCGCCCAGCGCGAGCAGCGGGATCCCGAACTCCTCGCAGTTCTTCGCGAGCTGGTCGAGCTGCGCCTTGCGCGACTGCGCGCTCTGGTCGAGCACGGGCATCGCCTTGAAGCCGCCTGGCGTCGTCGGCGTCGAGTGGTCCATCGTGGCGATCGTGCGGTGCGGCGCGCGCACGCGCAGCCCGCGGTTCCGCAGCTCCGTGAACGCCTGCGCCGACGTCACCTCGTGCACGAGATGCAGGTCAATGTAGAGCACCGCGGGGGTCGCGTCGGTCTGCGGGCGGACGAGGTGCCGCTCCCACAGCTTCGCGAACAGCGTCGTCGGCGCGCTCATGCCGACACCCGCTTCGCCACGCCCGGGAAGCGATACGTGTCGCCGCGCGCCACGCCCTTCGCCTCGGTCGCGTCGTCGGCTTCACGCGTGCCGAGCAGGCTGTTCACCGCATCGAGGTACGCCTCGCCCGACGCCTCGACCACATCCAGGTGCGTACCGTGGCCGACGAACGTGCGGCCCGAGTAGAGATCCTTCACGCGTACCGTTACCTCCGCGAGCGCCCCGGTCCCTTCGGACACGGAGCGCGTGGTGAACCCCTGCAGCTCGCCGGTCTCTCCGACCACTGCGTCGATCGCCCGGCAGCATGCGTCCACCGGACCATCGCCCGTTCCCGATCCCACCTTCGTCGTCCCGTCCGCCGCGCGGAGCCGCACGGTCGCCGTGGGGATGATGTGCGTCCCCGACGTCACCTGCATCTGCACCATCGTCCAGCGCGCCGGCGCGTGATCGTGCGCCGTGGTCGCCAGCGCCACGATGTCGCGATCGTCCACCATCTTCTTCCGGTCGCACATCTCCTTGAACCGCGCGAACACCTCGAGGAAGCGCTCGTCCTCGAGCTCGTGGCCGAGCTCCTTGAGCCGCTGCCGCAGCGCGTGGCGCCCCGAGTGCTTGCCCAGCACGAGCATGCTGCCGTCGGCCCCCACGGACTCCGGCGTCATGATCTCGTACGTGGCGCGGTGCTTCAGCACGCCGTCCTGATGGATGCCGGCTTCGTGCGAGAACGCGTTGGCCCCGACGATCGCCTTGTTCGGCGCGACGTACGTTCCCGTGCACTGCTGCAGCAGCCGCGAGGCGCGCGTGAGCTGCGTCGTGTCGATGCGCGTGTGCGCGCCGTCGAACAGCTCGGGGCGCGTGTGCAGCGCCATCACGACTTCCTCGAGCGACGCGTTCCCGGCGCGCTCGCCGATGCCGTTGAGCGTCACCTCGACCTGCCGCGCGCCGGCGCGGATGCCGGCGAGCGTGTTCGCCACGGCCAGCCCGAGATCGTCGTGGCAGTGGGTGGACACGACGACGCCCGGGTGCTTCGCCGCCAGCGCGACCACGCGCCGGATCGTGTTCTCGTACTCCCACGGCGTCGTGAAGCCGACGGTGTCCGGGATGTTGAGCGTCGTCGCGCCGCACTCCACGACCGCGGCGAGCACGTCGAGCAGGTACTCGGGATCGGTGCGCGCCGCGTCCTCCGGCGAGAACTCGACCTCGTGCACGAGCCCCTTGGCCAGCGTCACCGCGGCGCGGCCGCGCGCGATCACCTCGTCGCGCGAGCAGCGGAGCTTGTGCTGGAGGTGGATGTCCGACGTCGCGAGGAAGATGTGGATCCGGTTCCGCGACGCGGGCGCCACGGAGGCGGCGCAGGTGGTGACGTCGTGCTCGGTCGCGCGGGCGAGGCCGCAGATGGTCGGGCCGTGGCCACCGCCGACCTCCTCCGCCACGGCGCGAACGGAGTCCGCGTCACCGGGCGAGGCGGCGGGATATCCCGCCTCGATGACGTCCACGCCGAGGCGCGCGAGCTGGTGCGCGACCTGGAGCTTCTCGGCGAGGGTCATCGTACATCCGGGGGCCTGCTCGCCGTCCCGGAGCGTGGTGTCGAAGACTCGGACGCGTCGTACGTCGTCGTCGGTGGCGCGGGTCGTCGGGCTCACGGTTCGCCGTCGGCTTGGGGATAGGCTCGCTCGTGCACCGGCTCGGCTGGCGCGGACAGCGGTACCGTCGGCGCCGGGAACGGAGTCGAGCCAGGCGGTGTGCTCGGCTGCGTCACGCCCGTGCGGACGAACCGGCGCGCGCCGTCGTTGGTCGCGTGCGTGTGCAGGTGAACTGCTTGGCGGTCTGGAGAGAAGGCGAACATGGCTGCGACGCTGGTGTGGGGGCGAGGCGAGGTCCCCGAGCCGCGCGGATTACACGGCGAACGATCCTTGTCCGAGGCAGGTGCGGGCTCATACGAAAACGGCCCCTCACCGTTGCCGGGAGGGGCCGTCCGCGACGAGTGCGCCGCGTTACTCGGTACGTCCCCCCAAGCACGAGATCCCGCGACCGATAATAATAATTCGGCCGAGGGAGCTGCTGAGGAGGAGGACGCTCTGGCGTGACATGGTCCGTTCAGTATACCCGGGCAGGGGCGGTCGTCAAGGGTCAGGACGCCCGACGCGCGCCCGGGTAACCCCCGCCGCTACTTCCTGAGCGTGATCTGGAACTGCGTGTTCGACAGGAAGGATGTCGACACGAGCGCGCCGGTGAACTGCTGCCAGATGAGCTGGTTCACGAAGGTCGGCGCCGCTTGATCGAACCGGAAGCTGCCGTCCTGGCGGAGTATGACGCGACCCGCCATGTCAGCCGTCCCGCCCTGCGGAGAGAGGGCGCCGGCGGGAAGCGACAACAGTCCCGTGATCGTGCTGTCCGCCGCGATCTTGATCGTCAGGCTGCCGCCTTTGGCGATGACGTCCACGGTGGGCTGGCCGCTCGGGGTGACGAGGAAGGACGTCGCGGTGTAGCTCCCGGCGAGCTCGTCCGGAGCGATCGAGACGCTGTTCTCGCAGGCGGCGGCGAGCGTGACGGCGGGGAAGAAGGCAAGCGCGAGCCGCCGGAGACGGCGCGTGGTCATCGGCATGCCGGAATATACGATCAGGCGGTCGGCGCCTGCAGCAGTCCGAGCTTGAGGGCCAGCTTCACGTAATCCGCCCGGTGGGCGAGGCCGAGCTTGTCGTTGATCCGCTGCTTGTACGTGTCCACCGTCTTCGGGCTGATCGCGAGCTGCTCGCCGATCTCGGGCGCTGTGTACCCTTCGGCGATCAGCCGCATCACCGCGCGCTCGCGGTCGGTGAGCCGCTCGAAGCGCGCGCGCTCGGACGCCTGCTCGTCGCGGCGGCGCGCGCCCTGGGCGAGGACGCGCGCCGCCGTGGGCTGCACGTAGATCTCGCCGCGCGCGACCGCGTGGATCGCCTCCACGAGATCGCGATCCGCCGTGCTCTTCCCCAGATACCCCGACGCCCCCGCCTCGAGCACGGCCTCGAGGTAGGCCTCCTCGGCGTGCATCGTCAGCACGAGGACGCGCGGACCGTCGTCGCGGTGGGTGAGCTCGCGCGTGGCGCTCAGCCCGTCACCGTCGGCCATCGAAAGGTCCATCACTACGACGTCGGTGGGCGACCGCTCGACGAGCGCAACCGCCTCGTTCCCACCCGACGCCTCGCCGACGACGTCGATGTCCGGCACGTCGGCGAGCACGGCCTTCAGCCCGGTTCGCACGATGGCGTGATCGTCGACCAGTACGACGCGAATGCTCATGCTCGCTCCTTGTCCGTCATCTCGGTCAGTGGCACCGTCGCCACGACGCGTGTTCCGCGACCTGGCGCGCTGACGAGCGCGAGAGTGCCGTTCACCAGCCCCACGCGCTCCCGCATGGAGAACAGTCCCATGCCGGGTCGGCGTTCCTCGGCGCGGCGGACGTCGAAGCCGCAGCCGTCGTCCACCACCTCGAGCGTGGCCGTGCCGTCCGCGCGGCGCAGCCAGAGCTCGACGCGTCGCGCCTCCGCGTGGCGCACGGCGTTGCGCAACGCCTCCTGCGCGACGCGATAGAGCACGGACGCCGGCAGCTTCGGGATCGCCGCCCCGTCGTCGGCGAACACCTCGACGTCGAGCGACTCCTGCTCGCGCGTCTGCCGCGCGAGCCACTCGAGTGCGGCGGCGAGGCCGAGGTCGTCCAGCACGCGCGGGTGGATCGTGTGCGAGAGCGTCCGCACCTCCTCCAGCGCTTCCGCCGCCATCTCGCGCAGGGTCGCGATGCGCTCGTCGAGCGCGGGCGACGTGCTCTCGCGCGCGGCGACACCGAGCTGCAGCATCACCGCGGCGAGCATCTGCGCGGTGGAATCGTGCAGCTCGCGGGCGACGCGCGCGCGCTCCTCGTCCTGCGCGCTGATGACCTGCGCGGCGAGCCGCCGCACGCGCTCGCGGTCCTCGGTGAGCCGATCGAGCAGCGTGTTGAGCGTCGTGCCGACGCGGGCCATGTCGCGGTCGGCGAGGATGCTCGGCGGCACGCGCGCCTCGAGGTCGCCCGCCGACACGCGGGCCGCGGTGGCCTCGAGGTCCGTGAGCGGGCGCAGCGCGACGTACACGAGCACGAAGTTGACGACGAGGCTCAGTCCGAGGGCGAGGCCGAGAATCGAGACGGCGGTGCCAGGAAGCAGGCTGCGCCGTTCGGCCACGACGGCGAGCAGCGCCGCGAGGACGATGACCAGGTTCGCGCCGGCGAGCTTCCCGAGCAGCGGGACGCGCAACGCGCGCTCGGCGACTGCCCGCAGCGGCGCGTGTGGGCGCGGCGCCGGCGCAGCGGTGGCGCGCGGCGCGTCGGTCGCGACGCCGGAGAATGCGGTCAGCTCGGCCATGTCCGAATAGTGCCCTCGAGCCCGACGGGGTGCGAGAGGAATTCCCGGACGTTTGGTCAGGGTTTCCCCTCCACCTCTGCGCGGCGCCACCGCCGCCACGACGGCGCGACGCGGCGCCCCGAGCGCGCTACTCGAAGTCGAGCGCCAGATCGAGCGCGGGCGCCGAGTGCGTCAGCGAGCCGACGGAGATCCAGTCGACGCCGGCCTCGGCGATGGCGCGGACGTTCTCGAGCCGCACGCGTCCCGACGCCTCGGTGATCGCGCGGCCGGCGACGAGCTCGACGCCTCGCGCCATCACGTCTGGCGGCATGTTGTCGAACATGATGATGTCGGCCTTCGCGTCGATCGCCGCCTGCACCTGCTCGATGGTCTCGCACTCGACCTCGATCTTGGTGCCGACGGGGGCGAGGTCGCGGGCGCGGCGCACGGCGAGCGCGACGTCGCCTTCGACGGCGGCGAGGTGGTTGTCCTTGATGAGGACGGCCGCAGCGAGGTTGAGCCGGTGGTTCGTCCCGCCGCCGGCGCGCACGGCGTATTTCTCGAGCAGCCGCCACCCCGGGGTCGTCTTCCGGGTGTCGAGGATCTTCGCCTTCGTGCCCTTCACGGCGTCGACGTACCTGGCGGTGAGCGTGGCGATGCCCGAGAGCCGCTGCATGTAGTTGAGCGCGACGCGCTCGGCGGCGAGCAGGGCGCGGGCGTGGCCCGAGAGATAGAGGACGTTCGCCCCCTTCTTCATCCGGGCGCCGTCCTCCAGATCGACCCGGATGGTGACCTTCGGGTCGAGCTGGCGGAACGCCTCGACGGCGAGGGGCACGCCGCACAGCACGCCGTCCCCACGCGAGACGAGCCGGCCGCGCGCGTGGCGGTCCGACACGACCGTGGCGATGGTCGTGAGGTCGTTGAACGCCTCGTCCTCGTCGAGGGCGGCGCGCACGAGGCTGCGCAACTCGTCCTGATGGTACGGGAAGCGAAGCAGGCCCATGCCACCGAATGCGGCGGGCGTGCTGAGCGGCGTGATCGTGCGAGGCGACGGGCGACGCTCGTGCTCGTGCGGCTGCATCTCCATGCGGTCGTCTCCGAGTGTCTCCGGCCGGCGGTCGCCCGGTGGGCTACTCGCCAGGGTCGATCGTGGTGTCAGGCACGGGGCTCAGCGGATGCTGGCCTCCGATGGCGATCATGCGCTCGATGGCACGTCGAGCCCGGTTCGCGACGTCCTCCGGTACGGTGATACGGTATTCCAGTCGCTCCAGGGCCCGCTTCACCTTGGGCAACGTCGTGACCTTCATGTAGGCGCAGGAGGCCCGCTCGTTCGCCGCGACGAATCGTTTGGACGGGTTCTCGCGCCGAAGTCGATGCAAGATGCCGACCTCGGTCGCGACGATGAACTCCGACGCATCGGAGAGCGCGGGCCGCTTGATCATCCCTTCCGTGGAGAGGATCTGGACCCCTTCCGGGTCGATGTCGCCAGCCGAGATGGCCTCGAGCACGCTCGTCGAGCAGCCGCACTCGGGGTGGATCAGGAACTCGGCCTCGGGGTGCAGCGACCGTTGCAGCCGGATGTTCTCGGGATCGATGCCGGCGTGCACGTGGCATTCGCCCATCCAGATCCGGATGTTCTCGCGCCCGCTCATGCGCTTGACGTGCGCGCCGAGGAACATGTCGGGGCAGAACAGGATCTCCTGCTCCGGCGGAATCGCGTGGATGACCTCGACGGCGTTGCCCGAGGTGCAGCAGTAGTCGCTCTCCGCCTTCACCTCGGCCGTCGTGTTGACGTACGACACGACCACGGCGCCGGGATGCTCGGCCTTCCACGCGCGGAGCTGCTCGGCGTCGATCGTCGAGGCGAGCGAGCAGCCGGCCGCCATGTCGGGGAGCAGGACGGTCTTCTGCGGGGAGAGCACCGCGGCGGTCTCCGCCATGAAATGGACGCCGCAGAACACGATGACGTCGGCGTCGGTCTTGGCGGCCTCGCGCGAGAGACCGAGCGAGTCGCCCACGTAGTCGGCGACGTCCTGCACTTCGGCGCGCTCGTAGTTGTGCGCGAGGACGACCGCGTTCCGCTCGCGCGCCAGCGTCTTGATCTCGCCCTGCAGCTGGGCGACGAGCTCTTCCCGAGACTGAATGCCGGTATCGGTCGATGCCATGGTCGTTCGGAAGGTAATCGGCGGCTGGCGGCTCCGTGAGCGGACGCGTCCGGGCATGCTCCGCGCCGCGGCGCCCTGGCGGGTCCGGGCCTGGCGCGACATGCTCTCCCCGTCCGCACCTCCCTCACCTTCTCACGCCAGGATCAATGCTCAGGGAATTCAAGGCGTTCGTGATGCGCGGAAACGTCCTCGATCTCGCGGTCGCGGTCATCCTCGGCCTGGCGTTCGGCAAGATCGTGACGTCGTTCACCAACGACGTGCTCATGCCGCCGCTCGGGCTCCTGCTCGGGCGGATGGACATGTCGAACCTGTTCATCAACCTCTCGGGGACGCCGTACGCGACGCTCGCCGAAGCGAAGGCGGCGGGGGCTCCGACGATCAACTACGGCCTGTTCCTCAACGCGATCGTCGACTTTCTCATCGTCGCGTTTGTGGTCTTCCTCATCATCCGGCAGGTGAACCGCCTCAAGGGCCCGTCGGAACCGGAGGCGCCGAAGACGCGCGAGTGCCCGGAGTGTCTCTCGATGGTGCCCGCGCTGGCGCATCGCTGCGCCGCGTGCACGTCGGTGCTGCCGCCCCCGACGGTGGCGATCGTGTAGCGGCCGCGGCCCGCCCCTTGCCTCCCGAGTTCCCCGGCACACCGACTCCGACCGAGGGATAGCTTCGTGGCAGACATTCCGATTCAACGCAAGGAAGGACGAAACATCTGGCCGATGCTGATCGGCCTGCTGGTACTGGCCGCGGCGCTCTGGTTCATCTTCGCGCGCAACGCCGGCACCAACTCGGCTGCCGCGCGTGCGGACTCGGCGGCGGTGGTGAACAGCGGCGTGACGACCGACAGCGCAGCCGGCACCACGACGCCGGCGGCGCGGACCGACTCGGCGCCCCGGGCGCCGTAGCGCGGAGTCAGAGCTCGATGTGTCTCCCGCGCCAGACGCTCTTGGCGCGGGGGAAGTCGCTGCGGTAGTGCCCGCCGCGTGACTCCTTGCGGAGGAGCGCCGCCTCGGTGATCAGCCGCGCCGTCTGGACGAGGTTCAGCTCTTCCGTGGCGCCGATCGGGAGCCGCTGCTCGATGTCGGTGAGCTCGGCGAGTGCCGTGCGCAGTCCCTTCGCCGTACGCGTGATCGCCGCGTGCTGCCACATCACGCTGCGGATGCGCTCCGCCGCCACGTGGGCGGCGCCGCGATCGGCGAGGGGCGGCACCTGCCACGCCTTCACCACCGGCGTGCTCTTGAGCGGCGTGACGTTGGCGAGATCGCGCGCCACGCGCTCGGCGAACACCAGCCCCTCGAGCAGCGAGTTCGAGGCGAGCCGGTTCGCGCCGTGCACTCCCGTGCGCGCCACCTCGCCGACGGCGTAGAGCCGGGGCATGCTCGAGTGGCCGATCAGGTCGGTCACGATCCCGCCCATCATGTAGTGCGCGGCCGGCGTGACGGGGATCAGGTCCTTGCGGGGATCGATGCCGCGCGCCGAACAGAGCGCGAAGATCCCCGGGAACCGCTTGGAGAAGCTGCGGCCGAGCTTGCGCGCGTCGAGGTAGACACGGCTCCGCTTCTGCTCGCGGTAGATCGCGCGCGACACCACGTCGCGCGGCGCGAGCTCGGCGTCGCGATGCTCCTTGAGCATGAACCGCACGCCCTTCTCGTTGACGAGGATGGCCCCCTCCCCGCGCACCGCTTCCGAGATCAGCGCGAGCGGATTCTCCGGCGTGTCGAGCGCCGTCGGATGGAACTGCACGAACTCCATGTCGGCGAGCGTGACGCCGGCGCGGTGCGCGATGGCGTAGCCGTCGCCCGTCGCGACCATCGGGTTCGTCGTGTACCGGTAGACCTGCCCGCATCCACCCATCGCGAACACCGTCGCGTCGCCGATGATCTCCACCGCCTTGCCGGCGATGCTCGCCTTCACGCCGGCGGCGGCGCCGCGCGTCACCACGAGGTCGAGCACGCGCGCCCGCTCCAGCACCTTGATCCGCGGGCTCGCTCGCACGCGCTCGATGAGCGTGCGCGCCACCTCGGCGCCGGTCTGGTCGCCGCCCGCGTGCACGATGCGGTTCGTGGAGTGCGCGGCCTCGCGGCCGAGCTTGAGCTGACCGCTCGGATCGAGGTCGAACTCGGCGCCCGCTGTCTGCAGCTCGCGCACTCGCGCCGGTCCCTCCTCGACCAGCACCTCGACAGCGGCGGCGTCGCACAACGCCGCGCCCGCCGCGAGCGTGTCGCGCCGGTGCAGCGTCGGCGAGTCACCCGCGCCGAGCGCCGCCGCGATCCCGCCCTGCGCGTACGCCGTCGCGCTGTCGAACAGCGATCGCTTGGTGAGCAGGAGGACGTCTCCGTGCTGCGAGGCACGCCACGCGGTGTGCAGGCCGGCGATGCCACTGCCGACGACGAGGAAGCGGGTGCGGAGGCGGTCGGGCGGCATGCTGGTAATCAAGACGGACGGATCGGTTCTGGGAACTGCCACTGGAGTACCCGGTACGACCGACGTACTCGGTAACCGGTACCGGTGGGATGCTCCCGGAAGGGGCGTCTGCGTCGAGACCTGACGGGCGCACTGCCATACCTTGAATCGGGGATGACGGATGTAGCTGGTCTGGCACTCGCTCCCGGCGAACGCGGGCCGAGGCCAACGGTTTCCGGTGATCGTGCGCTAGTAGAACCGTCATCGGGCTCCCACCCTCGAATCGACTCTCTCGTGCATCCTAGGCCTTTCGGCGGTCGCGCTGTGCCAGCGTTGGTCGCTCTCCTGTTCGGCGCCTGTCGCTCGGCGCCCCCCGCGCCGGCGCCCGAGACGCGGACTGCGTCGCAGCCGCGCATGGCGCCGCCGGCGGGGCCGAACGACGCCACGCCGTCGATTCCCGTCAGCGCGGCCACGCTCGCCGACGACACGAGCCGCGCGCGGCGGGGCGGGTCGGCCGTCACGCCGGTGTACACGCCGGAGCAGGAGCTGGCGCGATTCACCGCGCAGCCGGGCTATCGGATCGAGCTCGTGGCGGCCGAGCCGCTCGTGCAGGATCCCGTCGCCATCGACTTCGATCCCGACGGACGGATGTGGGTCGTCGAGATGCGCGCCTACATGCCCAACCTGCAGGGGACCGGCGAGGACCGTCCGGTGGGGCGCATCGTCGTGCTCGACGACACCGACGACGACGGCCGGATGGACCGCAAGACGGTGTTCATGGACAGCCTCGTGATGCCGCGCGCCGTGAAGGTGCTCTCGCAGGGCGTGCTTGTCGCGGAGGTGCCGCACCTCTGGCTCGTGCGCGACACGAACGGCGACGGGCGCGCCGACACGAAGGAGCTCGTGCGCGACGACTACGGAACGAAGCAGTCCAACCCCGAGCACAACGCGAACGGCCTGCTCTGGGGGATCGACAACTGGATTCACAACGCGAACTACGCGGGGCAGTTCCGGCTCGGCGCCGACGGGAAGCTCGCGTTCCGAAGGACGGTCGACGAGGGCCAGTGGGGGGTCTCGAGCGACGAGTACGGACGTCTCTATCGCAACAGCAACGAGGATCCGCTGCGGGCCGATCTCGTGCCGGCGCACTACGCGCTGCGCAACCGCAACCTTCCCGACCCGCGCGGCATCTACGAGCAGCTCACGCGCAACGTTGCCGTGTGGCCCGGTCACAAGACCCCCGCCGTGAACCGCGGCTACCGCGAGCAGACGCTGCGCGTCGCCGACAGCACACTCGCGCACTACACGGCGGCGGGGAGCCCGGTGGCGTACGTCGGCGACCGGCTGCCGGCCGAGCTGCGGCGCAGCGTGTTCGTCACGGAGCCGGCGGGCAACTTCGTGGGCCGGTTCGTCATCGGCGAGGACGCACGCGGACGCGCTACGGCGCGCCCGGCGTACGAGCGCGCGGAGTTCCTCACGAACAGCGACCAGCGCTTCCGTCCGGTGAACCTCGCGACCGCGCCCGACGGCACGCTCTACGTCGTGGACATGTACCGCGGCATCATCCAGCACCGCACGTACATCACCGGCTACCTCGAGCAGAAGATCGTCGAGCGCGGCATGGAGCAGCCGATCGGGCTGGGGCGAATCTGGCGTGTCGTGCACACGTCGGCGCGGCGCGGCGAGCGCCCGCAGCTCTCGCGCAAGTCGCCCGCGGAGCTGGTGCCCCTGCTCGCGCACGCGAACGGCTGGTGGCGCATCACCGCACAGCAGCTGCTCGTCGAGCGCCGCGCGCGCGACATCGCGCCGGCGGTGCGCGAGCTGCTGCGCGCGAGCGCAGACGACCGCGCGCGGCTGCACGCGCTGTGGACGCTCGACGGGCTCGGCGAGTCGGACACGGCGACGGTGGCGCGCGCCCTTGCCGATCCCTCGCCGCACGTGCGCGCCGCGGCGATCCGCATCGCCGAGCCGTGGCTGGCCCAGCCCGCGCATCCGTTCCAGGCGCGCGTGATGGCGCTCACGGGGGACCGCGCCCCCGTCGTCCGCCGCCAGCTCGCGGCATCGCTCGGCGAGCTTCCGGTCGCCGAGCGCGATCCCGCGCTGCGGGCGATGCTCGCCGCGAGCGGCGACGATCCCGTCGTCGCCGACCTCGTCGTCACCGCAGTGGCGGGGCGGGAGGTCGCGTTCCTCGAGTCGGTGCTCGCCTCGCCGGCGATCACGGCGGAGAAGCACCGCGAGGTCGTGCGGTCGCTGTCCGGCGCGGTCGTCGCCTCGCGCGACGCCGCGAGCGTCGGCCGCCTGGTGGCGCTCCTCGGCCCCGCATCGCGTCCGCGATGGCAGCGACTCGCGCTGCTCGGCTATCGCGAGGACGGCCCGCCCGCACGCTTCCAGTTCGCCGCCGCTGGTGAGGCTGGCGGCGAGGGCTTCGGAGGGGGCGGCCGTCGCGGCGCTGGCGGCGGACGTGCGGCGAGCGTGACGCTCGCCGCGGCGCCCGCGGCGCTGCTCGCGGCGCTGGCGAGCCGCGACACGGTGCTGCGCGTCCAGGCCGAGCGGTTCGCGGCTCCGCTCGCGTGGCCCGGCCGGAACATCGCGGCACCGCCCGCGCGCGCGCTGACGCCGGCCGAGCAGGCCCGCTACGCCGCGGGCGAGCGTCAGTACGCCGGCAGCTGCGCCGCCTGCCACCAGGCCCGCGGCACCGGGCTTCCCGGCGTGGCGAAGCCGCTCGTGGCGTCGCCCTGGGTCGTCGGGCCGAGCGCGCGGCTCATCCGCATCGTGCTGCACGGCAAGGAGGGCGAGATGCTGATGCCCCCACTCGGCGGCGCTCTCACCAACGAGCAGATCGCCGAGGTGCTCACCTACGTCCGCCGCTCGTGGGGCAACGCCGCCGCGCCGATCGCGCCGGTCGAGGTGGCCGAAATTCGTGGGGCGACGACGGGCAGGTCGAAGCCGTGGACGGAGGCGGAGCTGAGGAGGGTGAACAGATAGCGGCGCTCCGCGCCGCCCGCTTCACCGCATATCGAACACGTACGAGTTCAGATGCTGGATCGTCGTCTCCTGCTCCGACACGCGGTGCGCGAGCAGGTCGCCGATCGTCACCACGCCGTGCAGGCCCTGCGCGTCCACCACGGGGAGATGCCGCACGCGGCGGCCGGACATGATCGCGCCGCACTCGTCCACGCTCGTCTCCGGGATGCAGGTCACGACGTCGCGCGTGAACACGTCGGCGACCGGCGTGGACTCCGGGGGCAGGCCGGCGGCGACGACGCGGCGGAGGATGTCGCGCTCGGTGAAGATGCCGAGCAGCTTGCCCGCCTCATCCACCACGAGGAGCCCGCCGACGCTCCGGTCGTTCATCAAGCGCGCGGCCTCCAGCACCGAGGCGGTTGGCGCGACGGAGACGATGTCCGTCCCCTTGCGGTTGAGGAGGTCACGAACGACGGCCATGGATCGCTCCCGTTGGAGTATGCCGCGATTGTAGCCGACGTGCCCGGAGGGCGCCAGCACCGGGGTCGGGCGGCGCCGGCGGGCACGGGTCAGTGCCGCTCGCCGTCCCCGCGGTGGCAGGCCTGGTCCACGACCACCGCGCTCGCAAGGATGAGCACGTCGTCCTCCTCGTCGGCGATGTCGATGCCGTAGGTGTCGGCGAACGTGAGCCAGCGTTTCGAGACCGTCGCCACCTCGCGGTCGCCGCGGCGGAAGACGTACTCGTGGTCGAGGAAGTCGCCCTTCGCCTCGAGATCGTCCGGCCCGGGCACGTCGACGGCGAACTTGTGGTGGAACAGGGCGAACAGCTCCTTCTTCACCACCGCCGCGAGCTGGCCGGCGCGGTGGATCTCGTACGTCGGTGACAGCTTGAGCAACTTCTGCCGGATGAACGCGAGCTCGTTGCCCTCGAGGTCCTTGAATGAAAGCTGGCCGCCGAAGCTGAGCGCCTTGCCGTCGACGAAGTAGACCTCGCGGCCCTGGTCGTCACGGATGTAGTAGTCGTCTCCCCAGGACAGCAGCTTCTGCTTCAGCTGGTAGCGCACGGTCGGTCCTCGTGTGATGGTGCGAGTCACTACGCGAGCGGGCACGGCGTTGTGCCAGCGAGGACATGCACCGCGCGCAGCAGTCGCTCGGCGCGATACGTTCTTGACATGTCCCGGCGAGCCCGGCACAATCCGCGTCCGTCGAGCCACCGGCCAACCAACACTGAGAGATTCTCGATGCGAACCCGTTTGTCGATGCTCGTGCTCGGCGCACTCGGTGCCATTCCCCTGACCGCTTGCGCGCAGCAGCCCACTCCGCAGACCACTCCTGCGCCGTCGGCCGCCGCGCCGGCGGCCGCGCGCCAGATGAAACCCGAGGAGACGGAGGTCTGGACACCGGTGCCGCCCGTGGTCACCCCGGGCGCGTACGTCAACACCACTCCGCCTTCCGACGCGGTCGTCCTGTTCAATGGCACCAGTCTCGACGAGTGGGTGATGATCCGGGACAAGTCGCCGGCCAAGTGGACGCTCGGCGACGGCGTCATGACGGTGAACAAGGCGGCCGGCGGCATCGAGACCAAGCGGCAGTTCACCGACTACCAGATGCACATCGAGTGGCGCGTCCCAACCGGCACGACCCAGACGGGGCAGTCGCGCGGCAACAGCGGCATCTTCCTCGCCTCCACGGGGTCCGGTGACACGGGCTACGAGCTGCAGGTGCTGGACTCGTACGAGAACAAGACGTACGTCAACGGCCAGGCGGCGAGCATCTACAAGCAGTCGCCGCCGCTCGTGAACGCCATGCGGAAGCAGGGCGAGTGGAACGTGTACGACATCGTGTGGACCGCGCCGCGGTTCAACGCCGACGGCTCGCTGAAGTCCCCGGCGCGCATCACCGTGCTGCACAACGGCGTGCTCGTACAGAACAACTACACGCTCAAGGGCCATACGCCGTACATCGGACTCCCCGAGTACAAGGCGCACGGCCCGGCCCCGATCAAGCTCCAGTCGCACGGCGATCCCAGCCCGCCGATCAGCTTCAAGAACATCTGGGTACGGCCGTTGTAGGGCGGGTGCGGTTTGCGCGGTGCGGTTTGCGCGGTGCGGTTTGCGCGGGTGCGCTATGCGCGGGTGCGCAACGGCCTCGGGACGCTTCTGCCTCCCGAGGCCGTTCCACCCGCGCACCCGCGCACCCGCGCACCCGCGCACCCGCGCACCAGCCGCCCCTCTACCAGATCCTCGCCCTCTCCGTCCGCACCATCGCGTCCCCCGCCTTGCATCCGAACGCCTGCGCGAACTCGGGCATGTTCGACAGGGGGCCGTTGACGCGGAAGCGGCCGGGTGAGTGCGGGTCGGTCGCCAGCATCATCCGCGCGGCTTCGGGGCGGAGCACCGTGTTGCGCGCCCGGGCGTAGGCCAGGAAGAAGCGCTGCTCGGGCGTGAAGCCGTCGATCGTCGCGCGCGGTTTCCCCCGCATCGCGCGCTGCATCGCCTCGAAGGCGATCGACACGCCGACGACGTCGGCGATGTTCTCGCCGAGCGTGAGCCGGCCGTTGATGCGCAGCGTGTCGATCACGACGTACGCGCCGTACTGCCGCTCGACGACGCCGGCCCGCTCGCCGTAGCGGCGCGCGTCCTCCGCGGTCCACCAGTCGCGCACGTTCCCGGACGCGTCGTACTTGCGCCCCGAGTCGTCGAAGCCGTGGGAGAGCTCGTGGCCGATCGTCGCGCCGATGCCGCCGTAGTTGGCCGGATCGTCGTACGTCACCGAGAAGAAGGGCGGCTGCAGGCGGCCCGCCGGAAAGGCGATCTCGTTGAGCGCGGCGCTGTAGTACGCGTTCACCGTCGGCGCCGTCATCAGCCACCGCTCGCGATCGACCGGCTTGCCGACGCGCTCCAGGTCGCGTCGAACCTGATACGCGCGCGCGCGCCGCACGTTCGCGGCGTACGAGTCGCCCTGCACGTCGAGCGTGGCGTAGTCCTGCCACCGGTCCGGGTAGCCGATCTTCTGGTTGAACGCCTGCAGCTTGGCGAGCGCCTGGGAGCGCGTGCGCTCGCTCATCCACTCCGCGCGCGAGATCCGGTCGCGCAGCACGTCCCGCAGGCTCTGGACGATCTCGGTCATCCTCGACTTGGCCGCGGGCGTGAACTCGGTCTTCACGTACTCGCGCCCCAGCGCGTCGCCGAGCGACTGATCCGCCGCGACGAGACACCGTCGCCACCGCGGCTGCTGGGCGCGGGCGCCCGTGAGCATCGACGCCAGCTTGAACGACTCGTCCACGAACGGCGTGCTGAGCTGCGAGGCGCTGCGCCACAGGACGGTCCAGCGCAGATACGCCTTCCAGTCCTCCAGCGGCCGCGTGGCGAGCGCCGTCCCCAGCGCGGCGAAGAAGGGCGGCGCATTCAGCGTGACCGACTGGAGGTCGCCGAGTCCGAGCACCTCGAGATAGCGCTGCCACTCGAATCCGCTCATCGAGTCGGTGGCCGCGGCGAGGGTCAGGTGATGATAGCGCGCGTTGGGATTGCGGAGCGCCACGCGCGAGAGCTGCGCCCGCGCGAGCGTGGACTCGACGTCGAGCACGCGCGCGGCACGCGCCGCCGCGGCCGGCGCCGAGTCGCCGGCGAGCGCGAACATCGTCGTGATGTTCGCGACGTAGCGATCGCGCAGCGACCGGGCGTCGGCGTCGGTGCGCAGGTAGTAATCGCGATCGGGAAGCCCAAGCCCGCCCTGGGTGGCGTACGCGATGGCGCGCCGCGCGTCGCGCGGATCGGCCGTCGACCCGAAGCCGAACGCGCCGCCGTAGCCGAGCGAATGCATGCGCGCGAGCTGGTCGCGGAGCTGAGCGCGGTCGGCGATCGCCTCGATCCGGCCGAGCTCCTCGGCGATCGGCTCGAGCCCTGCACGCTCGGCGCCCGCCGAGTCCATGCACGTCGCGTAGAAGGTGCCGAGCTTGCGGGTGCTGGTGTCGGTCGTCGTCGGCACCTCGGCGGCGGCGCGCTCGAGGATCCTCTTGAGCACGAGGGTGTTGCGCTCGGCGAGCTCGTTGAACGCGCCCCAGCTCGAGAAGGCCGGCGGGATCGGGTTGCGCTCGATCCAGCCGTTGTTGGCGAACATGAAGAAGTCCTGGCACGCGCCGTACTTCCGGTCGATGCTCGACGGGTCGAACGCGGGCATCGGCACGACGGACTGCGCCGCGAGCGGAGCAGCGGCGAGCAGGGACGCGAGAAACGGGGCGAACACACGGCGCATCGGGACCGGACCGGCGAATGGGACGATCTCAATCTCGCTCGGCGCGCGTTTCCCGCGCGAGGGCCGCGCCTCGTGCAATCGGTTTCCGGCGAGGTCGTCCGGCGCCGTCCTCGCGCGATGCTCAGTCCCGCGCGCTGCCGGCCTGTCGCCTCACGGCCCCCGCGACCTCGGCGCCCATTCGCCGGCGGCGCAGCGCGAGCTGCAGGCGGTGTTGAGCGAGGCGCGCATGGTCGGCGACGGCGGCCTTGACCGCTACCAGATCGCCGCGCGCTCGCTCGCTGGCCGCACCATCGGATCGCCTTCCTTGCACCCGAACGCGCGCGCGAAGTCGGGCATGTTCGACAGCGGCCCGTTGATGCGATACCGGCTCGGTGAGTGGACGGCGGTGGCGAGCGACAGCCGCACCGACTCGGGGCGCTGCACCGAGAGCCGCGTCTGCGCGTACGCGAGGAAGAAGCGCTGCTCGGGGGTGAAGCCGTCGATGGTCGTGCGCGGCCGGCCGCGAAGCGCGCGCTGCATCGCCTCGTAGGCGAGCGACACGCCGACGACGTCGGCGATGTTCTCGCCGAGCGTGAGCCGGCCGTTGATGCGCAGCGTGTCGATCACCACGTACGATCCGTACTGCCGCTCCACGACCGCCGCGCGTTCGCGATAGCGCCGTGCATCGTCCGGCGTCCACCAGTCCCGGACGTTGCCCGCCGCGTCGTACTGCCGGCCAAGGTCGTCGAAGCCGTGCGACATCTCGTGACCGATCGCCGTGCCGATCCCGCCATAGTTCGCGCCGTCGTCGTACGCGACGGAGAAGAACGGCGGCTGGAGCCGCCCGGCCGGGAAGACGATCTCGTTCCTCGCCAGGTCGTAGTAGGCGTTCACCGTCGGCGGCGTCATGCGCCAGCGATCGCGCTCGGTGGGGCGGCCGACGCGCGCCAGGTCGGCGCGCACGAGGAACTCGCGGGCGCGCTGGAGGTTCGCCGCGAAGGGACCCGGCCGGATGTCGAGGCCGGCGTAGTCCTGCCAGCGGTCCGGATATCCGACCTTCTGGCCGAACGCATCGAGCTTGGCGAGCGCTTCGGCGCGCGTGCGGTCGCTCATCCAGTCGGCGCGCGCGATGCGGTCCCGAAGCACGCCGCGCAGGTTCCCGATGAGCGCGAGCATCTTCGCCCGCGCCTCCGGAGTGAACTCGGTCTTCACGTACTCGCGTCCGAGCGCATCGCCGAGCAGCTGATTGGTCGTCGCGAGGCAGCGGCGCCAGCGCGGCTGCTGCTCGCGGGCGCCCGTGAGCATCGCCGAGAGCCGGAACGCCGCGTCGGTGAAGGGCGTGCTCAGATCCGGTGCGCTGCCGCGGAGGACGTTCCACCGCAGGTACGCCTTCCAGTCGTTCACGGGACGGCTCGCGAGCTCGGCGCCGAGCGCCGCGTAGTACGGCGGCACGCCGATGTTGATGCTGTCGACGTGCGACAGGCCGAGTGCGGCGAGGTATCGGCGCCAGTCGAAGCCGGGCGAGTTGGCAGTGGCCTCGGCGATGGTCATCGTATGGTTCCGCGCGCTCGCGTCCCGCATGGCCGCACGGGAGCGCTGCGCCCGCGCGAGCGCCGTCTCGAGCTCGAGGATCCTCGCCGCCTTCGTCGCGGCGATCGTGTCCGGATCGCCGGCCAGCGCGAGCATTTCGGCGATGGCCCCGGCGTAGCGCGCGCGAAGCCGCTTTGCCTCCTCGTCGTCGCGCAGGTAGTGCTCGCGGTCGGGGAGCCCGAGTCCTCCCTGCGAGACGTCGGCGATCATCATGCGCGCGTTCCGCGCGTCGGGCGCCGCGCCGAACCCGAACGCCGCGCCGTAGCCAAGGAGGTGCAGGCGGGCGATCTGGTCCTGGAGCGCGACGCGATCGGTGATGGCCTCGATGCGTCGCAGCTCGTCGGCGATCGGCGCGACGCCGGCGCGATCGGCGGCGACCGAGTCCATGCAGCTCGCGTAGAACGTCCCGAGCCGACGCGTGACCGGATCGGCGGTGGTGGCCGCCTGCGCCGCCGCGCGCTCGGCGATCCCCCTGAGGACGACGGTGTTGCGACCGCTCAGCTCATCGAACGTGCTCCACCCCGGCAGCGTCGCCGGAATGGGATTGCGCTCGATCCACCCGTTGGTGGCGAACATGAAGAAGTCGTCGCACGCGCCGTAGTTCCGGTCGATGTTCCGCGGATCGAGCGCGGGCATCGGTACCGCCGACTGCGCGCCGAGCGGCGCTGCAGCGAGCAGGCAGGCGACGAGGAGCGATCGGATCGTCATCGGGCGGCTATGCTGAAATTTCAACCATGCTGATATTTCGGCCCGCCAGCGGAGATGTCAAGAGCGCACGCGGCGTCTGGCTCCCGCCCCAAGGGAGGAGGCCCACGAGAAACGGCCCCGCGACGCCGAAGCATCCCGAGGCCGTGCCCAACCAACCCCCTGTCCCACTCACCAACTCACGGCGGTCCTCACCCCCCGAACCCGCCCCCACCCTGCTGCGGCTGGTCTTCCGGACGCGGCTGCCGCACGCGCGGCTGCTGGCCGTAGTTGTACTGGAAGGTCAGGTACGCGGCGCGGTTGCCGAAGTTGCGCTCGGTGATCTGCGTCAGCGTCGACGTGCCCGCCTCGACGCGGAACTTGCCCATGTTGAACGGATCGGAGACGCGGAGGCTGACGTTCGCCTTGTCGCCGTCGAGCTTCTTGCGGACGGTGAAGTTGGTGAAGCGCTGGGCGGACATCCGGCCGCCTTCCACCTTCATCGGCGCGCGGTACATGGTGAAGCCCTGGACCGCGACCGTCGGCGTGACCTCGTACGTGCCGTTGAAGCGGAGCATCCAGGTCACGGCGTCCGTACCGGCGATCGACGTCGTCGAGCCGCCCTCGGTGACGATCTTGAACACGTTGCCGCCGGCGAAACCGGTGAACTTCTTGCCGAGACGCAGCGAGCCGTTGATGTCCGCACCCCACGAGTTGGACTGCGCGAGGTTCTTGAAGCTGATCGTCGTCACGCTCCGGCCGTCGACGACGTCGTCGGTGTTGATGATGAAGCGGATGACGTTCTTCGTGTGGCGGTAGAAGGGCGACAGCTGGAGGTTGCCGAACTTGCCGCTCTTGCTGAACCCGAGCTCGTAGGCGTCGGTGTACTCCGGGTTCAGCGACGGGTTGCCGATGAACACGTTCTGCACGTCGAAGAAGCTCGGGAACGGATTGAGCTCCTGCGTGCCGGGCCGGCGGATGCGGCGCGAGTAGCTCGCCTTCACCTGGCTCGTCGGCGTCAGGTTGTAGTTCAGGATGCCGCTCGGGAAGAAGCTGATGTAGTCGTACGGATAGCTCTTCGCCGCGAGCTGGAAGTCGCGGTTCGCGTACTCGCCGCGCAGACCGGCCTGGGCCTCGAGCTTGCCGAACGGACGACTCAGCACGGCGTAGCCGGCCTGGACCTGCTCGGTGAACTCGAACGCGTTGCTCAGCGTGCTGCGCTGCCACTGGCCGTCGCCGAGCGAGTCCTTCATGACCACGTAGTCGCGGTCGAGCATGCGCGCGTTGCCCTTGTAGCCGGTCTCGAGCTTCGACTTGCCGATGGTGCGGGTGTAGTCGAGCTGCGCGGTGATGGTCTTCGTCACGGCGTCGACGTCGTCCGTCTGCCGCTGGAGCTGCGAGCCGCTCGGCACGCCCGTCGGCGAGACGGTCTCGCGGTAGATGTACGTCGCGTCCTCGTCGTGCGAGCGGTTGAAGCGTAACTCGGCGCCGAGCTCGTGCCTGCGCGCCTCGAACGTGCGCTTGAACGCGCTCGTGTAGTCGAAGTTGATCCCCTTCGACTCGCTGTCACGGGGCCGCAGGTACCGATCGGTCTGGGCGCGTGCCCCGTTCAGCTCGATGTAGTCGCTGCGCGAGTCGTCGATGGCGTCGCGATGGTTGAACGACACCGCGTTGGAGAACAGATCGCGCGCGTTGAGCTTGTAGTCGACGTTCGTGCTGAAGTTCTGGCCCTTGAAGCCGTTGTTGCCGTCGATGTCCTGCTCGGTGACCGCGAAGAGGGTCTTCGCGGCGTCGTAGCGCAGGCGATCGTTGATGCCGATGACGTTCCGCTTGTCGCTGAAGATGCCGAGGTTCGAGAACGTCGTGAGCTTCCCGACCTGGTAGCCGAGGTTGCCGGAGGCGTTGTACTTGTCCTTGGTGGCGGCGCCGACGGTGAGGCCGGCGCTGATGCCGAGATCGACGTTCTGCTTGAGCACGATGTTGATGATGCCGGCCATGCCTTCGGGATCGTACTTGGCCGACGGGTTCGGCACGACCTCGACACGGTCGAGGATGCCGGCCGGCAGGCTCTTGAGGTACGCGCCGAGCTGCTGGCCGGAGATCGGCGCGGGACGGCCGTTGATCTGCACGGCGACGTTCTCGTTGCCGCGCAGGCTGACCTTGCCGTCGGCGTCGACGGTGACCGAGGGGGTGGCCTCGAGCACCTGGCTCGCGTTCGTCGCCGCAGGGGCGACGTCCTTGGCACGATACGAGTTGCGGTCGGGCTCGATCGTGACGGCGTCCTGCTTCTCGACGACCTCGACCTGGCCGAGCGCCACGGCGACGCGCGATAGCTGCACGGTGCCGACGTCCACGAGGGGCGCGGCGGGAGTGATCGCGATCTCCTGCGTCTTCGGCGCGAAGCCGAGGAAGGTGAAGCGCA
This sequence comes from Gemmatimonadaceae bacterium, assembly GCA_035760455.1. Classification (GTDB taxonomy): domain Bacteria; phylum Gemmatimonadota; class Gemmatimonadetes; order Gemmatimonadales; family Gemmatimonadaceae; genus AG11. The sequence goes on along the minus strand of DASTSX010000099.1, from coordinate 3,845 downwards.
GGGTATACGTGCCGGGCCGGAGGCCCTGCACGCGGAACGCGCCGTTGGCGCCGGCGATGGCGCCGGTGACGAGCGCGGAGGTGGCCTTGTTCCGGATCGTGACCGAGGCGCGCGCCACAGGCGCCGCGCTCTTCTGGTCGACGATGATGCCCTTCACCTCGCCGGGTCCGGCGGGGGGTGCGCCGCCCGGGCCTCCTGGACCACCTGGGCCAGGGCCTTGGGCGGGAAGCGAGCCGGCGGCCAGGAACAGGCCGAGTACGGCGGCGAGGGTGGACCTCATGACGAAGCTCTCAGGCAGACTGTGAATGCAACGAAGCTGGCGGACGTACGCGTGCAGTCCTTCCAACGTCGGCACTACGACCAACCTTCCGAGAGGTTTCAGACCGCGCAGAGGGGGAAATGGTTGCCCCACGCGCGCCGATCGAGCTCCTATGGACGATCTTGCGCGGCTCGGCCGTTCAGAATCCGAATGTTTGTACGATCCTGCGCGATCGCTTCGTCGCCGTGCGCTACATGCGCGGCTGGAACATGATGTGCGCCTTCGGCGTGCCCGGCAGCATCAGCCACGGCGTCCCCGCCGCGGGCTTGGTGGACAGTCCCGTCGACGCCGTGGTCGCATCGGGCATGTAGATGACAATCAGCGATCGCGCGTTGCGCACCGTGTTCGTCGCCGAGTCGTACGCGTCGGGCGCGCCGAACAGCGAGTACAGCGTCGCCGCGCTCGTCGGCACCTTGAGCATGCCGGAGCGCACCTCGGCGAACCGCACGCTGTCGACGCGCTCGCCGGTCACGCCGCTCGCGCGCAGCGCTCGGCCGCGGGCCATGAAGGGCTCGAGCGACTGGTGGTAGCACGCGACGTGGAACTGCTGCGCACCGGGCTCGCTCGCGAGACAGGTGAAGGGTCCAGTCCCCTCGCGCAGCACCGAGAGCTCGCGTCGCCCCGCCGCGTACCCGAGCACGCGGGCATCGGCTCGGAACTCCTGCGGCAACGCGAGCACCGCGGCGGCGATCTGCTGCGCCGGCGCCGGTGGCGCCGCGACGGACGCCTGCGCGTGCACGACGGCCGGAACGGCGACGAGGCTGAGGAGCGCACACAGGCAGTGCTTCATGGAAGGATCCTCCGGAGTGGTGTGGGCTCGCGCGTCATTCGGGCGGCGCGGAGCGTGCCCGCGCGCCCGCGCGCGTCGGGCGGAGAAGAGCGCTGTCGAGCTGGAACAGGTACGGCCAGTACTTTCCCGTCACCAGCAGCTGACCGGTCGTGGAGTCGTACGCGATGCCGTTCGCGACGCCGCCACGCGCGGCGAGCTGCTTCGTTTCCTCGGCGGGAAGCAGCCGTCGCACGTCGATCCACCCGACGATGCGGCCCGTCGCCGGATCGATGCGCGCGATCAGGCCGGTCTCGTACACGTTCGCCCACAGCTCGCCCTTCACCCATTCGAGCTCGTTGAGCATGTGCACCGGCTGCGCGGCTTCGGTCACGCGGATCGTGCGCACGACGCGGAAGTCGCTCGGGTCGATCACGCGGATGCGGCTCGAGCCGTCGCTCAGGTAAAGTCGCGTGCCGTCGGAGGCGAGTCCCCACCCTTCACCGTCGTACGCGAACGAGTCGATCGGCGCGAAGGTGCGTGCGTCGTACACGAACCCTCGCTTCGACTTCCAGGTGACCTGGTAGATCCGCTCGCCGACCACCGCGATCCCCTCGCCGAACTCGTCGTTCGGGAGATCGGCGCGCCGCAGCACGCTCCCCGTCGCGCGGTCGACTTCACGTACGCTCGAGCGCCCCCTGATCCCGGTGCTCTCGAGCAGCCGTCCGCCGTGCACGAGCAGCCCCTGCGTGTAGGCCATCGTGTCGTGGGGCCAGCGTCGCACGACGCGCGGCACGACGCGTGGCGTCGCCGCCGAGTACGGGACACGGGGCGTCGACGCGCCGGCATTGCCCTGCGCCGGCAGGAACGACGGCAGGATCGACGAGCCGGGAGTCGCCTCGGCATTGCCCTCGCCGGTGCCACAGGACGCCGCGGCGAGCATCAGGGCCAGCGCGATGCCGGCGACGAGTCGCGGCGCGATCACGGCGTCACCGCCTCCGGCAGCGCGTACGCCGCGACGACGTCCGACCGCTCGCGGCTGAACGCGCCGCCACCGCCGGCCGCGACGACGACGAACTGCCTGCCACTCCGCGGCCCGCGATAGGTGATCGGCGTGGCGTGCGCGCTCGCCTCGAGCCGCGCGACCCAGAGCTCCGCGCCGGTGCGCGCGTCGAAGGCGCGGAAGCGCTTGTCGTTCGTGCTGCCGATGAACACCAGTCCTCCCGCCGTCACGATCGAGCCGCCGATGTTCGGCGCGCCCGTCTTCCCGACGCCGCGGGCGAGCAGGCTGTCGTTGACACCGAGCGGCACGCTCCAGACGTGATCGCCAGTGGCGAGGTCGATCGCGTGCAGCTTCCCCCACGGCGGTCGCTGGCACGGGAGATCGTTCGAGTCCCAGAACCGAGCATACGATCCTCCCGGCGCCCAGCGCTCCCACCCCGGCGCCGCGGCGCCGGCGGCGCGGCGCCGGATCATGCCCACCGCCCCGACGTCGTTCGCGTTGACGTAGACGTACCCGGTCGAGGGATCGACCGACACCCCCGACCACGTCGCGCCGCCGAGCGTGCCGGGAAACCATACGCCGAGCACCGTGTCCACGGGCGAGTACATCCCGCCGCTGTGCCCGAGCTGCGCGAACAGCTGCGTGCAGAATGCGCGCGACTCGGGCGTGACGTCGCTGAGGTCGGCCGCCGTGATCGCCGCGTGGCGCGACAGCGGCGCGGGCTTCGTCGGGAAAGGCTGCGTCGGCCACGCCTGCTCGCCCGGCACACGGCTCGGCGGCACGGGCCGCTCCTCGATCGGGAACAGCGGCTCACCGGTGCGTCGGTCGAAGACGAACATGAGCCCGCTCTTCGTGACGGCGACGACGGCGGGGACCTCGCGACCGGCGCGCCTGATGGTCACGAGCGCCGGTGGCGCCGGCAGGTCGTAGTCCCAGATGTCGTGGTGGACGAGCTGGCGATGCCAGCGCAGGCGCCCGGTCCCCGCGTCGAGCACGACGAGCGAGTTGGCGTACAGGTTCGCGCCCTTGCGATCGCCGCCGTAGAAGTCCGACGACGCGGAGCCCGTCGGCAGGAACAGGAGTCCGCGCTCGACGTCCACCGTCATGCTCGACCACACGTTCGCGCCCGTGCGGTCACGCCACGAGCCGGGCTCCCACGTCTCGTGGCCGGGCTCTCCCTCGCGCGGCACGGTGTGGAAGCGCCACACGAGCGCGCCGGTGCGCACGTCGAACGCGCGCACGTCGCCGCTCGGTCCACGCGCGACGCCTTCGGGCACGAGCGCGCCGGCGATCACGAGATCGCGGTAGATCGTCGGCGGCGACGTCATGCCGTACGCGCCCGCCACGTCGGTCATCCCTCGGCGCAGATCGACCGCGCCGCCGTCGCCGAACGACGGGATGGGACGGCCCGTACGCGCGTCCAGCGCGACGAGGCGGCCGTCCATCGTGCCCAACAGGATGCGCGCCTCGACGGCGCCGCCCGCACCGGGCGTTTCCCAGTAAGCGACGCCGCGATGCGGGGCGGCGGCGCGCTGCCGCTCGCGCCCGGCGTACGGATCGAACGTCCAACGCTCGCGGCCCGTCTCCGCGTCCAGCGCGATGACGCGCTGGTTCGGCGTCGAGAGATAGAGCACGCCGTCGATCATCAGCGGCGTCGTCTGGAACGACGGCGGACGGCCGCCGGCGAGCGCGGCGGCAGCGCCGCGCTGTTCGACCTCGCCGGTGTGGTAGGTCCAGGCGCGGACGAGCCGCGTCAC
>DASTSX010000098.1:0-24130 GCA_035760455.1 Gemmatimonadaceae bacterium | reverse complement strand
GCACGACCGAGGCACCACGCGCTGGCCGGGCGCTCGCGTCTCGCGCTCGCTGCCCTCGCCGGCGAGCCGTTCGTCAGCTTTCCGCGCGTCGTCGGACCCGAGATGTACGACGACATCATCGCGAGCTGCCGCGACGCCGGGTTCAGCGCGCGCATCGTCCAGGAGGCGGTCGGCTGGCACACCCTCGCGAGTCTCGTGAGCGCCGGTGTCGGGATCGGGTTCGTCCCGCGGTCGATCGCCGAGTTCCAGCAGCCGGGAGTCGTCTACCGATCGGTGCGCGATCTCAAGGTGGAGATGACGCTGTCGGCCGTGTGGAGACGCGACGACCGATCGCCGGTCCGCGAGCGGTTCGTCACGGCGCTGCGCGCGGTCGCGGGGGCGCGGCCTCGTGCGTCGACGAGCGCGCCGCGCTAGGGTTTCGCCCCTCGCGAGTCGGCCGACTCCCACTGCCGACCGATTCCTGCCGGAGACCCGGGAGGCGTCAGCGCACCACGCACGCGGCCATCGTAGGTCCAGGCGCGGAGGGAGCGGCTGGGCTCGGGTCGTCACGGACACCGTCATGACGAGCTTCGGGACCTCTCATGCTCCGATCCTCATGCGTGGTCGACGCCCGAGGACTCCGCGGGTCGCCTAGGGACGCACGCGCCTCGGGCTCGACACCGCCACACCGACCCGCGAGTCGGCCATACCGTAGTACAGGAACCAGCGTCCGCGGAAGAACACCAGACCTTCGACGAAGGTGGTGCCTTCCTTGTACTGACCGGTTCGCTCGTACGGCTCCGTCGGACGGATGAACGGCTCGTCCGTGCGCGCGATGAGCCTGAGCGGATTCCGCCGGTCGTACAGCGCCTGCCCCGCCGTATACATGCGCGCGGGAAGTCCGGGTGCGCCGAACTCCGCGCTGTTGCCGGCATTGTACAGCAGCACGATCCCGCGGTCGGTGAGGATCGCCGGAGGTCCTGCCTCCACCAGCCACGAGTCGAAGTACCCGGGCCGCGGCGAGAGCACCTTGGCCAGCTTGCCGTCGGCATCGGCGACGGGCGTCCACCTGATCAAATCGTCGGAGGTCGCGATGAGGACGTCCGGCACGTTGTAGTACATCCAGTACTTGCCGTTCACGCGCGTCGCGACGAGGCGGTCGCCGACGACGCGGCTGAGGATCGCGCCGGACTTTGTCTCCGCGCGCAGATACTTTCCGCCCTCCGCCGCGGCGAACGCCGGTCCATGCTTGGTCCACGTCAGCAAGTCCGGCGACGTGGCGATCGCGAGGCGCGGCACGTCGCGATTCCATTGCGTGTACGTCAACACGTACGTTCCGTCCTCGGTCTCGACGAGGCGCGGGTCCTCCACGCCGCCCGGCCACTCGTTCTTCTGCTGCGCGTCGCGGTCGGGATAGAGCACGGGCACGTCGCGCCGCGTAAAGCGCAGCCCGTCCGTGCTCTCGGCGAGGCCGAGCCGGGACGTGTGTCCGCCGATCTTGGCGTCGCCGCCGCTGTCTTCGGCGCGATACAGCAACGCCACCTTCCCGCGCCGCACGACGGCGCCCGGGTTGAAGGTCGCGTACTCCTCCCATCGCACCGTGCTGTCGCTCACCGGCGAGCGAAAGGTCGACGTGCTGCGAGGGGTGAGCACCGGGTTCGCCTCGCGCGGCTTCTCGAACGGACCGAGCATCCAGCCGCTACTCTGCGCGCCAAGCGGCACGCCGGCGATGCAGAGCGCGAGGAGGGTCGGTACGAAGAGCGCGGCGGATCTCGTCATCGAACGACGCGGGCCTCGAATCATGATGTCCGGAGATGCACTCGGCCGCTCGAATCGGCAAGCACGACGGTGCGATCGACGCCTCTTCCCCCCCTTGGGGCACCTCCCTACCTTAGCCGCACTTCCGACCCGAGGGAGACCGGCTCGATGACGCAACCCGTGGTTCAACTCAGGCGTCGCGGCTTCGGCGAGACGATGCGCCGCGACGCCTGGTGGCTTCCACCGCTCGGTGTCTTCGTGGTGCTGTCGAGCTTTCTGGGATACGCGACCTGGGCCGCGTTCCAGAACGCCCACTACGAATACGGCCCGTACCTCTCCCCCTTCTACTCGCCGTTGCTGTTCGGCGACTCGCCTCACGCGTGGTTCTCGCGCGGTCCCGCCTGGCTGACCGCGATCTCGCCGGCGCTGCTGATCCTCCCCTTCCCCGCCGGCTTCCGCTTCACCTGCTACTACTATCGCGGCGCCTATTACAAGGCGTTCTGGGCCGATCCACCGAGCTGCGCCGTCGGCGAGCCGCGAAAGGGCTATCTGGGCGAGCGCACGCTGCCGCTGGTTCTCCAGAACGTGCACCGCTACTTCCTGTACTTCGCGCTGCTCTTCCTCTGCGTGCTCGCGTACGACGCATGGAAGGGCTACTGGTTCGCCGACGCACCGGGCGCGACGCGGTTCGGGATCGGCGTCGGGTCGCTGGTGCTGACGACGAACGTGGTCCTGCTCGGCGGCTATACGCTCGGCTGCCACTCGCTGCGGCACCTCGTGGGCGGGTACCTCGACCGGCTCGCCGGCCGCCCGGTGCGGCGCACCGCCTACGACTGCGTGAGCTGCCTCAATCGCGGCCACATGAACTGGGCGTGGGCGAGCCTGTTCTGGGTGGCGTTCACGGACGTGTACGTGCGCCTGTGCTCGATGGGCGTCTGGCGCGACTGGCGGATCCTGTGAGCGACCAGACGACGATCGACCACGACGTGCTCGTCATCGGCGCCGGGGGCGCGGGACTGCGCGCCGCCATCGAGGCGGCGTCGGGGGGCGTGCGCGTCGGCGTCGTGTGCAAGTCGCTGCTCGGAAAGGCGCACACAGTGATGGCCGAGGGCGGCGTGGCGGCCGCGATGGCCAACGTCGACGACCGCGACAGCTGGCGGGTGCACTTCGCCGACACGATGCGCGGCGGGCAGTACCTCAACAACTGGCGCATGGCCGAGCTCCACGCGAAGGAAGCGCCCGCGCGCGTGAACGAGCTGGAGAAGTGGGGCGCGCTGTTCGACCGGACGAAGGACGGCCGGATCCTCCAGCGCAACTTCGGCGGCCATCGCTATCCACGGCTCGCGCACGTGGGAGACCGCACGGGCCTCGAGATGATCCGCACGCTCCAGGATCACGGCGTCCACGAAGGCCTCGACGTCCACATGGAGTGCACCGTCGTGACGCTCCTGCACGACGGCGAGCGGATCGCGGGCGCGCTGGCATACGAGCGCGAGCGAGGCCGATTCCGCGTGTTCCGCGCGAAGGCCGTCGTGCTCGCGACGGGCGGCATCGGGCGGGCGTACAGCATCTCGAGCAACAGCTGGGAGTACACGGGCGACGGTCACGCGCTCGCGTACCTCGCCGGCGCCGCGCTGCAGGACATGGAGTTCGTGCAGTTCCACCCGACGGGGATGATCTGGCCGCCGAGCGTGCGCGGCATCCTCGTGACCGAGGGGGTGCGCGGCGAGGGGGGCGTGCTGCGGAACCGGGACGGCAAGCGGTTCATGTTCGACAGCATCCCGGAGAACTACCGGTCGCAGACGGCGGACAACGAGGAGGAGGGGTGGCGCTACACCCAGGGGGACAAGGACTCGCGCCGCCCGCCGGAGCTGCTCACGCGCGACCATGTCGCACGCATGATCGTGCGCGAGGTGAAGGAGGGCCGCGGATCGCCGCACGGCGGCGTCTTCCTCGACATCTCGTGGATCAAGGACCGCCTGCCCAACGGCGCGGAGCACATCCGCAAGAAGCTCCCGAGCATGTACCACCAGTTCAAGCAGCTCGCGAACATCGACATCACGAAGGAGCCGATGGAGATCGGTCCCACGACGCACTACGTGATGGGCGGCATCCGCGTGGATGGCGACACGCAGATGTCCACCGTGCCGGGACTGTTCGCCTGCGGTGAGTGCGCGGCGGGGCTGCACGGCGCGAATCGGCTCGGGGGCAACTCGCTCTCCGACCTGCTCGTGTTCGGCAAGCGCGCCGGCGAGCACGCGGCGAGCTTCGCCAGCGCGCACGGCGAGGTGCGCGTCGATGCCGGCGAGGTGGACGAGGGGATGCGCTACGCCCTGGCCCCGTTCGACCGCGGCGCGAGCGGCGAGAGCGCGTACCAGGTGCAGGACGCGCTCCAGACGACGATGCAGGACCTCGTCGGGATCGTGCGGGCGCAGCACGAGATGGAGCAGGCGCTGGTCGAGCTCGAGGGGTTGAAGCAGCGCGCCGAGCGGGTGGGCGTGCCGGGCAACCGCGAGTACAACCCGGGGTGGCACACGGCGCTCGACCTGCGGCACCTGCTCATCGTGTCGGAGGCGATCGCGCGGTGCGCGGTCGAGCGGCGCGAGAGCCGCGGCGGTCACTTCCGCGAGGATTTCCCGGAGAAGGATCCGGCGTTCGGCACGTTCAACCACGTCGTGCGGCGCGGGCCCGACGGCGGCATGGTGCTCGATCGCGAGACCATCCCGCCGCTGCCCGCCGAGCTCTCGGCGATCATCGAGGAGATGAAGTAGTGGCCACCTCCACTCCCACGACCGCTCGTCACGCCGTCGATGCGTACACGGCCGCGCAGGAGGCGCAGGATGCCGCCGTCGGGCACAGCGCGCGCACCTTCCGGGTGTGGCGCGGCGCGGACGGACAGGGCGAGCTGCGCGACTACACGACCGAGGCGATCGACGGCATGGTCGTGCTCGACGCGTTGCACCAGATCCAGGCCGAGCAGGCGCCCGATCTCGCCATGCGATGGAACTGCAAGGCCGGGAAGTGCGGCTCGTGCTCGGCCGAGATCAACGGCAAGCCGAAGCTGATGTGCATGACGCGACTCGACGAGCTCCCCGCCGACGAGCCGGTGAGCGTGGAGCCGATGCGCGCCTTCCCGCACGTGCGCGACCTCGTGACGGACGTGTCGTGGAACTTCCGCGTCAAGCCGAAGATCACCCGGTTCACGCCGAGGCCGCCCGATGCGGCCGACGGGACGTGGCGCGTCGAGCAGCGCGACGTGGACCGCGTGCAGGAGTTCCGGAAGTGCATCGAGTGCCTGCTCTGCCAGGACGTGTGCCACGTGCTGCGCGACCATCACAAGCACGACGAGTTCGCCGGGCCGCGCTACTTCGTCTACACGGCGGCACTCGAGATGCACCCCCTGGACGTGGCGGACCGCACGGACCAGCTCAAGGAGGCGCACGGCATCGGCTACTGCAACATTACGAAGTGCTGCACGAACGTGTGCCCCGAGGGGATCAAGATCACGGACAACGCGATCATCCCGCTCAAGGAGCGCGTGGCGGATCGGCATTTCGATCCGTTGCGGGCGCTGGTGCGGCTGGTGAGGGGGAAGCGGGAGTGAATGAATTCCTGTTCATCGGTTGTCGGTTCTTCGGTTGACGGCCTGCCTCGGGAAGCCACAGCATCCCGAGGGCGGCCGACGAACCGTCAACCGAGACACCGTGAACGGTTCTGCATCAGGAGGCAGCCGTGTCAGAGCTGAAGAAGATCTCCCAGGAAGCCATCCCCCGCGCGATCCAGAAGGCGGAGCGGTATCGGCTGCTGAACCAGTCGTGGGCGACGGAGAGCATCTGCCTCGACGTGCTCGAGGTCGATCCTGCCAATCAGCCCGTGCTCGTGATGCTCGTCCTCGCGCTCACCGACCAGTTCGGGCGCGAGTCGGCAGAGCTCGTCCGCCGAGCCCGCGAGACACTGTCGCGCGTCACGGACCCGTACCAGCGCGCCTACTACTCGGGCATCATCTCCGAGCGTCTCGCCCACGCGCAGCTCACGAGCGGCGCGCTGCACGCCGAGGCGATGGCGTTCACGACGCTCCGCTCGGCGATGGAGTCGTTCGAGAAGGCGGAAGCGCTCCGGCAGCCGGGCAACGACGACGCCATCCTCCGCTGGAACACCTGCCAGCGGACGCTCGCGGGCATGCGGCGGCAGGAGATCGCCGAGGAGCGGTACGAGCCGAGCTTCGGGGAGTAGCCCCGGCGAGGGACCCCGCGCACCCCGCGCGATAGGAAAACTCCCGACACCGCGTCACGCCGTTCCCGACTGACGCTGGCGCTGCGCGCCGCGACTTTGGCTCATGACGTCGCTCCGCGCTCTCGTTCGCCGTCTCTTCCGCCCGGCCGCGGCTCCGCCGGCGCCGGTGCCCTCGCCGTGTGCGTCCTGTCCGCTCGCCGAGTGCGCGGCCGGAGTCGAGGCGACGGTGATCTGCATCTCCTGCCCCGCCCACGACGCCGCGCGGTTGCGCTCGCTCGGCCTGTACGAGGGTGCGCGTGTCGGCGTCGTCGACACGCAGAGCGGCGTGCTGGTGGACGTGCGCGGCGCACGGCTGGCCCTCGGCTGGAAGGTGGTGGCCGCGATCACCGTGCTGCCGGTGTGCCGGTGAGCGTCGCCACGGCCAGGGAGGCGCGGCATCGCACTCCGGCCGCCGCGCCGGCGCCGTTGCGCGTCGCGCTCGTCGGGAACCCCAACGCCGGCAAGAGCACGCTGTTCAACGCTCTCACCGGGATGCAGCAGCGCGTGGCGAACTTTCCGGGCGTCACGGTGGAGCACGCGGAAGGGAGCTACCTGCACGAGCAGTCGCACGTGACGGTGATCGACCTGCCCGGCACCTACAGCGTGGTGCCACAGTCCCCGGACGAGGAGATCGCGCTCGACGTACTCAGGGGTGAAGCGCCAGGCGTATCGCCGATGGACGTCATCGTCGTCGTGGTGGACGCGGTGAACCTCGAGCGCAACCTGTTCTTCGCGTCGCAGGTGCTCGAGCTCGGCCGACCGACCGTGATCGCGCTCAATCGCATGGACCGCGTCGCGTCGGACGGTACGCGCATCGACGTTCCGGAGCTGATCCACGAGCTGGGTGCCGTGGTCGTGCCGATCACGGCGACGCGCGGACTCGGGGTCGACCGCCTCCGGCACGCGATCGCCAGGGCCACTTCCCTTCCGCGTCCGCCGCGACGCATCGGACTCGGCGACGAGACGGACGTCGAGCGGCGATATGCGTGGATCTCCGAGGTGGTGGAGCGATGCATCGCGCGACGGCCGACCCGGGCGCTGACGGTGAGCGACCGTCTCGATGCCATCCTGCTTCACAAGGTCTGGGGGCTGGTCACCTTTCTCGCCGTCCTGCTCGTCGTGTTCCAGGCGATGTTCACGGGCGCGCAGCCCCTCGCCGACGGGATCGAGTGGATGGTCGCGCGCGCGGCCGGGCTGATCACCGCCGCCCTGCCGCCGGGCGATCTGCGCAGCCTGCTCGTGGACGGCGCACTCGCCGGCGTGGGGAGCGTGCTGGTGTTCCTGCCGCAGATCGCGATCCTGTTCCTCTTCATCGGATTGCTGGAGGACTCGGGGTACATGGCGCGGGCGGCGTTCGTCATGGACCGGTACCTGCGCCCGCTCGGGCTGCAGGGACGCAGCTTCATCCCGCTGGTCTCGGGCTATGCCTGCGCCGTCCCGGGTATCATGGCGACGCGCACCATCCAGCAGCGCGAGGAGCGGCTGGCGACGATCATGGTGGTCCCTCTCATGAGCTGCTCGGCGCGGCTGCCGGTGTACGCGCTGCTGATCGCCGCCTTCGTTCCGCCCATCGCCGTCGGCGGCATCGTCGGGCTTCAGAGTCTGACGATGCTCGGCATGTACCTGCTTGGCACGGGGGCGGCGCTCGGCGTGGCCGCGCTGTTCCGGCGCACGCTGCTGCGGTCGGACACCCGCGCGCTGATCATCGAGCTGCCGCGATACTCGCTCCCGAGCGCGCGGGTGCTGCTCGCCTCGGCGTGGCAGCGCGTACGGATCTTCCTCCGGCGCGCCGGCACGGTGATCCTCTCCATCTCGATCCTGCTGTGGGCGCTCGCGCACTACCCGAAGCCGCAGGGCGACACGGTGACGGCCGAGCAGCAGCTCTCGCAGTCCGTGCTCGGACGCGTGGGCCACGCGATCGAGCCGGCGGTGCAGCCACTCGGCTACGACTGGAAGATCGGCGTGTCGATGGTGGCGTCGTTCGCGGCGCGCGAGGTGTTCGTCTCGACGATGGGAACGATCTACAGCGTATCGAGCGAGGACGGCGGCGGGGCGCTGGCGCAGCGCCTGCGCGCCGAGCGCGACGAGCGGAACGGGAGGCTCGTGTACACGCCCCTCGTCGCCGTGGGGCTCATGGTGTTCTACGTCTTCGCGCTGATGTGCACGAGCACCGTGGCGATCACGCTGCGCGAGACCGGCGGCGGATGGACGGGCGCGCGCTGGGCGGCGCTGCAGTTCGGATACCTGCTGGCGCTGGCGTACGGCGCGGCGTTCGCCGTGTACCGCGCCGGCGTCGCGCTCGGGCTGGGAGGCGGCGCATGACCGCCGACGTGCAGGGCGTCCTGGCCGTCGCCATCGTGGCGGGTGCGGCGCTGTACACGGCGAAGCGCGCGTGGAGCGCGTGGCGCGTGGCACGTCCGGCGTCCACCGGAGAGCGTCCTTCCGGATGCGGCTCCGACTGCGATTGCCGCTGATCTCTCCTCGATCGCTCGAGGGAGGCGCACCGTCGCCGTGCAGGCTTGTTACGGGACGCTGACCGGCGCTCCGATCAACGCTTCATCGCCCAGAGGATCCCGCCGAGGACGTGGCTACGATATACCGGGTCGCTGTAGTGCTCGTCGAAATGCCCAAGCGCCGTGTACCAGGCGCGTCCTCCCTCCACCTCACGATACCACGCCAGCGGATGGTGCTCGCCCATCGTGCCGCCCTCGTACGACTTCTCGTCCACAGTCAGGAGCACGCGGCTCCCTTCGGCGGGGGGTGTCTTGAAGTTGTACCACTCGTCCGTGCGCACCCAACGGGCCGGCAGGCAGCGCGTCGAGGGATGCGTGGAGTCCGCGACGAGCACGTGCCCCGCCTGGACCCTGGGATGTTGACGGAAGCGCGCGCCGATCAGCTCACCGTACCACGGCCAGTCGAGCTCCGCGTTCGACGACGCATGCACGCCGACGTAGCCGCCGCCGCCGCGGATGTATCGCTGGAACGCGGCACGACCGGCCGAGTCGAGCACCTTCTGGGTGTTGCTGAGGAAGACCACCGCGGCGAATGCGGCGAGGTTCGCGTCGGTGAACTTCGTCTGGTCCTCCGTATGTTCCACGTCGAAGCCGGCCTCCTCGCCGAGCGTCCGGATGGCGCGGGCGGCCGCTGGGATGGACGCGTGCCGGTAGCCGGTCGTGCGCGAGAAGACGAGGACGCGCGCGCCGGCAGGTGCACGCCCGAGCGAGCAGCCGGCGGGAAGCGTGGAGGTGCGAAGCGTCGCGGCAGGGCGCGAGCAGGCGGTCGCGGCGAGGGCAACGCAGAGCAGGACGGCACGAATCGGTGAGCGCATCTCCCAAGATGGCGCTCGTACTGGCGGCCCGTGAGGTGTGACCGGACCGACCCGGTGCTCGGTCCGCTACCGGCGCTCGACGATCGCCATCGTGCAGCGCGAGATGCACACGAGCCGTCCCTCCTCGTCGGCGATCTCGATCGACCAGACCTGCGTGCTGCGTCCTACATGAATGGGCACCGCCGTGGCGCGAACGAGGCCGCTCGTCTTCGGGCGCAGGTGGTTGCCGTTGATCTCCTGGCCGACGGCGAGATAGCGGTCGCGATCGATCGCGGCGGTCGCGCCGAACGAGGCCACCGTCTCGGCGAGCGCGATCGACGCTCCGCCGTGCAGGATGCCGAACGGCTGTCGCGTGCGGTCGTCCACCGGCATGGTCGCGACGACGCGCTGGCCCGACAGCTCGAGCATCTCGATGCCGAGGGTAGCGGGAAGGCCCGTCGCGGGAACGGCGAGGTACCAGTCGGGGACCGGGGTGCGGTCGGCGCCCGCGGCGGACGGATGAATCGGGTCCTGCATCGTTGCGCTCCGGGAGTGTCGAGAACCGGATAGTAATCGCGCGCCCCACCGGCCGCGCCCGACCCCTGACCGCCCAGGAGTACCTCTGGCGAGAGGCGTTCGATGCTGCACAAGTTCTACAGCGCCGTGCACCAGGCAGCGCCGCACCGCCGCGGGGGCGGTGCATGCGAACGCATCATCAGCCGACGAGGGTCAGACCATGCGCAAGCGATCCACCCTGCCCACCCTGCTCGCAGTCATCGTGGCATGCAGCGATGTCTCCGACACCACAGCGCCGAGCCCGCGAGCCGCGCTGAGTCCGAGCACGCCTGCCTTCGCCTCGAGCGCGGTGACGCGAACGACGGCGCCGTTCATCGCGCGCGCGACGTGCGCGGCGGACATCGGCTTCGACATCTGGTTCGGCGGCACGCGCGAGCTTCGCGAGCATGCTTCGAGCACGAGCCGCTCACAGTCGTTCGTCACCAAGGACTTTCAGGGCTGGCTGACGGCGGTGACGACGAGCACCTACCAATCGGTCGCGCCCTCCTTCGACGTGCTCGGCGGCGCGGAGATGTTCAACTGGAAGCCCGACGAGAACGGCGTGCTGCGGGTGCGCATCCACGAAGGGACGCTCGTGTTCGCCGCGCTCGACGGCAGCTACAAGGTCGTGGCGCGCCACGTGATCCGCAACGTGCCCGGCCAGACGACGACGATCAGCCAGTGGAACTGCCGCATCGTCGGCTAGCCCGCGCACGATCCGACGTGGGAACGCCCGGCGCGCGAGAGCGCCGGGCGTTCGTCGTTCGCGGTGCGGTGTGCTCGCGCGTCGTCGGTCTTCGCGGTGCATATTCCGCAGAGCACGACGCAGCGCCTCCCCGCCCTTCACCGCCGCGACCCTGCGCCACTTCTTCAGCCTCAGAGGCCGCCTCGCCCGTCGCTGGCTGGCGCGCCGCGGCGCCACGCTGCTCCACGTCGCCGACGCGCGTGGGCGCGAGGATCTCGAGCTGATCCGCGAGACGCACGCGCTGGTGCCGCTGCTGATGCAGGATGCGTCCGCACTGCAGCTCCTCGCGTGCGTACGCGCCTGCGCCGGACGCGGCGCGGCGATGGCCGAAGCCGGCGTGTTCGCGGGCGGCACGGCACGTCTGATCTGTTCCGCCAAGGGCGACGCGCCACTGCACCTGTTCGACGTGTTCGAGTCGCTGCACTCGACCTCGGCGGAGCCCGCGACTCCGCGAGGGGACGAGCTGCGGCATCACTTCGGCGCCTTTCACGCGACGCGGGGCGGCGTGGAGCGGCTGCTGGCGCCGTACGACGACGTGCACGTCCACGAGGGAATCTTCCCGGAGACGACCGTGGGGCTCGAGGCCGATCGTTTCTCGTTCGTCCACCTCGATCTCGACCTGGAGCCGAGCACGCGCGACGCGCTGGAGTTCTTCCACCCGCGCCTCGTGCCTGGGGGCGTCCTGCTCGGCGACGACCATCAGACGCCGCCCGTGCGGCGAGCGTTCGATGCGTACTTTCGGGGACGCCCCGACGCGCGGATCGAGCTGCCGTGGGGCCAGGTGATGGTGATCAAGGCGTGACGAAGGCTGGCGCATGACGATTCCGGAAACTGTCCGCCACGCGCGACCGTACGGCCTCCGTCCCGACCAGACTCACACCTCACCACCGGATGTCATGAAGCTCTCTTCGATCCTTCGCGCCGTCGTCGCGACCGCGCTGCTGACCGTCTCCACCGCCGCCGCGAGCGCGCAGTCCGCGGCGCCGGACGGCGCCGCGTCGAGCGCCGCGCCCACGCCCTGGGCCGCAGTGCCGGCCGGCACCTACCAGCTCGATGTTCAGCTCACCGAGCGGGTCATGCCCGCCACGGTGATCGTCACCGACTCGTCGGGCGTCGCCGCCGCCACGTTCCACCCGGAGGGCGATCAGGAGGCGCATCGCGTGAAGGCGACGATCAAGGGGACCGAGCTGTACCTCAACGGCGATGCGCCGAAGGGGCCGTTCGAGATGGTGCTCCTGCGCCAGGGCGATCAGATCACCGGCCGGTGGTCGTACGCGGGCGAGAGCGGCAAGCTCACGGGGAAGGTCGGCAAGTAGCGATAACTCTGCGGCTCGCCGAGCCGTTCGGCATGGCGGGTGAGAATCCGAGCACACGCGATGCGTCTTCCCGGTGACCCCCGAGGAGAACTTAGCGCCATGCGACCGGCCCGCCGCTCGACCATCGTAGTCCTGAGTCTCGCCGCCGTCTCGACCATGCTCGTGGCGGCGGCGTCGCCCGCATCCGCCCAGCGGCGGTCGGCGACCGTCCGCCGCGGCGCGCCCGGCGCGGCCGTCACGCCGACCGCCGAGGCGTCGATCACCCTCGGCGCCGCGGCGTATCGTGGGAGAGTCGACGCGAATTGCACGCGCGACGAGCGCGCCGCGGCCGGCAGTGCGCGCGCGTACTACCACATCATGTACCCGTGGTTCGGCGCTCGGCCGGCCGCTGGGCAACCGCAATGGCGCTTCGAGCTCAACGTCTCGCGGCCGACCCGCCCCGGTACGTTCGAGCGGTTCATGTTTCACTTCGAGGACGGCGACCGGCAGGGGACCATCCAGAACATCCCTGGCTCCCAGCGCATGGGCAGCGGCACGGTCCGCGTCACGCCGAACGGCGCCGGTGCACGGTTCGACGTGGAGGGACGCAGTCAGAACGGCGACGTCATCCGCGCGACGATCGAGTGCACGTCGTTCCCCGCGAGCGAAGGGGCGGGCGGATGAACGGCGTCGGCCCGAGCGCCGCCCCGCCGCGTCAGCGCATGCGCGGCGGAGCCGGCGCGAGCACTCGGGTGGGCCCCGTGACGGCGACGCTGGCTCCCAGCGTCGCCTCCGAGCTCCCGCCCGCCCAGAGCCGGTAGGTTCCGGGCTCGATCACTCGCCGCATCTCGGCGTCGAAGAGCGCGAACGCGTCCGGCTGCAGGGTGAACGTCACGGTTCGGCTCTCTCCCGCCTTCAGAGTCACGCGCTGGAACCCGCGCAGCTCACGCACGGGCCGGGTCACGCTCGGCGACTCCTGCCGCAGGTACAGCTGGACGACCTCGGTCCCGTCTCGCGAGCCCGTGTTGCGCACCGTCACGGCCACGTTCACGCGATCGCCCGCGCGGATCGATCCCGTCGCGGGCTTCAGGTCGGAGTACGTGAACGTCGTGTACGACAGCCCGTGGCCGAACGCGAACAGCGGCGTCCACGGCAGGTCGAGGTACTTCGACGTGTAGTGCTGGTTCGGGTCCGCCGGGCGCCCGGTGTTCTTGTGCGCGTAGTAGATCGGCACCTGTCCGGTCGCACGCGGAATCGTCACGGGCAGCTTCCCGCTCGGCGCGACGTCGCCGAAGAGGACGTCCGCCAGCGCGTTGCCGTGCTCCACGCCGAGGAACCAGCTCTCGACGAGCGCCGCGGTGCTGTCGGCGAGCCACGGCACGGCGAGCGGGCGGCCGTTCATGAGCACGGCGACGACGGGCTTCGCCGCGCCGGCGGCGCGCACCACGGCCTGCGCGAGTGCGAGCTGCGATCCGGGCAGCTCGATCGACGCGCGACTCGACGCCTCGCCGCTCATGTCGCCTCGCTCGCCGAGCACGAGCAGCACCGCTTCCGCGTCGCGCGCCGCGCGCTCGGCGTCGGCGAATCCCGCCGTGGTCAGAGTGTCCACGGGCGCCCCGCGGACGTGCACGATGCGCGCGTTCGGGAGCGCGGTCCGGAGTCCGGCGAGCACGCTCACGGCGTCCTCGGGCTTCCCCGCCCCGCTCCACGAGCCGAGCGTGGACTTCGCGTCGTCGGCGAGCGGGCCGATGACGGCGAGGGAGCGCATGTCCTTCCGTAGAGGCAGCGCCGGCGCGCCGCCGACGCTGCGGTTCGTCAGCAGCACGATGGACTCGCGCGCGATCTCGCGCGCCGCCTGCCGGTGCGCGGGGGCGAGCAGCTCACGCGTCTCGCGCTCGACGCTCGTGCCGCGATACGGATCCTCGAACAGCCCGAGCGCGGCCTTCACGCGCAGCGTGCGCCGCACCGCCTCGTCGATCACCGCGATCGGGAACCGGCCCGCGCGCACCTCGGCGGCGAGCTTGGTTCGATACAGGGCGCTGGACATTTCCATGTCCACACCGGCACGGAGCGCGCGCTTCGCGACCGCGGTGCTGTCGCGCGAGTCGAAGTGCTGGAGCAGCTCCCACACGCCGGTCCAGTCGCTGACGACGAGGCCGTCGAACTTCCACCGGTCGCGGAGCACGTCGGTGAGCAGCCACCGGCTGGCGTGCGCCGGCGTGCCGTCGATCTCGTTGAACGACGCCATGAGCGATCCGGCGCCGGCCCGCACCGCGGCCTCGAAGGGTGGAAGGTAGACCTCCCACATCGTGCGCTCGCCGATCGCGGCGACGTTGTAGTCGCGCCCCGCCTCGGCGGCACCGTACGCGGCGAAGTGCTTGGCGGTGGCGAGCAGCGACGTCGGCGCCCTGAGCGCGTCGCCCTGGAAGCCGCGCACACGCGCGGCGGCCATCACGCTGCCGAGGTACGGGTCCTCGCCGGCGCCCTCGACGATGCGTCCCCAGCGCGCGTCGCGCGCGATGTCGACCATCGGCGCGAAGGTCCAGTGCACGCCCATCGCGCTCCCCTCCACCGCGGCGATGCGCGCCGACCGGGCGGCGGCCGCGGAGTCGAACGACGCGGCTTCTGCCAGGGGTACGGGGAATATGGTTCTCATCCCATGGATGACGTCGTAGCCGAAGACGAGCGGGATGCGCAGCCGCGACTCCTCGACGGCGATGCGCTGCATCTTCCGCGTGACGCCGGCGCCGTAGAGGCTGAGGAAGGAGCCGATCTTCCCCTCGCGCACTGCCTGCTCCCCGCCGGCGTCCACGGTGGGCCCGGTCTGGCCGTAGCCGGCGGGCGCCTGGGTGATCTGGCCGAGCTTCTCGTCGAGCGTCATGAGCGCGAGGACGGAGTCGGCGATGCGCGCGGCGCGGCGGGAGGTGATGGCGGTGTCGGTGGGGTGCGCGGGTGCGCGGGTCGCGCCAGCCTGTGCGTCCGCGACTTCGGCGCTGAGGAGGACCACTAGGGCCAGGCAGGCGGTCGAGATGCGGCGCGGCGGGCGGGGGAAGGGAGGGCGCATGGCGGTAAACTGAACCGCACGGGGGCGGGCGGCCAGTACGACGCGCGGCGAGAGCTCCATCGACTGGCAGATCGTCGCCGACGGCGGCGTCGAGCGACGCGTCTCCGCCCGCCCGCTCTTGACGCCGGTGCCGATCCCCACGCAAGCTCTTCGCCTCCAGACATCCGGCCATGCAGCACACCGACTCGTCCGGCCTGATCGAGCGACTGCAGCGCGCGCTCGGCGATGCGTACCGTGTCGAGCGGGAGCTCGGCGGCGGCGGCATGTCGCTCGTGTTCCTGGCCGAGGAGATCGATCTCGAGCGGAAGATCGTGCTCAAGGTCCTGCCGCCCGATCTCTCCGCGGGGCTGAGCTTCGAGCGGTTCCGGCGTGAGATCCATCTGGCGGCGAAGCTGCAGCACCCGCACATCGTGCCGCTCCTGTCGGCGGGCCAGAAGGACGGGCTGCTGTACTACGCCATGCCGTACATCGCCGGCGAGTCGTTGCGAGGGCGGATCGCCCGGCAGCACGAGCTCCCCATCCCGGATGCGCTGCGCATCCTCCGCGACGTGGTGGACGCGCTGTCCCACGCGCACGCGAGCCAGATCGTCCATCGCGACATCAAGCCGGACAACGTGCTCCTGTCGGGTCACCATGCGCTGGTGACCGATTTCGGCGTGTCGAAGGCGCTCGCCACCGCGACGGGCGCTGACAGCCTGACGTCGGTGGGGATCGCGCTCGGTACGCCGGCGTACATGTCGCCGGAGCAGGCGGCGGCCGACCCGGCGGCGGATCACCGCTCCGACATCTATTCGGTCGGCGCTCTCGCGTACGAGCTCCTGACGGGTCTTCCGCCGTTCGCGGGGATGCCGCCGCAGCAGGTGCTCGCGGCGCACGTGTCCACTCGCCCGACCGCGGTGACGGCGCACCGGCCGAGCGTGCCGCCCGCCCTGGCGTCGATCGTCATGCGCTGCCTCGAGAAGAAGCCGGCCGACCGCTGGCAGTCGGCGGAGGAGCTGCTCGCGCAGCTGGAGCTGCTGCTCTCGACGAGCGGAGGCTCAACGCCGACCGCCTCGAACCCGGTTCGGCGGAGAGCGGTCGCGTGGCGGGCCGTCGGCGTCGCGGCGGTGATCGTCGCGGCCGTCGCGGCGGGCACCGCGTGGTCGCTGCGCGCCCCGCCGGCAGCCGTCGTGGAGTCCTCGACGCGGGTCACCAACGCGGAGGGGCTCGAGCTCGACGCCGCGATCTCGCCGGATGGGAAGCTCGTCGCGTACGTGGCCGGACCGATCAACCGGACGCGCGTCTTCGTGCGGCAGCTCAGCGGCGGAACGGCGCGGCCATTGATGGACGAAGCGCGCGGGGCGCAGCGCACGCCGCGCTGGTCGCCGGACGGCCAGCAGCTGTCGTTCCTGGTGGGGCAGACGCTGTTCACCGCCCCCGCGCTCGGTGGCCCGGCGCGCCCGCTGATGGATGCGTCGGGATACGAGTACGCCAGCCCGGCGCTGTCACCCGACGGCTCGACGATCGCCTTCGCGAAGCAGGACGGCGTCTACCTGCGCGCCGCGACCGGCGGCGCCGCGGCGAAGCTGGTGGACGCCCGGTGGCCCAGCTATCTCGTGTGGTCGCCGGACGGACGCCGGCTCGCGTACGTCTGCGACAACGCCTGGTACGTCTACTCGACCGCGATGCTCGGCAACATCGCGCCCAGCACCATCTGGGTGGCGGACGTCGCCGAGAAGCGTGCGACGCGCGTGACCGGCGAGACCCACCTCAATGCCGCACCGGCGTGGCGCGCCGACGGGCGGGCGCTGTTCTTCGTCTCGGGCCAGGGCGGCGGCCGCGACATCTACCAGCTCACGCTCGGGCGCGACGGTTCGGCTCGCGGCACGCCGGCGCGGCTGACCACCGGCGCGAACGCGCATACGATCAGCGTCTCGGCCGATGGCACGCGCCTCGTCTACACGGCGCTCAACACGCGATCGAACGTCTGGTTCGCGGGCATCATGCCCAACGGCACGACGCCGTTCTCCCAGGCGCGGCCGGTGACGAACGAGAACCAGGTCGTCGAGGCGCTCGCCGTGTCGCCCGACGGCCGCTGGCTCGCCTTCGACTCGAATCGCGAAGGGCCCCAGCACATCTACAAGATCGCCCTGGATGGCGGCGAGCCGGTGCAGCTGACGCGCGACTCGTGGGACGATTTCAATCCGTCGTGGTCCGGCGACGGCCGCTGGATCGCGTTCCATTCGCTGCAACGAGGCAATCGCGACGTTCACGTGATGTCCGCCGACGGGACCGACGCGCAGGACGTGACCCGCGACCCGGGTCACGAGATGGCGCCCGCGCTCTCGCCCTCCGGCCGCGAGGTGCTGTTCATCGGGGACCGCAGCGGGCGGTGGGAGCTCCACGTCAGCCGTCGTGCCGACGACGGCACGTGGGCGGCCGCACGCCAGCTCACGCGCAACTTCGGGTATCGCGGGCGCTGGTCACCGGATGGGCGGCGCGTCGCGTACCTGAGCCTCGCGGACACGACGCTGCACGTCACGAACGCCGACGGCTCGAACGGCAGGCTGGTCTTCGACGGGCACGCGCTCGGACTCACGCCGCAGAGCGTCGCCTTCGGGCGAGACACGGCCCAGCTCTTCTTCTCCGCGATCGATCGAGACGGCCGGTACGGCTTCTACGCGCTGCCGCCGGGCGGAGGCACGCCGCGACCGGTGCTGACGTTCGACGATCCGGCGCGGCAGCCGCGACGCCCCGAGTTCGACACCGACGGTCAGCGGTTGTTCTTCACGATCGCGACGGACGAGAGCGACGTGTGGTTGCTGGAGCTCGGCCGGCGCTGACCATCGTGAGCGGACGGGCGCATCGCACCTCCGCCTCGCCGCGCAACTCGAGATCCGTGCGCAACGGCTTCACGCGGACGCGCGGAAAGGCATCGCGATGCGCGGAGCACCGCCGTCCGGGTCGAGCTGTATGCACGAGCGCACCGCGCTTCTCTATCCACAATCCAATGAGCTCTTTGGGTCGGCAGTGATGCCTCCGTGCGCCACGGCAGCGCCTCTCCGCGCCTCGCGGTTTCCTCCGCGTGCTCCGCGCCAGTCGGTTCCTCACGGCGCAGCGGAGATCACTGCGCAACGGATTCCACGCGGAGGTCGCGGAGGGGTACTGCGAGGCGCGGAGAACCGCTCTCCGGGTCGAGAGCCGTGTGCCGGTGCACCATTCCTCTCCATCCACGACCCCAAGCGGAAGAACTTAGTGGTCGGCAGTAAGCCGTTGCTGGCGCCGCGGCCCTTCCCGGTCCTCGGCGCCTCGGCGGGCCGTGGCGCGCGTGGCCCTGCGGCGGCGCACCGCTCGGCGCCTCCGCGTGGAACTGCGGCGCGCAGACGCATGGTCTCGCGCCCTACACCCCGCAATTCACACGCACTTCCCCGCCAGCCACCCTCCGCTGAACCCCGCGCGGCACAGCCCGCGCGTCAGATGCGGATTGCCGCGCATGAGCCGCCACACGAACTGGCTGCGCTGGTTCTCGATCATGAGCAGAATCGGCCCCTGGTCGATGCCCAGATAGTCCGTGTCGAACCATCCCACGCCGGCGTGGATGCGCCCCTGGGAGACGCGCAGCGCGCCGTCGGTGAGGCTCGGATTGAACGCATCCACGAACCCGTACCGCCCGAACAGCGCGTCGCCGTACTGCCGCCGCATGGCGGACAGCGCGGGGATCGCGACCTCCGGCGCGAAGGGCACCGAGCCGCCGGCGGCGGTGGGCGCGATGGTGCCGTCGTCGTTGATCTCGTCGGTGCCCGTGCCGCGCGCCCAGTACGTGTGGAATCGGCGCTGCCTTCCCGCGAGGACGAAGGTGGAGTCGAGCGGGCCGTCGCTCGCGGTGAGCCCCCACACGCTGTCGGCGTAGCCGCGCCATCCCCCCGGGTTCGCCGTGGCGTACGCGCGATGTGCCAGCGTGGCGCGCCGCGAGTTCTCGAAGTAGTCGATGCCGCGCGCGCGCGTGTACGCGTCCTGGATGCCGCGGAAGTCGAGCCAGACGTGCGAGTACTGGTGGCCGAACAGCGGCGCGAACATCACGTACTCCTGGCCGTGGAAGCGATCCCACTTGTAGCCCGCCGACCACGCGGCCCACGCCTCCGGCGTGATGGGATGCGTCGGCGAGCCGAGCGCCAGCGCGTAGAGCAGCATCGCCTCGTTGTAGCCGATCCACCGCGAGGCGATGAAGCCGCGTTCGGGATGCCACCCCATGCTCAGCGACGGGGCGCCGTTGCGCGCCCACGGCCAGTCGACGCGGAAGTAGATGGAGTCGGCGAGCGCGCGCACGGTGGAGTCGCCGGACTCGGCGCGGTCGAAGTACTGCCGCGCCGACAGCACGCCCATCAGCAGCAGCCCGGTGTCGATCGTCGAGAGCTCGACGGTCTTGAAGCGGACGCCGCGCTCCATGTCGAGGAAGTGATAGAAGAAGCCGCGATGGCCAGTGACGTCGGTCGCGCCGCTGCCCTGCGGCGCCGTCCAGAAGAATCGCAGCGTCGTGAGCACGCGCTCGCGCGCCTGATCGCGCGTGATCCAGCCGCGCTCGACGCCGACGAGGTAGCTCGTGAGACCGAAGCCCACGGCCGCCACGCTCGAGAAGCTCCGCGTCGGCCAGCGGTCGGGCACGAGCCCGTTCGCGGCGTTGGTGGTCTCCCAGAACCAGTCGAAGGTGCGCCGCTGCACGGTGTCGAGGAACGCCGCCTGGGAGGCGCTCGGCACGAAGGGGGCGGCGGCCCCGCTCGCGGGGGCCGTGACCGGGCGGCACGCGACGAGAGTGCCGCTTGCGACGGCGAACGCGCCGGCGAGCATCCTCGCTCGCCGGCGCGCCGACGTGCCGTCCGCGCGGAGCAGCGCGATCATGCGCTCACCGCACGTCGTTGCCGTTCGACGCGTCGCCCGCGCCGCGATAGCCGTAGCGCAGCCCGATCTGCAGGCGACGTCCGAGGCCGGCGCACCGGGGCCGGCCGAAGTTCTTCTTCCAGCCCGCATCGGTCGCCTGATTGGCGGTCGGGATGATGGTGGTGTCGTAGCAGCCCCAGTTGTCCGAGTTGAACGCGTTGAAGAGGTCGAGGGTGAGGCTCGCCTCCTGCCCGCGCGCGACGGTCACGCCCTTCTCGAGCCGCAGGTCGGCGTTCTGGAAGGCGAACACGTTGCCGATGCCGAGGAACGCGCGCGAGGGCGGCTCGTAGATGTACGTCTGCTGCTCGTAGGGTCCCCAGCCGCGCGACGCGTCGGTGGCGTTGACGGCGATCCCGGTGCCGAGGCTCACGATGCTGCTGAGTCGCAGATCGAACGGCAGCCGCACAATGCCGTTCGCAACGACGGCATGCCGCTGGTCACCGGGCGCGCGCTCGCGCGGCCGGTCGGCCACGGTCGGGTACTTGTCGTTGAAGCCCCAGAAGATGTCGGTGCTCTTGCCCTGCTCCTCCGAGCGCGCAAGGGTGTAGGCGAGCCCGCCCCCCCACCGGCTGCCGTACCGCAGCGGGTGGTCGAGCTGGAGCTGCAGCGCATCGTACCACGTGCGCACGCGATCGTCGGAGGCGAAGATGGTGTTGTAGTTGCGCGGATTCGTCGTCTCCGGCCCTCCCCACGGGCTCACGCGCACGTAGTTCATCCCGTTGTAGCCGCGAATGCCGTTGTACGATGCGGTGACGCGGAGCCCGCCGAAGCTCTGGCGCACGCCGCCGCTGAACTGGTGCGTCTTCGGCGGACGCATGTCGTTGGCGACGAGGAACACCTCGGGCGCGGTCGCGTAGCCGAGGGTGCGGAGCTGCCCGGGGTCGTAGTATTTGGGATCCCAGACGGCGCACTTGAACTCGGCCGGCGCGCACACGGTCTTGAAGTTGATGTCGAGCTGCCGGAACTGCCGGCGGAAGCGCTCGTCGAAGAGGGTGTTCCAGTAGTTGCGGTCGTAGTAGATGCCGAAGCCGGCGAAGAGCACGGTGCGCTCGTCGCCGAACAGGTCGTACGACGCGCCGATCCTCGGCTGGAAGGCCTTCTTGTACATCGGGCGGTCGGAGCGGCCGGTGGTGATGTACCGGTTCAACCCGCCGAGCCGCTGCATGATCGGCACGACGGCGGCGGGCCCGCTCGCCTGCGGCTGATCGACGACGAGGCGCGACTCGTACAGGCGGAGCGAGTCGGCGAGGGGCTTCGGCGTGACGTAGCCGTTGTTGATCATGTTCGTCTCGCCATCCCACCGGATGCCGAGGTTGAGCACCAGCTTGCGCGTGATGTTCCAGTCGTCCTGCACGTACGCGCCCAGCTGCTTGTTGGTCGTGCTCACCTTCGGGTCGCCGAAGCCGAAGGTGGCGTTGAACGGGCGCAGGTACGCCTCATCGGAGCGGAAGCGGAAGAGCGGCGTCGAGAAGAAGAAGTCCTTCGTCGCTTCGTAGTCGAGGAAGTCCAGCGAGGCGCCCGCCTTGAGCGCGTGGTCGCCGAACCATTGCACGCCGGACCGGGTCACGTCGTTGCGGATCGTCACGCGCCCCTGCGCCCAGTCCTGCCGCCCCTCCTTGCCGCCGATGCGGATGATGCCGGCGTAGTTCTTCGCGACGAGGCCCGGGTTCACCGGCGTCGGCTGCCACCCGAAGTGCTGCGCGTTGAACTGCGCCTCGTTGAGCCAGCGCTCGCCGGCGAACTTCCAGTTCACGCCGCCGCTGAGGACGTTCACCTTCACGTTCTCCGCCGCCTCGTAGCTGGTCTGGCCGCTGAACCCCCTGAGGTCGGTCTCGCGGCGCAGTGTGCCACTCACGTCCACCGTGCTGCGCGAGGTGGGCACCCACGACAGCTTGCCGAACGCGAGGTGCTCGCGGAACTCGCTGGTGAAGCTGCCGGCGTACTGCTGCGGATTGAGCCCGGGCGGCGCGAGCGCGACGCTCGAGCCGACGGTGACGATCTGCGGCTCGTCGCGCGAGTTCAGCTCGTACGTGCCGAAGAAGAACAGCTTGTCGCGCTGGATCGGCCCGCCCAGGCTGCCGCCGAGCTGGAGGCGCGTGTAGTTGGACGCGGGCCCGGCGTTGAGCCGCGTGAACGCGTCGCGCGCCACGTACGACTTCGCGATGCTGCTGACGAAGAAGTCCCCCTCCCACGCATTGCCGCCGCTCCGCGTCGTGGCGGTGATCACGGCGCTCGCCGCCTTCTGGTACTCGGCCTTGTAGTTCTGCGTGATGACGCGGAACTCCTGCACCGCGCCCTGCGGGAACGGATTGCCCTTGCTCGCGTCCTGCCCGACGACGCCGCCCTTGAGGACGTCGTTCTTGTACGTCACGCCGTCCACGAACACGTTGACCGCCTCCGCGGGCTGACCGCCCGAGGCGATGACCTTGTTCCGGTCGTTCACGGCCGTGGCGGTCATGCCGGGTGCGAGACGCGCGATGTCGAGGAAGTTGCGCTCGGGGCTCGGCAGGTTCTCGATCTGCGCGCGCGAGACGTTGGTGCCGATCTCCGACGTGCGCGACTCGACTCCGGCGACGGTCGCGCGAACCTCCACCGCTGAAAGCGTTACCGTCGCTTGTCCGGCCGTGAAGTCGAGGTCGTGCGTCTGGCCGATCGCGAGCCGGATCGGACGCGACTGCGCCTCGAACCCGATCCGGCGCAGCGTCACCTCGTATTGGCCGGGCCGCAGGCCGCCGATGTAGTAGTAGCCGGTCGCGTTCGTCGTCGTCCCTCGGCGCTGATTGGTCTCGACGTCGCGGGTGACGACCTGCGCATCGGTGACGGGCGCCCCGGCCGACGTGCGAACGTAGCCGCGCAGGTTGGACGTGAAGGTCTGGGCGTCGAGTGCGTCGCCGACGAGCGACGTCAGGACGATGGCCAGCGCACCCATGGTCGCTCGCGCATGACGCGAGAGCCGAGGGCCGGCGAGCGAGCGGAGCAGTCGCATGCATCACCTCTGGAGAAGGAGGTCGTGCGCGTCCAGGAGATTTGCGTTCTCGCCAGAATCGACCTCCTCCGAGGCCGAAACGTCAGGGGTCGCCGCGAGGAGACGCATCCTGGCGAGCTGATCAGGTCTGTCGCGCAAACGGACCACGGATGAGACGGATCGAGCGGATGCTGCAGCGCGCCGCGCGGCAGTGAACTACTACTGATCGACGCGGAGGTGCGCGGAGGGCGCGGAGACCGGCTCGCGGGATCGCGATCGCGCTCCGGCGCACCGCTCCTCTCCAGCCACGACCTCAAATGAAGGAGCTGGGGTTGGCATCGACGCCTGCGTCGAGCCGCGGTCTTTCGAAGTCCTCCGCGCCTCCCCGTTCCTCTCCCCGGTCTCCGCGTCAATCAATTGTCTGGCGTTGTCTGTTGTCCGCCGACCGTTGGCGCGCCCCCCGCGCACTCACCGATTCATCCAGTAGCTCACCTTGAACAGCAGCACGTTGCTCGGCCGCACGGCGAACAGATCGCCCGCGCTCGCGCCGAGGTCGAGCGAGCCCACGTCCCTCCCACGCAGACCAGCCTCAGTGCCGGTCAGCCGCTCCACGCGGTCCTGCTGCCACACGAGATAGAGCGTGCTCCCCTCGCGCCATTCCCACCGGAGCACGGCGTTGCCGCGCAGCGACGTGAGGTCGAAGTCGCGGTCCGCGACGCGGAACGCCGGCGCTGCGCCCCCGCCGTCGGGATCGACCGTCGCCGCGCCGCCGGCGTCGGTCGTGAGCGAGCCGACGTCGACGCCGTAGCGGTCGAAGTCGAACGTGCGCGGCGCGCGGAGCTCCTTCAATCCGCCGAAGTCGTTGCTCGACGCGAACGGCTGTGCGTACAGCTCGAGCGTGAGCCGCGGCGAGAAGGTGACGTTGAGCCGCGTGTCGATCGCGAGGGTCGTCTGCTCGAGCGGCGCGAACACGTAGCGGCGGCCGAAGGTGCGCGTCGCCGCGGGATCGGTGATCGTGGTGACGTACTGCGCCGGCTGGCGCAGCCGCGTGAGGTCGGGACCGACCTGGACCTCGACGTTGTCCGCCGGCTTGAAGCCGAGGTCGAGGCTGTAGATGGTCTGCGACAGGCCGGCGCGGTCCACGGTGCGGTTGATCTGGCCGGCGACGGTGTAGCGCCTGCGCGGATCGCTGCCGACGTCGACCCGCGCGCCGAGGTGGCGGGGATCGGCACGGCGAACGAGACGCTGCTGTGGCTGACGCTGCACGGCCACGGCT